>CATJBQ010000212.1 GCA_949738465.1 uncultured Lachnospiraceae bacterium
CATGCTTAGGTTCAGCGTTTTTCCAAATCTCCTGGGACGGGCGATCAGCGTCACCTCATCATCCGCCTCCCACCATTCACGTATAAAATGGGTCTTATCGATATAGAAATTGTTGCTAATCCTGAGCTTCTCAAAATCCTGACGCCCAATGCTTACTGTCCTCGCCATAGCCGCTCCCTTCCTTTTCCATCACATCGCTGTTTTTCTTAAGTATACTGGATTTTTCCGGATCCTACAACGGCTATTTTCATTTTTCGGACTTATCTGCTGCGAATCCGGTTATCACACCTCCTGCCCATTCTCTCCTTTCCTCCAAAACCCCCATAAGCCTGGAAATCTCCTTCCCCCGGTTGTCCCACCAGTCCATCGCCCAGATCCGATACAGCTCCCACCCCAGGTCTTTCAAGACCCCAATCTGTGCCACCTCCCGGTCCCGGGTATTGGCAGACTGGCGGTAGGACTCCCCGTCTAACAGAATACCCAGCAAATACTCCTGGGGATTGTAAGGATTCATCACTGCAAGATCCACCTTGAACCTGGAATGGCCCACCGCCTTCTGGTATGCATAGCCATTCTCCGCAAGCGTCCGGCAGAGCTGGCCCAAGATACCCTGCTCCTCCCGGGTCCGGACTTCCGCCGGCTGCTCTAAGGATCCGCCTTTTAAAGCATACTCCAGGAAGTCCTTTAAGGCCTCCACGCCCCTGGCCTTTGTCCGTCGAAGATCGATCATGTCTGCCGTCATCACCGTAAATACCACCATCTCCCACCGGGCCCGGGATACGGCAACATTCAGCCGTTTCCATCCACCCTCCCTATTCAGGGGCCCGAAATTCAGCGACAGCTTCCCCTCCCCATCCGGCCCAAAGGCGACGGAGAATAAAATAACATCCCGCTCATCCCCCTGAACATTCTCCAGGTTCTTGACAATTAGCGCCTCCTCCCCCTCATTGGCCCACCGGTCAAAATCAGCGTCCTTCTGGTATTCCTCCTGCAGCAGATCCTCGATCAGAGACTGCTGGCTGATGTTAAAGGTGATCACGCCCAGAGACTGGTCCCTGCACACAGGATCCTCATACCGCCTTCGGATCTCTGCCACGATCGCCCTTGCCTCCCCTTCGTTCACACGGCTCCTTCCGCGGTCAAAATATCCCTCCACCAAAACCAGGCTTACCCGATTCTCCCGGTCGTTCACCGAGGGGAAGGTGAACATGGAGTTCTCGTAAAACTCCCGGTTGCTGAAAGCGATCAGGCTCTCATGGCGGCTGCGGTAATGCCAGCGCAGATGGGCGGAGGGCATCCCCAGCGCCAGGCAGTCATCTAAGATGCTGTCTAAGTCCTCCAGGTCAAGGTTCTCCTCATCCACCGTATTTCCGGCAAAGAAGCTGGTAGGCGGCATCTGGTTGGGATCCCCCACGATCACGGCATTTTTCCCTCGTGCCAGCGCACCCACCGCCTTGCAGGTGGGAAGCTGGGAGGCCTCGTCAAAAATCACAAGGTCAAACAGGTCATTCTCCGCCTGCAGGTACTGGGCCGCCGAAATGGGACTCATCAGCATACAGGGACACAGCCTTGGCAGAATATGGGGAATCTGCTCAAACAGCGTCCGGATGGACAGCCCCCGGCCGTTGCTGCTGATGGCCCGCCTTAAAAGATTCAGCTCCCGGCCTACCTCCACCGTCTCGTAGGAGCTGGGCAGCCGGTGGGTCAGCCGATAGTAGATCTCGTCCCGGGCCAATGCCATACATTCCTCGTCCATCCGCTTGAACTGGGCAAGCCTTTCGTTAAACCCGATCCCGGTAAAGCCGTTTAATACCGGTTCCTGTTCAACCACCGACAGGATCATGGCCCGGTAAAGGGAACGCCGGTATACCAAAAGGACGCCCTCATGGGCCAGTCCGGCTTCATAGACATCGCAGACAGAACCGAGGCCCATCTGCCGGCATTCCTCCGCCAGCTGCAGGTAGCAGATCCAGTCCTTGAGGGAGGAAGCATTTTCCAGGATCCGGGCACAAAGCTCCAGCTGGTCTTCGATCCAGTTTCTCTGGGAAACATCAAAAACAAGCCCCAGAAGTTCTGCCGCCGCGGCCTCTGCCCGCCTCTCCACCTCCATCTGGTCCATCAAAAGCCGTGCCTTCAAAAGGCAGGCCTCCAAGGCTCCCGCCTCCCTTAACCCGTCAATCTGCCCCAAAAACTGCGCCAGGACCTTAAGCTGCTCCTTCACCTGCTCCTTATATTCCTGCAAAGCTTCCGCTGTGGGATAAGCCGTCAAAATATGCTTCCATTCTCCGGACAGCTCCGCCTCCACAGCGGATAGCTCCTTCCCCTCCTGCTGATAAAATAGAACCTCCGCCAGATAAACCGGGATCCGCTCCGTCTCCACCGGAAAGGCAGCAAAAGCCCCAAGCTCCGCCGTCAATGCTGTCAGGGCTTTCTTTTTGCCGAAGATCTTACGATTGGCCCGGTCGTATCTTTCCCGGTAGACATTCATATCCAGGTGCAGGAAGTTTTCGTTCCATTTCTTAAGAAAATCCGCCTCCTTCACCTGGAAGGCCTGCCGCTTCACCAGGTACGTCTCCGGCGCTGCAAATTCCCGGTCTGCCGAATCGGTTTTTTTCAGGAGATCCGGAAGCTCCCCGGCATACAGAAGGCTGCGGGCATAATTGCAGGCATATTCCCATTCCTCCTCCGCTTCGGGCATCATAAGCCCTGCCTGTTCTGCAAAGCCTGCCATCGCTGCCTGCAGGTCCTGCAGCGCGTCGGTGTACCCCTTAAGCACCGCCTCCAGCTCAAACTTCATGCGCTGGCTGTACACTGTCCTGCGGACTGCCGAAAGGGGATGGTTATGGGGGTGCCCGATTCCTTTTCCTGCCGCAACCAGCCGTTCTAAGGCCAGAGCCTGGCTGCTTAAGTCCCTCTCGGTAAGCGTTCCCGCGTCGCCAAAATCAAAGCCCAGGCTCTGGTTTTGCTCCGGAATCGCCTCGTAAAGGTCCATCAGCTGGCGGAGGCTCTTTCCAGAGGGCCGCCTTTCATGCAGGGCCCTGGCATAGGCATCCAGCTCCTGCCGCAGATCCTGGAGCTCCTGGAGCTTTTTGTCATAGTCCGTCCGGATCCCCCAGACGCCGATCTCAAGGCCGCGCCTGAGCTGGTCCAGCACCGCCTTCTTCGTGGCCTTGTTGGAGTGCAGCTCCAGGCAGAAATCTTCGATTCCCAGGGCTGTCAGACGCTTCTCCACCACCTCTAAGGCCGCCAGCTTCTCCGCCACAAAAAGGACCGTCTTCCCCTTGGCGAGGGTATTGGCGATCATTGCCGTGATGGTCTGGGATTTCCCGGTGCCGGGCGGCCCGTGGAGCACAAAGCTCCTGCCTGCCGCCGCCATCTGAATGGCCGCAAGCTGGGAGGAATCCACCGCCACCGGAAGACAGGCCTCCTCCGTATCCATATCCGGAGCAAACCTATCATCCCGATCCACCACTCCCGTCATCAGGCTGTGGACGATCCTATTCTCCGCCAGGAAGGCGCTGTTGCTGTGGATGTCGTTCCACATCACAAACTGGGAGAAGGAGAAATTCCCGATGCATCCGGCCTCCACCACCTCCCACCGGGCCAGCTCATGGACGCCCTGGCGGATGATAGTAAAAATCCCCGGAATGTCCAGCCCGTGCTCGTCCTCCGGCGGCGGGTTCAGCCCGCAGATCTGCAGGTCGAACTGTTGTTTGAGAAATTCCAGCAGCGTGATATTCACCTGGGCATCTTCATCCCGCATCCGCATGGCGTACCCCTGGCTGGCGGACTTACGGATGATGTCGATGGGAACCAGAACGATGGGGGCATACCTGGCCGCGGCATCCTTTTTATTCTCAAACCACCGTAAAAAGCCCAGGGCCAGATACAGAGTGTTGGCGCCGTTCTCCTCTAAGGAGGTCCTGGCAGAACGGTATATTTTTGTGAGGCTGCCGCTCAGCTCCTTCTCCGTGTAGAAGGAATGAAGCCTCCTGCGCTTGCTTTCCTGGGCGATGAACTCCGCGCAGGGCCCCAGCTCTCCCAGCGCCTCCACCAGGGCATCGGCCGTCTCGGCAGGCGGAAGATCCGCCGGCCGCGGCAGCACCCGGAATTCCTCTCCGTCGGACAGTGCGTCCTCCAGCGTGCCCACATCCGCGGACAGAAGCGGAACCACCGCCTTCGTCATGCGCATGTTGATCAGCATGTTTCTGAGGCTTAGGTCCAGAAGCTTGCGTTCCCACTGGGCCAGCTTTGCGGCGGCATTTTGATTCCCATCTGCTCGTTCTGTCATCTTCGGTTCCTCCTGTCTGGTTGACTGGCATATCTGCTCCTCGATCGTGTCATCCACGGCTGCATTTTTTCGCTTTCTCATATTATTCTCCCAGTATATCCGATTCCGGGAGAGAAATCAATCATCACATTTCCTCCTGACAGGGTTAATAGAACTTGAAATCTTTATTCGATCCGGTATAATAAAAATGTACGGAATTTAAGGAGGTATGAAATGAGTTTGGATTTACAAATAGTCGATATGGCGGGAGCTACGCCAGACCATTCTACAGCCATAACAAATTTTGTCAATATGGTATATAATCAGCTATAGGATAGCACTTGCAGAGTATATCCTAACAATGTTCAGTATAAATGGAAGATGAATGATGGAAGTACTTTCCCCATCTACAGCGAAATATGACAGATCGGAGAAAAAAGAAATCTATCGGGAAGAAGAAGTGCCCGAATACTGGATTATTGATATTCAAAAGCGTACGATCGAAATGTATGATCTTGATTATGAAAATGAGGAGCCAAAATATTATTTAATTGATACTGTTACAAGCGATAACAAAGAGGGATTACATTTAATCCATTTTCCGCATATTAAGATTGATTTTGACAAAATATTTGACGGGATAGAGTAAAACGATACAAAAAATAATCTGCAGGAAGGGGAACTATGGCAAGGATA
>CATJBQ010000213.1 GCA_949738465.1 uncultured Lachnospiraceae bacterium
ACCCGCTATGTCCAAGGTTTATGTCCATTTTTCTCAAATTTCTTTTCCTGCACGATATTCAGTTGTCAATCTTCGGTTGGAATCTCATTCATTGAGATTCCGAGAAGTTATCCTGCTTTTTGGGCATACAGGGATACCCGCAGGGTGATTCCTCCTTCACAGCTACCAGCGGCAGACGGACCGTCACGGTGGTTCGTCCTGCCTGACTCTCGATCCGGATATCCGCTTCCCTCTCATACAGCACATGGATGCGCTCCCGCACATTCAGGATGCCGATATGCTCCCCGTTCTCACTGATATCCTCTCCATTTTTCAACCGTTTTAGGATTTGGGGAGGAAATCCCATTCCGTTGTCCTGCACCGTGATGTTCAACATTCCCTGCTCCTCCCAAATGAATACGGATACCATAAGCACCGGCACCAGCGTCACGTTATGCTTTATGCTGTTTTCCACAAAGGTCTGGATCAGAAGGGGCAGCACCAACTGGCCCTCCAGCCCCTCCTGCACCTGGATCTGCACCTGTACACAGTCTCCGTAACGAAATTTTTCAATCTCCACAAAGCTGTTTAAAAAGGCCAGCTCCCCGGACAATGGCACCAGCGTCCCCTTCTCTCCCAGCAGATAGCGGAAATATCCCGCCGATGTCTTGGCCAGCTTCTGGATTCCTGCATAATCTCTGATCTGGGCCATTCCGTGGATCAGATTCAGGATATTTGCGTAAAAATGGGGCTGGATCTGGATCCGCAGGTAGTTGCTCTTCATTTTCTGCCGCTCCAGCTCCTTTTCGTAGACGGAGACCTTTAAGTGAGCGATCTGCTCCGTCATGTCGTTGAAGGTCTGATGCAGCCTTCCGATCTGCCTGTTTCTCTTGGGGATCGGCAGCCGCACCTCCAATGCTCCACCGCTGAAGCGCTCCATGGCCTGGCGCAGCATTTCCAGGGGTTCAAAAACCATTTTTTTCTGGATGCCCAGCTCCACGGACAGGATCACCAGCACCAGAGAGATCACGCAAAGCATCAGCACCAGCATATAGACGGAGCTGCTGTACAGTCTGGAATCCTTTAACAGTGCGGCCAGCAGAATATCCGTCCCCTCCAGTGCCCGTTGAAAGGTCAGGATCCGGCCGCTCTCTAAGGACTCCCCCAGGTGGGCGATCACCTGCCCGTCCCCCTGACGGACCTCCACGGCGTCTGCGGTCTCCTCCTCTCCCCACAGGCCGGCCAGAAGCTCCTCATCCCGGATGGCCGCGCCCACGTAGCCATCCGACATATGATACAACTGGATCAGATAGTTTTCCCCCTGTACCTGCAGCATTTCCCAGTTTTCGTCGTTGGAAATATGCTCCTGCTCTATTTTTTCCCGGATCTCCTCCCGGATCTTCTGCTCCTCCTGATTAAGGCCGGAAACCACCCAGATGTTCCGGTCCGGCACCATGACAAACAGCCACACACGGTTTTCGTGCTGCTCCGCAATCCTGGAAAGCTCTGCCTGCAGCATGATCTTGCTCACCTCCACCGACAGCCTGCTCTCCGATTCACATAGGGTATTGTAATCCTCCCCGTTTTCCCGGCTCATCAGCATGAGCATAGACCGGTTCAGGATCTTAAGACGCTCCTCCCAGAAACCGCAATAGTATTCCAGCGATTTTTCATAGAGCTCCTCCGCCCGCTGCTGGTTTTTACGGATCACATACAGGTTGGAGATCTCCACCACCAGCACGCAGGCCGTCATGGCCACCAGGATGGAAAATAATACCTTTGTAAAAATTGAAATCCTGCCTTTTTTCATAATCCCTCCACGCGATATCCCCTTTTTAGTATACACAATTTTTTTCACCTGCAACAATAACAAAATCGACCAGAACTATAAGGATATCGGCTGTACAAACAAAAACGGTGTAAAATAACTGCGTATCTGCAGATTTTACACCGTTTTTTGTTCTTCTTTTCCCCGAAGTTTTCCGCCCCGGTTCCAGCCTCCGTTCAAATATAGGATCTGGCTGTGTCACCTTTTACATTGGACGTTTTACCATCTTCTGCGTTTTTTCAGTATAGCTGCCATTACCAGCAAAGCAAAAGCCATCATACCGATACATACAGGCAGTACCAGATTGATCGTGTCCCCAGTCCTTACATTTTTTTGAACTTTGGAACCTTCCGGAGTTTTATTCTGACCCGGTTTCTGTTCATTTTGATCCGGCTTTTCTCCATTCTGGTCCGGCGTCCTGTCACTTTGATCCGGCTCCTGTTCCTGGCCTGGCAGCAGACGGAGATTGTTCATTGCTGTCAGGAGATTGTTCCAGGCAGCATTGATTTCTTCCTGGGTTGCGTTCTCCTTTTCCACAACTGCCTTTGCCGTTTCCAGAGCCGCCTTAAACGCGTCCTTCCCTTCCTCCTGATATTTGCTCAGATCAAGCTGCCCGGCAGCCTGTACCAGCTTCGCGAGCTCTGTTTTATCGCCTTTTCCATACTCCAGCGCCCCAACGGCGGCCAAAAGTTCCTCACAGCACTGATCCACCATTTCCTGTGTAACGCTTTCATCCTGGGCTTTTACTCTCACAAGCATGTCCCTGGCCTCCTGAAGAACCTTTTGAAATCTCTCGACCGCCGCCGGATCCTTTACACCCTCCGTAGACACCTGTGCCGCAAGGTTGACCGCATTCTGCAGCGCTTCTATATGCAGCGGTACCTTCACCACCAGATCGGCAGCCGCATCCTTTAAATTTACAAGGGCAAGGGCGACTTCATACTCTGTCGCATCCTCGTTGGCCAATACGCTCTGCGCGATCCGCAATTTTTCCTGGAAGTACTTCCAGAATGCGGCCGTATACGCTTCCTCCCGAAGACCGGCCACTTCGTCGATGGCGGCCTTTAGCCCCTCTTTCTCTGCCGTAACCGCCCTGGGCGCCGAATACAATACCCGCAGCTCTGCGATCGCCGCATATTTGTCTTGATTTTTTTTGAGAGTCGCTGCCGTTTTCCTGGGGATGATGCGGATATCCGTCACCCCTTCCACCTCGTCAAACAGGATCCTCTGCCACTTTGTGTCTTCCTCAAATAATGCATCCGCAACGATCGTTTCGTAGCTCCTCGCCCCTCGGTTCACCTGGATCTCCGCTTCCAGCAGCTTTCCGTCTTTCGATCCCCCTGCCTTTGGCAGATACCGGACCCCATCGATGGTCTGGGGCCGGTCAAAATGAATGTTAATCCATGCCACGCCGTCCTGCAGTGCATTCACCGTCTTGTCTGTCATCCAATGGGTGGATGCATCGCCGTCAATCGCATAATTCACCGGGCCTTCCTTCCCAGTTCCCGCCTGTTCGCTTCCTGCCGTTGCGGTATAATGCTCCGGAGTAATATCAAAATAATCCTCTTCTGCCGCACCGGCCGACTGATCCAGAACATTGATGGCTGCCTTTAACGCATAATAGGCTTCTTCCATTTCCTTTTGATCCGTCTTATCCCGATTGGCCTCCACCTTGGCATGGATCAGAGCCTCTTGGAATGCCTCCCATTCTTCCCGCGTATAATCCCGTTCCATATAGGATTTCTCTGCCTGCGCTGCCAGTGCATTGACGGTTTCTTTGTTGATCTCCTCCTTCACCAGCTCAATCTTCAGATTATCCAGGACAAAATCCTTATAACCGCCAAAATCTGCCGCCGCATTTTTGGTTCCCTGGGTATCCGCTGCTGTTCCGGTGGCGGAAATGCCAAACCAGGTTTCTCCGGATGCCGCGCCCACCAGCTCCGTCTCATAATGGCCATCCTGATCCCTGCCCATCGCCTTCGGGAGCTTCTCCAAGGGCGTTTTTCCCAAAAACTCGCCTTCTCCAAAGGTCACTGCGTATGTACCGTCGCTTCCCGACTGGTAGTCGAAACTAACCTTATAGGTTCTCCCCGGTTCAAACCGGAAATTCTGTGGGATCGTCTGATAAAGCAGCCCCTTACCCGTAAGAGTCGTAAGCTTGCCTCCCGCCAGCCCATTGCTCTTCAGGGACCATTTTCCGTCCAGCACGTCGTCTACCTTCTTCACGTCCCACTCCGCCTGCGTATAGGGCGCGTGGGCCTGGGAAAGGTGGGTGCGGTTATCCTCCACCCCTTCGATGGGGCCCACCACAAAGGGATAGATTCCCTGGACATTGTTTTCAAAATCCTGCACCAGGCTGACTACGTTCCCGTCAGCATCCTTTTTTATGACATCCATGCTGGTCTCTACCACACGAATATCGTCAAAATATGCGCTTCCCTCCCCTGCTTCCTTGGAAATCTTAAGCACAACGTTCCCGGTATCCGCCGGCGCCGTAAAAAACACGTACAGATTCTGGAAGTAGCTGCTGTTATCCACGGTTGCGCTGGAGTTGCTGTGGGTATAAGCTTTTACATAATTGGGGGCAATGGATCTCATGGTATAATTGGAATCCAGAACCTCGTTCCCCGCCTTGACCTCAATGCACACCTTCGTATCGCTCCGGTTGTCGACGCCCAGATACAGCGCATATTTCTTTCCCGGAACCAGATCTGTGATCTTCTGGGACACCGCCACCTCGCCGTCCAGCTTAAGCATGGGATTGCTGTACTGGCTTTTTGCGATTGTAGCCGTTCCTGTTCCTTCGATTGTCCAGTGGGCCTGAATCCCCGCTTCGCCGGAGTTAAATCCTACATCTGTAAGATGCATTTTTTCGCTCCAGGTGATCGAAAGATTGTCCGTTTTTCCTTTGTATACCACATAGGGAACCTGCGCCTCCGCTTCCAGCGTAATCTCCCCGTTGACAACATTCACCGTCTTTTCTTCTGTTTTCCCCAGATCTGTCAGCTTATAAACGGTTACGGTTTTCAGATCCTTCCAGTTATCCGCAAGCTTCCAGGTGGTAGTTCCTCCCAGGGTATTCCAATGGTACATTTTTTCTTTTTCCGAAGAAACCGGCTTTCCGGTCTTCGAATCCCAATTCCAGGGAAGCAGATAGGATTCCGTTCCATCCTTTCCGTTATCCCCTTTGGATACTGCCCCTGTGGAAACAACCTTTCCATTCAGTGTAATGGTCCGATTCCGGTAGGCCGGGCTGGTGTGGTCCGTCGTTTCTCTCGTAACCACCACAACATTCCCGTAATCGTCCTTAAGGGTGATCTCCTTTTCCGGAGTCCAGTTATATTTTCCATCGCTTACCGCTTCTCCGTCGACCCATTTTATCACCTTATAATGCTGTAAAAATTTCGTCGTCAGATCATGGGTATACAGGTTTTTAATATATGCGTCATAATCATTCCTGCCTTGCCAGCCTTCAAAATCCTTCATACTGTAGCCGCCCAGCAGCGGTGCTATCGCATTGCCCCCATAGCTTGGGTAATCGCCGATCCAGGAATCCTTTTGATGGTTTCTTAAGAAACGCATCACTTCACTGTTTTCTCCCTTCTTGTCAAACCCGCCGTAGGTCAGGTCAGCCGCCCAGTGCTGGAAGGTGGAATCATATTCATTTCCGGATCCCCATTCTGTTGCCATGCGCCATCCCTGACCGGTAATCCCGTCCGTCAGATGACGTGTTTCCCAGGAATCCTCGGTTCTGGTTGCTGTCAGATTGCCCCACACGTCCACATAGACAAAATCCAGCAGGCTGCCCACCTTCGCTTTGAGCTCGTTGAACCGGTTCTTTCTTGCGCCGGAACCCAGGTCGTAATAGCCGTCGATGCCGACGCCCTGATCCAGCCAGTTCCAGCCGTACATTAAGGTTCCCACCAAAGACGGGTCTTTCTTCGCATCCTCATCCTCCGCCGTATAACGCCTTACCGAGTGATCCCCAAAGGCCTCCGCTTCCGGGTACATCTCGCTGGCATTGACATGGATTCCAAAACGCGCGCCATATTCCGCGCCCTTTTCCATCATGATTTTCATATCGGCTGCCCCGCCGATCCGTTCCCCGGTATCCGCATAATCCGGATGCCCGGAATCGTGCCCTTCGCTTCCATATCCCTTCAGGAGAACCGACTGGCCTAAGCCATCGGTATGTTGGGCTACGCGCTTTACATTATCCAGCGTTGTCAGAAACGGATTCTGCGCCTGCCCGCCAAAATTCATGGCAATGCGGTAAGCCACCAATTCCGGTACTTCTTCACATTTATAGGGGTTATTCATAATCTCGCGGAATGCAACCGCGCCATCCTGCCAGTCAATCTGCGCATCGCCATTCTGATCTCCGGTAATAATTACCTTGCACTGGGGCATTTCAGATTCCTTTACCGTATATTCTACTCCATGGCTGTCTGTGATGTTCCGATGATAATACCAGAGCGCGCTGGCAAGCCCCAGTTCCTTATAGGCCCCTTTATCCTGTGAGGTGGCCAGGATACGTGTATTGTGGCCGCCGCCGTTCACAACGGTGTAGGCGCTGCGCCCCTCGTGTTCCGAATTGCTCCACAGCCCTGCGCGCATTTCCTAAATTTCGAGAATTTTTATTATTTGTACGATTCCTTTACATTCTCAGTATAGCACAAAAAAAGAGACAATACTGTCCTAATATTGTCTCTAATTTTATATATCTTGCTTTATATCATGTCAGAACTATATCCTTTTTCACATATCCCTTCCCGGTTTTTTCTATTTTTGTCTGCTATATGCTACTATCATTCGTACTTTCTTCATAATTGTTGTCTAATTTGCATATAACCATCTTGTCACCTATACTCCCCCATTGATATCACATATTCTTTGTGCAACATTATCTATATATACCACTAAAATTTGTATATTATTCTCGATATTCAAAAATACGATACGATTAAGAAATCAAAAAACCTCAAACCAGCCTTTTCCTCTGCCACTTCCTTCCATGAAACCGCAGCACAAACAAAACCGCCCTGAAAATCCAGTCCAGCAGCATGGCAATCCACACGCCGATGGCTCCAAGGCCCAGATACTGCCCCAGGATCACACTGAACAGGACCCGGAACATCACCATGGAAAACATGGACACCGCCATGGGATATTTCACGTCGTTGGCCGCCCGGAGGGCGTTGGGCAGCACAAAGGAGAAGGGCCACAGCACAATGGCCGATGTATTGTGGATGGTCACCAGAAGCTGCGCTAAGGCCAGGGTATCGGACGACAAATTGTAGACCTGTATGGTCCAGGGCAGGGTGAGAAGGATCAGTCCGTCCCACACCAGGAAGGCCAGGATGGCGATCTGCATCAGCTTTTTGGTATAATACTCCGCCTGCCGGTACTCTCCGGCCCCCACGCACTGGCCCACCACCGTGATCATGGCCAGCATCAGGGCATTTCCGGGGATCACGCCAACGCCGTCAAAATTATTGGCCACCGCATTCGCCGCAATCTGTGTCGTGCCAAAGGTGGCAATGATGGACACCACAAGGATCCGGCCCAGTTGGAACACGCCCCCCTCTAAGCCGCTGGGGATTCCGATATAGAAGATCTTCTTAAGCTCCCCGGGATGGATCCAGGGGCGGGTGGGACGGACGTAATGCACCTCATGGCGGCTGCCGAGAAGCAGGGCGTTAATCAGAAGCGCCGCTGCCGCCCTGGCTATGAGGGAGCCCAGCCCCGCACCCAGCGCGCCCAGCCCGAGGCCAAAAATCATGATCCCGTTAAACGTAATATTCACCACATTCATAAACAGGGATACCCATAAGGTGACCTTGGATTTTCCCATGGAGCGGAACAGGGCCGCCCCGGCATTGTACATGGCAAGAAAGGGGTAGGAAAAGGCCGACACCACAAAATAAACCAGCGCCGCCTCCATGACCTCCGGCTCGATGCTGCCAAAAAACAGCCGCAGCAGGGGACCCTTAAGGCCAATGCAGACACCCATAATCACCAGAGCAATGAATATGGCCGCATACAGGAGCTGATTGGCAGTCTCACAGGCCTTCTCCCGCCTCTTTTTCCCGATATACTGGGAGGTGATCACCGCCCCTCCGGTAGCCAGTGCCGACAGGATCGAGAAGATCAACTGGTTCATCATATCCACCAGGGACACGCCGGACACCACCGTCTCCCCCACATGGGAAACCATCACCGTGTCCACCAGGCCCACCAGCATCACCAGTACCTGCTCCAGGAGCAGGGGCCAGATCAGGCGGCGGATGGCCGCTCCCGTAAAAACCGGATGGTCCGATTCATTTTTCAGATGTAAAAATTTCATGTCTGCTCCTTTTCCACATTCAAGGACTATTTGCCCAGGATTTCATCTACTTTTCCCGAGAACTCATAAAACAAATCGATAATATGCCTTTTTTAATACCTCTTTGGGGGAGACGGCCACAAAATCCGTAATCCCATAGTGTCCTGTCAGAAGATCCTTCATCACCTTCCAGGCCAGTTCGAAGGTAATGGAAAACTTTGCGCTGGTGCCACTCAGCACAAAGGAATCTCCCATATCACGTTCTCTTGCCTCTGCCAGGGCATCCAATGACCTCCGGAAGCTCTCAAGCCTCCTCATATATTTTTCTTCCATATGCTTTGATATCCTCCATCAATAATTGATTCCTGCAGGTTTCCAGATTCAATACATCAATTGTGTACAATATTTCTATTTCATCTATTTTTTCACAAAATGCATCAAAATCCTTCACTCCCTCTACGGCAATATCAATATCGCTTCTCTCCCTGGCTGTCCCTTTTGCACGGGATCCAAACAGAACCGTCTTCCCTGCCTGTTCTTCTTTGGAAATCCGGATGATTTCTTCCATTACATGCGCAATCGTCATATGCCTGTCCCTCCCTGCCGCATAAAAATAGTCCCGCATTCCATTCTCTTTCCAGTATAAACGAAAAAGCAGCAAACCACAACCGTGATCTGCCGCTCTTTTTTATTTTCCGTTCCGCACCGCAGAACTGATGTTCTTATCTCTGGCTCCTGCCAATCTCCAACCCCTTCTCAAAGGCCTCCTTGTTCAACGGCAGCAGCTTTGGCTTCTTGCCCAGCTTATGCTCGATGGTCTCCCAGACGATCTCGGGAGCCACCACCTCGGTATAGCCCACGTAAACGCCCAGCATGATCACATTGAGCACCTTGGCATTGCCCATCTCTAAGGCCATCTCCGTCACTGGAGCCTTGATGATCTTCACATCGTCCCGCTCAATCTCATCCGTCACAATGGAACTGTTGATGAACAGGTTACCGCCGGGCTTTAAGGTTCCCAGGAATTTGTGAAGGGAGGGCCCGTTCATCACGATCAGGTCGTCCATCACGTCTCCTAAGGGCGCACCCACCATCTCGTCGGAGATCACCACAAAGCAGTTGGCGGTACCGCCCCGCTGCTCTGCGCCATAGGACGGGAAGAAGGTCACGTTCTTATCCGTGGAATCGCAGGTCGCGGATGCTAAAAACTTGCCAAGGGTCATAACGCCCTGGCCGCCGAAGCCGGCTACGCACAAATTTGTCTCCATAATTCTTCCTCCTATCTATCTCTGACTACGCCCAGCGGGAACTCGGGAAGCATCTTCTCCTCGATATAGGTCAGTGCATCCAAGGGATCCAAGCCCCAGTTGGTGGGACAGCTAGTCACGATCTCCACCATGGAAAAGCCCTTGCCGTCCAACTGATTCTGGAACGCCTTTTTGATGGCGTTTTTGGTCTTCATCACATTCTGGGGATTGTTGCAGCTTGTGCGCTCCAGATAGGCAGGCGCCGTCAACTGATTTAAAATCTCACACATGTGCATAGGATAACCATGCTCTTCGGCGATTCTCCCCTTGGGAGCGGTGGATGCCTTCATGCCGATCAAGGTGGTGGGGGCCATCTGACCGCCGGTCATCCCGTAAATCCCGTTGTTGATGAAGATCACTGTGATATTCTCGCCGCGGTTTGCCGCAGAGATGGACTCCGCCAGCCCGATGGAGGCAAAATCGCCGTC
>CATJBQ010000214.1 GCA_949738465.1 uncultured Lachnospiraceae bacterium
ACCCGTTTTCCTCCCGTAAGCTGCTGCAGCTTTTCCACCGGATTCATACATAACTGAAGTTTTGTATCATTTCTCAGCTGAAAATCTTTCATATTACTCCTTTCTCCTTGTCCTGTCGTTTTTTCCATTTACACTGGCATTCTAAAACCCCTGCATTTATTTTATTATAAGAGAGCAATGTATCTGGCAGAAGTCACAATTAGTTATTCAGTATATACCTTATCGTACAAACTACATTGTTTTGGTTCTCTTGTCATTCTACAGAAAACGACAAATAAATTTGTCGTTTCCTATAAAACAGCCATGCCGCAGAATTCTTGCCAGAACCTGCAGCATGGCCGTCCATATCTCTTTGTATCAATAGGATGTGTTCTTTACCCATGAAGCAAATTTTCCCCATTTGCAGCAATTACATCCTTATACCAGAAAAAGGATTCTTTCCTCCGCCGGGAGAAATCACCGGTTCCATCGTCATAGCGCTCCACAAAAATAAACCCGTACCGTTTCGCCATCTCCCCGGTGGAAGCACTGACCAGGTCGATGCAGCCCCACGGCGTATAGCCCCGCAGGTCCACGCCGTCCAGCACCGCCTCGTGCATCTGGATAATATGCTGCCGCAGATAATCAATCCGGTATTCATCCCGCACCTTCCCGTCTTCGTCAATCACATCCCGCGCACCCAGGCCGTTTTCCACCACAAAGATCGGCTTCTGATAGCGATCCCAGATTTCATTTAAGGAATACCGAAGCCCCTCCGGATCAATCTGCCAGCCCCAGTCCGAGGCTTTCAGATAGGGATTGGGCACGCCGCCGATCAGGTTTCCCTTTCCGCTCTGCGCCTCCGGATCTGCTGTCTCACAGATGGACATATAATAAGAGCATGTGTAGAAATCCACCGGCCCCCCGGCAAGAATCTGCTCATCCTGCGGCTCCATATGAATCCGGATATGATTCTCACCAAAATACCGCCAGATATAGCCGGGATATTTCCCGCGGCACTGCACATCCGAACAGAACCAGTTCATCACATGGTTTTTCTGCTGATTGGCCAGCTGATCCTCCGGCCTGCAGGTCAGTCCGTAGCTGGTGGCCATGATCTGCATGCACCCAACCTGATACTCTGGATCTATCTCATGTGCCAGCTTTACTGCCAGCGCACTGGCCAGAAACTGGTGATGGAGCCCCTGAAAACGGTTTTGCGGATTATCTTCCTGGGCCGTAAAATCCATGGCCTTAATCTCATTTAAGATTCCCTGGTTCAAAAATCCTCCCATGGGAGTTGTGGCGCTGTTCAGCTCATTGAAGGTCAGCCAGTACTTCACCTTTCCTTTGCAGCGGGTGAAAATCACCCTGCAGTAGTTCAAAAAACAGTCAATCTGCCTTCGGTCCGTCCAGGAATTCCACTTTTTCGTCAATCCGAAAGGAACTTCATAATGGGAAATCGTAATCATCGGTTCGATGCCATATTTTCTGCATTCCTCAATGACCTCCTCATAAAACTTAAGCCCCTCTTCATTCGGCTCTGCTTCATCCCCATTGGGGAAAATCCGCGTCCAGGCGATAGAAAAACGGTACATCTTAAAGCCCATCTCGGCAAACAGCGCAATATCCTCCCGAAACCGGTGATAGTGGTCAATGGCCTCATGGGAAGGATAAAAGGTTCCCTCCTCCAGAACCGGTGTGATCCGTTTGCTTTTTACCGCGCTTCCCCCGGTACAGATGTCCGAGCAGGAAATCCCCTTCCCGCCTTCTTTCCATCCCCCCTCCAGCTGGTTTGCCGCCGTAGCTCCGCCCCAATAAAAATTTTTCGGAAAACTCATTATTTCACCTCTTCTGTCCACTTTTGGGATCTTTCCTATTTTCTCAGGGTAAGGATCTTTGTCTCCTGATCCACCGTCCCCTCAGCCTCCGGAATTACTTCCGCATAATCAAATGTATTGGTGATAAGAACCGGTGTAACCAACAGCTTTCCCTGTGACCGAATCAACTCCATATTAAATTTCAGGAGCAAATCACCTTTTTTCACCCGGTCGCCCTGTTTTTTCTGCGGAACAAATCCCTCTCCTTTTAATTCCACCGTATCCATCCCTACATGGATCAATATTTCTGCCCCATTGTCTGCCTTGATTCCGATGGCATGCCCGGTGGGAAAGAAGGTGACTATCTCCCCATTGCAGGGAGCATAGACCTCCCCCTTTGACGGCTGGATAGCAATGCCTTTTCCCATAGCCCCGGAAGAAAACGCGGCGTCCTCCACGCTTTCCAGTGCAACCGCCTCACCCTCAAGCGGTGCGGTAAAGGAAATTTCCCCGTCAGATTTATCCTGCATATGGTTCTGCCCTGCCGTTTTATCCTCCTTTTTGGGCTCCTCATCCTTGTATGTAACAAACACTGCCGCAAAGCCGGCAACGAGAGCCAACATGGACATTACAATCGCCAGAATCATTCCGCTGATGTCGCCGCTGTTATTCGGATTTAAGTACATGGTATAAGAAAATACTCCCATTCCGGCCATCTGATATCCATAAGCCCCCATAGCAATGAGAATCGCTCCCACAACGGCTGAAATCACACAGGTAATATAAAAGGGCTTCTTTTTCGGCAGCGTAATTCCGTAGATAACCGGCTCGGTAACCCCGGCAAAAGCAGAAACCGCAGCCGGAATCGCCAGGGTCTTTAACTTCTGGTCTTTTGTCTTCAGCATAATGGCAACCGCCGCGCCGGTCTGGGCAAAGGTAGTTCCCAGCATTGCCGCCAGGATCGGATCCCCTCCGGGCTGTCCCATATTGATAATCGCAATGGGCACCAGCGCCCAGTGAAGCCCGAACATAACCAGAATCTGCCATAAACCGCCCACAACTCCGCCCAGAAGTATGCTGCTGACGTTGCCCAGGAAAGTAAAAAACGCGCCTAACAGGCTTGCCGCCATGGAGGTCACCGGCCCGATAACCAGAAATGTCAGCGGAATCGTAATCAGCAATGTAATCAGCGGAACCGTAAAGGATTTAATCGTTGCCGGAATCTTGTCCCGGTAAAACCGTTCAATCCAGGCTGCAAAGGCCACGGCACAGATTGCCGGCAGCACGCTGCTGGTATAATCCCCGGACGGCGGCATGGTTACAGGGATCACACCCAAAAAGGTAAATGCCCTTTCCGCAAACGCTGTGCCCACATTGCTCCCCAGCACCAGCGGATATACCAAAGACAGACCGATAATCAGTCCCTCCATCTCCGGCAGCCCAAACCGCTTTGCCGCGGTAAACGCCAGAATTACCGGCATGAAGTAGAAGAAGGAATCCGCAAGGGAATATAAAATCACATAAGTTCCCCCTGCGCTGTCCATCCATCTGAAGTAGGTAAGCAGTGCTAAAAGCCCCCGCAGCCTTCCAGATGCCCCACAGCAACCACCGCGTTAAAGACATCCGGCACATGGTTCCCAATGACCACCATATATTGCCCGCCGGACTGAATTACTGTAACAATGCCATCCGTATTTTTCAGCACATCCGTCTGTGCTTTTCCTTCATCCTTTAATTTGAAACGAAGGCGGGTGACACAATGAGTCAGGCTGCCGATATTCTCTTTGCCGCCCACATTCTGGATAATGATCCTCGCCAATCCATCATATTTACTTGCCATAAAACCTCTCCTCATTGTATTTCTGTTTTCTCTATACTCTGTAAATACTCCCCGGAGTAAACTCCCTAAATGCACCACGCGGACAAGCGTCTGTCCTGCCCTGACCGGATCCTCAGGGGCCCGCATTCTTTGCGGATGCTTCCAAAGCCCTAAAAACGGTCCGATATCAATGACAAACCCGTTCAGTCTACTGCCGCCCGAGATCCAGACTGTTCACCCAGTTTCTAAGGTTGCCCGCATCCCCTGCCACGCTTCCTCTGCTGACAGTATAACCGTTTCTCAGCACATTCGCTCCCGGCTCCAGTCCTGCGATCTCACTGATGGTTCCGGAAAATCCGCTTCCC
>CATJBQ010000215.1 GCA_949738465.1 uncultured Lachnospiraceae bacterium
CATACCCTTCCGCTTTAATAGAGCCAATCAATTCCCCCAGGATCTGCGCATTGGTGGAGGAAACGGCGTGGAGCAGGTAGATGGCCCCCGGGTGCAGCCGGCTCTTTACCTTTTCCAATGCCTGCGCCGGGTCCGGCTGGTTTTCCGTGTCATAGTCCAGGTAGGCAAAGCTCCAGAACACGCTCTTGTAATTGCAGTTGTTGACGATGGCCAAGGACTGTTCACTGAAAATCCCGGCCGGAAAACGGAACAGGTGCATCTCATAATCAAAATTTTCTTTGACATAATCATGAAGCTCCATGATTTCCCGCTGCTGCTCCTCCACGGACAGGGAGGGCAGTCCCTTGGCGGGATGAGTGACGCTGTGGGCGCCCACCGTATGTCCCTCGTCGATCATTCTCTGGATCAGGTCGGGGTTCTGCTTTACATACTGGGAGGTCACAAAAAAAACGGTTTGCACGTTTTTCTCCTTCAAAACATCCAGGATATCGGAGGTACGGCCATTTTCGTAGCCTTCGTCAAAGGTCAGATAGATCTTATCGCTGTCCGGGACAATAAAATTCGCGTTATATTTCCCATATTTTTCCTGATAGGACAGGGCGGAATTGGGCCGGTTTTTCTCGTCGCAGTCGGTGCCGGGTCCCCAGCCTTCGGCAGTGGTATCCAGGGAAGCGATGTCGATGGGCGTATTATTCATGGTATGGGAGGTGCTCATTGGCTGTGATCCATCCGGTTCCGCGCCGGCCGGTTCGTTTCCGGTGGGAACCGCCTCCTGCCCGGCGCCGGAAAAAGCGGTATCTTTCAAGGACGCAAGGGTAGAAAGGGCAAAATCCGGGAAGGCCGGCTGGACGGCCTGTGCCAGCTTTCCGCCGGAGCCTGTGCCGGAATCCGCCTGGGCGCCGTCATTGCCAAAATCAGGTACAATTTTATAGAGAACGCCGGTGAACAGATGGATTACCACCACCAGGACCGCCAGCACCCCAATGCAGGAAAGCGCCCGCAGCAGGTTGTTCAGCCGTCTTTTTTTCTTTCTTTGCGCATGTGTCATTGCAATCATCCCTCATTTCCAGATTTATCGTGGTGGAAGGATGGTTGACATAATCCTCCCGGCCCTATCCCATTATAGACATCCGGCTTCCGATTGTCCATGCCAAAACCGTAAAAGAAGTATTAAGATTTTCTTTAATTCCTCCTTGTTGACAGGATCCGCCAGAAAAGGACTGCATTTCACGGTCGGAGGGAAGCACCCGGTGACTTTTCTATCGCATCTTATGCCTGCCCTGCATTTTTTAAAAGGCATAATAATGAGAAAACGGCGATTTGAAAACAGACCGCCGGTTTCTATGTTGCTAAAATAGTGTGAGGTTCATTCCACTACGCCCTCATTTTGTAAAATTAATAAAAACTCCTTAACGATATGTTTCTGAAAGAACCCGTCTGTCCTTTTTATAGGCCTGCGGGTATTTGTGCCGTCATTTTGCATCGTTCGGGGAGCAGCCTGCGTCAATCAGCTTCAGCCGTTATCCGGGAAGGAAGACAGGATTAAAGAATAAAACGAAAGCAATATCAATTCCTTAAGAAGGAAAGATGCAATGAGAATAAACCGCCAGCCCTTTTGGCTTTCAAGGGGCTGGCGGTTTTGTGCGATCGCAAATTCTTTTAGAATTGATTAAAAAATGCTTTAGAAATCCTTTAGAAATTCGGCAGTCCCTTGTTATTTTTAAAAAGATGTGTTAAAATCTCATTTGTATGAAATCATATGTTGTAAGGACGAAAGAATTTACCAGGGTCTGACGTCAGACACCAGCAATTCTATTACGAGACCACATCCCTGGAGGAAAAGATGAAATTAATTGGAAAGCTTGAGAAAATCATACCGAAGTATGCATGGCTGCCGGTGGCGGCAGCCCTTATCATAAACTATATCGCCTATTTTGTATCGAGGACGTTTACAACCTCCTTAAAGCATTACCGGCTGGATACGCCGTGGGATTCCCAGATTCCGGTGATCCCCGTCTTTGTGGTGGTTTATCTGGGAGCCTATGTGTTCTGGGTCGTGGGATATTGCACCATCGCCCGGGGCGGGGAGCGGCTCTGTCTGGAGATTATGTCCGCGGATATCATTGCCAAGCTGATCTGCCTGGTGATTTTTATGATCTATCCTACCACGGCAACGCGCCCGGAGATTACCGGCAGCGACTTGTTCAGTGAAGCGCTCCGGGTGCTCTATGTGCTGGATCCGGCGGATAACTTTTTCCCATCCATCCACTGCCTGGAGAGCTGGGCGTGTTTTCGCGGCGTGGCACGCAGAAAGGAGTGCAGCCGTGTATTTAAGGCGGGCTGTTTCCTGACGGCGGTGGCGATTTTCCTGTCGACGCTGTTTTTGCGGCAGCACATGATTCCCGATGTGTTTGGCGGGATCCTGGTCTTCGAGGCGGGACTTTTCCTCACCCGCTGCTTTGGAGCGCAGCGGCTGTTGGAGAAGCTGAACCAGTGGCTTCATCTTTCAAAGAAGAAATCTGTGAGGGAAGGAGGCGCGGGCTATGGACGAGAAAGAACCGAATAAGAACGATTCTGCGCTGCCGGAAAAGAAACCGGGGAAAAAGGATTCTCCGCTGTCGAGACTTCTGTGGACCCTCCTGTTTCTGGTGATTGCCGCGGCGACGGTCTGGGCCGTGACTTCCCAGAACCGTTCCTTTTCTGTCGCCGAATTCCTGGCCTATATCCGTAATGCAGATCCTCTGCCGCTGGCCCTGGCCGGGCTGTGCGCTTTTGGATTTGTGGCCTTTGAGGCGCTGACGCTGCGGTGTGCCTGTGAGCCCTTCGGGCATAAGGTGCCGTTTTTTCGGGGAATTACATACTCCTCAGCCGATATTTATTTTTCGGCCATCACCCCTTCGGCAACGGGCGGACAGCCGGCCTGCGCCTATTTTATGATGCAGAACGGGTTATCGGGAACAGCGGCCACGGCGGTGCTTCTGGCCAATCTCATGATGTATACTCTGGCGCTTCTGGTGGTGGGGATTCTGTCCATGCTTCTGTGTCCCGGCCTGTTTTGGAGTTACGGCATATTTCCCAGGTTTCTGATCCTTCTGGGAATCGGACTGCAGGCGGTCCTGGCCGTATTTTTTACACTGCTGATCCGCAACGAACAGCTCCTTCGGAAAATCTGCCTGGGAACCATTCATTTTTTATGCAGGATCCGGCTGTGCCGGAAACGGGAAAAATGGACGGGAAACGTGGAGCGCACCATGAAGGAATACGGCGGCTGCGTCGGCGAGATGAGAAAGCATAAGGGGATGCTGGGGCGGCTCCTGGTGCTGAATATCCTGCAGAGAGTGTCTTCCATATCCGTGACATTGTTTGTGTACGCCGCCACCAGGGGATGGAGCGGCGGGCAGAAGATCTGGGCCATGCAGGGCTTTGCACTGGTAGGCTCCAATGCCGTACCGATCCCCGGGGCCATGGGCGTGTCGGATTATCTGATGCTTAGCGGATTTAAGCAGATGATGCCGGAGCAGGCGGCGGCCAACCTGGATCTTTTGAGCCGTTCCCTGTCATTCTATTTTTGTATTGTTTTTTGCGGCTTATGGGTGCTTGTAAATTACTTGATGCTGCGAAGGAAGGGGAAGAAATGTTAGGATATTATGATTATACGGTACTTTTGACCTACTTTTCGCTGATCTCGGCGGGAACCGGGATTTTCTTGTGCTTAAGCGGCGGCGGGCATCCCTACCTGGGCGTGTTTTTTCTGCTGTTTTGCGGCCTGTGCGATGCCTTTGACGGAAAGGTGGCCCGCACGAAGCCCAATCGGACCGCGGCCCAGATGAATTTTGGCATCCAGATCGATTCCCTGTCGGATCTGGTGGCCTTTGGGGTGCTGCCGGCCTGTATCGGGATCGCCATGGTACGGGTTTCCCCCATGTTCCGGATGATTATGCACAGATACAGCCATATGTGGCAGAGGCGGCTTTTTATGGCGGCCCTGGGGGCGATCCTGGTACTCTATATGCTTGCCACCATGATCCGCCTGGCGTATTTTAATGTGGCGGAGCAGGAGCGGCAGAAGACGGAGGAAGGGGTACGGAAGTTCTATACCGGCCTGCCGGTGACCTCGGCATCCCTGATTTTCCCGTTGGTTTTGCTGCTGCAGTACGTGATTCCGGCAGACGTCACGGCCATGTATTTTGCCACGGCCATCTTTACCGGACTTGCGTTCCTGTCCAAGATCCAGGTGAAAAAGCCCGGGCTGAAGGGGATCCTGATCATGGTGGCCATCGGTGCGGTGGAGTGCGCGCTGGTGGTGATCGGGGAACTGCTCAAATGAGGGCCGTAAGGAACGGGCGGCAGGTGAAAAGCGCCGCCAAAGGTGGAACAAGGCCGGGGGGCTTGGAATTTTTATATGGGACTCCTGTGGGCCGTCTTTTGCTTAAGCCCCTTTGCAGCAGAGGCGTCTCCCGGGCGGCGGGGGTGTTTCTATCCTCCCCCTTGTCCCGCCCTCTGATCCGTCCCTTTGTAAGGAAAAATAACATTGACCTGCGGGAGTACGAAAGCAGTCATTTCCGGTGCTTCAACGACTGCTTTTCCCGGCGGATCCGACCGTCACAGCGGCCCATTGCCACAGATCCGGGAGCGCTCATTGCCCCCTGCGACGGGTGGCTGTCCGCTTATGCCATCCGGTCGGGGATGGTGATCAATGTAAAGCAGAGCCGTTATACCATTTCCGATCTTCTGAAGGATGAGAGCCTTGCCCGGGAGTTTGAGGGAGGGCTGTGCCTGGTGTTCCGCCTCTGTGTGGACAACTACCACCGTTATTGCTATGTGGACGATGGGCAGAAGGGGGAAAATATTTTTATTCCCGGAAAGCTGCACACGGTGCGGCCCATTGCCCTCAGGAGGGTTCCGGTTTTCTGCGAGAACTGCCGGGAGTATACGGTGATCGAATCGGAGCATTTCGGCAGGCTGGTCCAGATGGAGGTGGGAGCGATGCTGGTGGGACGGATCCGGAATTACCACGGCGCCGGCCCGGTTGTCCGGGGCCGGGAGAAGGGGATGTTCCTCTACGGCGGTAGCACGGTGATCCTGCTTGTGAAGGCCGGGAGCGTAAAAATTGACCGGAAGCTCCTGCGGGACACGGCCCAGGGAAAGGAGCTTCCGGTGAAGATGGGGCAGAAGGTGGGAGAGGCTGCCATATAACAGCAGCGCCGGAACGTTTTCCGGGATCTAAGCCAGGAACCAGAGGTTCATCTCTGTAGCGCCCCGGTTTGCCCAGGCAAAATAAGGGATCAGCCGCAGGGAAAATTCTTCCAAACTCCCCTGGCAGGGACGATACAACTGCATAAATGGCGTTCTCCTCTCTGCCTGGATGGTAAGGATGGGAAACGCAGTATTTTCGATACCCCCCTGAACAATCTCCACGTCTGTGTCCTGGCGGATGCGGATGTCCTTCAGGGGGATATTTTCATTGTCAATCCCTTCGGCGCAGTACACCAGGGGTCCGCGGGTAACCGCCACCCGTCCGCAGAGATTTTTTACATTGGCGTTTGCTTCCATCCGTTCCACCGGCATGGCCAGCGTAAGGGAGACCGTGTCGCCCGCCTTCCAGCAGCGCTTAAGGTAAACGAAGCCGTCCCGGGCTTTCTCTGTGACTGTATCTTCGCCTACCGTAAGCGTATAGGAGCGGCACCAGCCGGGAATACGCAGGGCCAGGGTGTAGGTTCCGGCCGTCTCTGTTTCCAGCCGGATGCTTCCGTCGTAAGGATAAGCGGTCCGCTGCTTTAAGGCTACGTCCAGCCCGGGCAGCGTTATCTGTGCGTCCCCGCTCATATAGCACTGGGCAAATATGGTAGTATCCCGGACGGAATACATAAAATCGCCGATGGAGCCGATGGCCCGGATTAGGTTTGGCGGGCAGCAGGAGCAGTCGAAGATTTTTACGCGCTCCAGAAGCGGCAGGTGCTCCCGGAGATTCTGGGGGCGTGAGCGGAAAAAGGCATCCCGGTCCGGGTCGGCGGCAATGGGATTTTCATAGAAAAACCGGTCGCCGCTTAA
>CATJBQ010000216.1 GCA_949738465.1 uncultured Lachnospiraceae bacterium
CCTTCACGGTGTCCTGGATCGCCTTCGCCCCCGGGGCCAGCAGCTTGCGCGGGTCAAAGCCCTTGCCCTCCTTGTCCTTGCCCGCCTCGACATAGGCGCGGGTCGCAGCCGCAAAGGCCAGCTGGCACTCGGTATTCACATTGATCTTGGCCACGCCCAGGGAGATGGCCTTCTTGATCATATCCTCGGGAATCCCGGTACCGCCATGAAGCACCAGAGGCATCTCTCCGGTAAGCTGCTGGATGGCATCCAGGGTCTCGAAACTTAAGCCGGCCCAGTTGGCAGGGTATTTGCCATGGATATTGCCGATGCCGGCTGCCAGCATATAAAACCCAAGACCCGCAATCTTCTTGCACTCAGCGAGATCCGCGCACTCGCCCATACCCACTACGCCGTCTTCCTCGCCGCCGATGGAGCCAACCTCCGCCTCGATGGACATGCCGTTCTTGTGGGCCAGCTCTACCAGCTCCGTAGTCTTGGCTACATTCTCATCGATGGGATAATGGGGTCCGTCAAACATAATCGAAGAAAAACCGGCTTCCACACACTTGAGACATCCGTCGTAGGAGCCGTGATCCAGATGCAGCGCAACAGGAACCGTAATATTCAGCTCCCCGATCATGGCCTTCACCATGGCCGCTACGGTCTTAAATCCGGTCATATACTTGCCTGCACCCTCGGATACGCCAAGAATCACCGGAGAATTGCACTCCTGGGCCGTCAGAAGGATGGACTTGGTCCACTCCAGGTTGTTGATGTTGAACTGACCAACAGCATAGTGGCCCGCTTTTGCCTTATCCAGCATTTCTTTTGCAGATACTAACATAACTATCTCCTCCGTTAAATCATTTATTTCTTTTAGTATAGCTCAAACCTTTCAAAAAAGATAGGGTGAGACTTCCTAAAAACCCAAAAATTATAAGATTAAATTTTAGACAACTCCACCATAATCCCTACCGCCTGCTTCTCATTCCGGATCACTGCCTCCACATGATCCCCGCCATACTCCCCGTCCATCGTCCAGGCCACCGGCTCCGGCGCCAGAATGCGGATGTGATCCGTCTTGGCCGAATAGATCAGCCCCGTATCATCCACACCGCTGGTCAGGCATTTTAGAATCTCCGCCAGCTCGATGGGATTTCTGGGCCTCTGGATCAGGGTCACCTCAAAAAGGCCGTCGTCCAACTGCACATCCTTGCCGGTCATGCCCTTAAAGCCTCCCACCGACGTGGAATTGGTGACCATGCCATAGATAAACTCCCCGTCAAAGCTGTCCCCATTGCACTCCACATGCATGGGATAGGACTTGATGGAGCCCAGGCTTTTGGCTCCCTCCAGAAGATAGGCCGCATGGCCCAGCAGGTTCTTCCACTGCTGGGGCGTCCCGTAGGAAACCTCGGTAAAAAGACCGAAGGCCGCAATGTATACAAAATACTTGCCGTTCATACTCCCCACATCGCAGGGAAAAGGCTCTCCCTCCACCGCCACCTGGGCCGCCTTGACCATATGCTTGGGAAGCTTCAGGGAAGTGGCAAAATCATTGGTGCTTCCGGCAGGAATATAGCCCACCGCCACCCGTTCTTCTGCCGGGCGGCGCATCATGCCGCTGACCACCTCGTCTAAGGTCCCGTCGCCGCCGCAGCAGACCACAAGGTCGAATCCGGACCGCTCCGCAGTCATTTTCCGCGCCTCCTGGGGGGCCTGGGTGGGATGGATCTCCACCCGGTAGCCGGCCTTGACGAAGATATCCACAATCTGCAGCAGCTTGTTTTTAATCTGCCCCTTTCCGGAATGGGGGTTAAAAATAAACAACAGCTTCTTCATCTTTTTCCCTCAAGACATGCTGCCAGCGCCTCTGCGGCCTCCGCCGCGTCCGCGCCCTCTGCGCTTATGACTACCTCCTGGCCGTCTGCCGCCAGAAAATTCATCATGCCCATCATACTCTTGGCATTCACCTTATGGCTGCCTGCCACCGAAAGATACAGGCCGCTGTCAAACCGGTTCGCCGCCTGCACAACCCGGGCAATGTATTCCGGATCCAGCTCGTCTCCCAGATCAATATGCACCTTCCGTTCCATACACATACCTCCTTTATGCATCCGTCTTCGCTTCTCTCAATTCCTCCGCAAAACTGCTGATCTTGCGGAGACGGTGGTTGACACCGGATTTTCCCACCGGCGGCGTCAGGAGGCTCCCAAGCTCCTTTAAGGCCGCCTCCGGATAGGCCAGACGCAGGCTGGCCATCTCCTGCAGGCTCTCGCTTAAAGCGGAAAGCCCCACGGTCCGCTGGATATACTGGATATCCTCCACCTGCTTTACCGCCGCATTCACTGTCTTATTAATGTTGGCTGTCTCACAGTTCCCCTGCCGGTTCACCGAGTTGCGCATCTCCTTTAAAATCCTGACATTCTCCAGATTCATCAGAGCCACATGGGCCTCCATCACATTGAGCATATCCACAATCTGGGAGCCCTCCTTCAAGTACACCACATAGCATTTCTTGCGGGATACGATCTTGGCATCCAGCCGGAAGCTTACAATCAGCTCCTGTAACTGCTTTGCCTTGGTAAGATCGGCACAGACAATCTCAAAATGATACGATTTCTCCGGATCGCTCATGGAGCCTGCCGCCAGAAACGCCCCGCGGATAAAGGCCCGCTTGCAACAGGCGTTTTTTACCAGAAGACCGTTGACCAGCTCATCCGTACGGACAAACTGTCCCTGGCTGTCCACCCATTTCACGCCGTGAAGAACCCGGAAGGCCTGCTCCTGGCCGATAACCGACACCATACAATTTTTTCCTTTGTGCAGCGGATTCTCGCTGACCGAAAGAACCCCGTTGATTCGGAAAAGCTTTTTCAGCAGATTAAAATATTTCCGTGCCAGCGTCACATTTTCCATATGGACCGTCAGGGCCTGCGCGGCCCCGGTTCCCTGGATCCGGCCCAGGAAACCTAAGATCGCCGCCAGCTCCGCAAGCTGGCAGTGGCGGCCGGTGCTTATCTGCCTGCACAATTCATCCTTAACATCACTTGAAAACGACATCTATTTTCCTCTGAGGGCGTCCTTGCCGATATCCCGGTGCTCTACCTTGATCCCATAGCCCTTTTTCTCCCGCAGCCGCTGGTACAGCCCGTTGGCCAGCGTCACCGACCGGTGCTTGCCCCCGGTACAGCCCACGCTGATAATCAACTGGTTCTTGCCCTCCGCAATATAATTGGGAATTAAAAATTCCACCATATCCTGCAGCTTGTCCAGAAAGGCATGGGCCTCCGGAAACTGCATGACATACTCCTGGATCTTAGGATCGTTGCCGGTTAAGGCCCGCAGCCCCTCCACGTAATAAGGGTTGGGCAGGAACCGGACATCGAACACCAGATCGGAATCTGCGGGGATCCCATACTTAAAGCCGAAGGACAGAATCGTCACAAAGAGATTGTGAAAATCCTGGTTCTGGACAAAGATCTTCTCCAGCTCCACCTTCAGCTCCCGGGTGAGAAGCTGGCTGGTATCCAGGATAAAATCCGCCTGCTTCTTGAGAAAGGAAACCGCGGCCCGCTCCTTCTCAATGCCCTTATCCACCCGGTCTCCCAGGGCCAGGGGGTGGTTGCGCCGCGTCTCCTTATAGCGCTTCACCAGCACCGCGTCATCCGAATCCAGAAACAGGATCTCAAACTTCCTCCCCCGTGCCCGGAGGCTCTCCAGGATCCCTTCCAACTGCCCAATGGCCTGGCCGCTGCGGATATCCACTCCCAGAGCTACCTTTTCCAGTTCTCCGTTGTCGGTATTGCTCAGCTCCGCAAATTTTTCAATCAGGGGGATCGGAAGGTTATCCACACAGAAATAGCCCATATCCTCCATCATCTTTAAGGCGGTACTTTTTCCCGCCCCGGACATCCCGGTTAAAATTACAAATCGCATGCTCCACCTCCTTGCGCACTACAAAAATCTTCCTCCCGGATTCGCTGCCCAAAATCCTGCAAACGCTTAAAAATCTCCCAGCAGGCGCACCTCCGGCTCCAGTCTCACGCCGGACCTCTCGTATACACGCTCCTGCACCGTACACATCAATTGCCAGATCTGGGATGCGGTAGCCGCTCCCCGGTTTATAACAAAACCGCAGTGCTTCTCCGATACCTGGGCGTCCCCCAGCCGAAAGCCCCGCAGTCCCGCATCCTCAATCAGCTTTCCCGCAAAATATCCCTCCGGCCGCTTGAAGGTGCTTCCGGCACTGGGATATTCCAAGGGCTGCTTCTCAAGGCGCTTCTGCCTAAGCTCCTCCATCTGGCGGCTGATCTCCCCGGAATCTCCCGGCTCCAGCAGAAATGTGGCTTCCAGTATCACTCCGCCGGTTTCCTGTATACGGCTGTGGCGGTAGGCGAACTCCAGTTCGTCTCTCTGAAAACTCCGCTGCTCTCCCTCCTCGGTCAACACAGTGACTGTCTCCACCACGTCCTTCATCTCTCCGCCGTAGGCTCCGGCATTCATAAGCACCGCACCGCCCACGGTTCCCGGGATCCCGGATGCAAAGGCAAGGCCCGAAAGGGAGACCTTCGCCGCCTCGGATGCCACACGGGCCAGACCGGCCCCGGCCTGGGCAAAAATCCGGCTGCCCTCCCGGCGCACCTTTGAAATCTGCTGGGAGACCTCCACCACAACACCGGGAAGCCCCCGGTCGCTTACCAGAAGATTACTTCCGTTGCCGATAATAAAGACCGGCGCCTCATGGCTTCTGCAGACCTCCAGCACCCGGGGAAGCTGCCTTACGTCCGGCCTGAGATAATACCGGGCAGGCCCGCCCACCCGGAAGGTGGTATGGCACTTCATTGGCTCCTGGCACAGGAGCTGTTCTTCTGTTATGATCTCCAGCAATTCTTCCCGAAACGTCAAACCGAAACCAACCTTTCTTCTCTATTCTTAAGCCTCCCGCAGGAACGCCACGTAGCCCCGCTTTGCCTCGTACAGGTCTACCTTGCTGATGATCTCCCAGGGCGCATGCATATTGAGCACCGCAACACCGCTGTCGATCACCTGCATATTCATATTGGCAAGGATATAGGCGATGGTTCCGCCGCCTCCCTGATCCACCTTTCCAAGCTCCGCCGTCTGGAACGCCACCTCATTGCTGTCCATGATCCGGCGCAGAGCCGCAATATACTCCGGATTGGCATCGTTGGAGCCGCCCTTTCCCCGGGAGCCGGTGAACTTGTTAAACACAAGCCCCTTACCAAAATATGCGGAATTCTTCTTTTCCATGACACCTGGATACAGGGGATCGAAGGCCGCGCTCACGTCGGAAGATAACACCTTGGAATTGGTCATGGCCCGGTGAAAGGCCACCTGGGAATACCCGCCCATGGCCTCCATCAGCTCTGCCACCATATATTCAAAAAACCGGGACTGCATTCCGGTGGCGCCGACACTTCCGATCTCCTCCTTGTCCACCAGCAGGCACACGCTGGTCTTCCTGCAGGTTCCCGCCTCGGCAATGGCCGCAAAGGAGGGATACGCACATACCCGGTCGTCATGGCCGTAGCCCATAATCATACTGCGGTCAAAGCCGTAATCCCTGGCCTCCCCGGCCGGAACCACCTCAATCTCTGCAGACAGGAAATCATCCTCCTCAATCTGGTATGCTTCCTTAAGAAGCGCAAGGATATTGGCCTTCACCACATCCTTGGCCTTCTCCTTTTCTTCCTCCTCCACAAGCTTCGGTATGCTGCCCACCAGCACGTCCAGGTTCTCGCCCTCAATGACCTTGGAGGCTTTCTTCTCCATCTGCTCCGCGGAAAGATGGACAAGCAGGTCGCTGATGCCGAACACCGGATCCTCCGGCTTCTCGCCCACGTTGACAGGAACCACCGTGCCGTCCTTTTTCACAATCACGCCGTGAAGCGCTAAGGGCAGGGCCACCCACTGGTACTTCTTCACCCCGCCGTAATAGTGGGTGTCAAGAAGTGCCATCTCCGTGTCCTCGTATAAGGGATTCTGCTTGATATCCAGCCTGGGAGAATCAATGTGGGCGCCTAAAATGTTCATCCCCTTTTCCAAAGGCTCCTGGCCGATCACAAAAAGCGCCAGGGACTTCCCCATATTGGCTGCGTAAAGCTTATCTCCCGTCTTCACGGGCCGCTTTTCTTCCAGCACCTTGTTTAGATCCACAAAGCCTGCCGCTTCCGCCTGGGCCGTAAGCTCCGTCACACATTCCCGCTCCGTCTTACACTTGGAGAGGAACCGGCGGTAGCTTTCCGCAAACGCAAATACCTCCTCCCGCTTCTCTCCTTGATATTTTAACCATGCATTTTTCGTCTCCATCGCTTTTCCTCTTTTCTATAAAATCGTCTTTCTTGGCATCCTCAGTCTTCTTCTGCCTGCCGCTTCTGAAGATTCGCCTGCACACGGCGGTACAGCTCCTTAGCCGCATTATAGCCCATCTTCTTCTGCCTGTGGTTGGCCGCCGCCGTCTCGCAGATCACCGCAAGATTCCGGCCCGGACGGATGGGCAGGGAATGGCATACCACCTTATTGCCCAGAAGCTCCGTATATTCCTCCTCCAGCCCCAGGCGGTCATAATCGTTGTCCTTGCGCCAGTCCTCCAGCTTGATCACCAGGTCGATGTTCTGCTTCTCCTTTACACATTCTACACCAAACAGGTTCTTAATATCCACAATTCCCACGCCCCGCAGTTCAATAAAATGGCGTGTAATATCCGGGGAAGTCCCCACCAGCGTATGGTCGTTGATCTTACGGATCTCCACCACGTCGTCCGTCACCAGACGGTGGCCCCTGCGCACCAGCTCCAGGGCGGCCTCGCTCTTACCGATTCCGCTCTCGCCCATAATCAGAAGGCCCTCGCCGTACACGTCCACCAGGACACCGTGGATGGAAATACAGGGCGCCAGCACTTCGTTGAGATTATAGATCAGCTCCGCCATAAACGCGGAGGTGGAATAATCGGTTCCCAGCACCGGAATCCCATGGGCCGTTGCCGTCTCAAGAAAATCCGCGTCCGGCTCGAACTCCCGGCAGAAAATCACGCAGGGGATCGCGAAACTGAAAAACTGCCGGTAAATCTGCTTCCTTTTCTCCGGCTCCAGCTTCTGCAGATAAGTATATTCCACCGTGCCGATCACCTGGACCCGGTCCTTCTCAAAATGCTCAAAATATCCCGTCAGCTGCAGCGCCGGCCGGTTCACATCGGAAATAGTAATACACTTCTTCGTCAGATCCAGGCTGTCGTTGAATACCCTGAGCTTCAACTGCTCAACAATCTTGCTCACACTGACACCGTTCATAAAGTCTCTCCTCCTGCTCTTTTTTTCGGAAACGGGCGATCCATTCAAAAGCCGCCCCTCTCTATTATAGACATCTTACCACAAACCCTTCCCCGCTTCAAGACTGCCCTTGCTGTTTGTGAAAAAATTCACAAACCGACCGTGCCGCGTTCCGGTTCATCCCCGGCAGCGCCGCCAGCTCCTCCAGACTGGCCGCCTTAATCTCCTCCAGACTGGAAAATCCCTTCATCAGGGCCTTGCGCCTTGCCGGGCCGACACCCGGAATATCATCCAGCACCGAATGCACCTGTTCCTTGCTGCGCAGGAAACGGTGGTACTCGATGGCAAAGCGGTGGGCCTCGTCCTGGATTCTGGTAATCAGCGCAAATCCCTCGCTGCCCCGGTCAATGGGGATCTCCACATTCTGAAAATACAGTCCCCGGGTCCTGTGGTTATCATCCTTCACCATCCCGCAGACCGGAATCTCCAGCCCAAGCTCCGCCAGCACCTTTAACGCCACGTTCACCTGTCCCTTTCCGCCGTCCATCATAATCAGATCCGGAAACCGGGTGAAGCTGCCATAGGCATTGTCCATCTGCCGCTCCTTTAACTCCTCCTGTTCCTTCAGGCCATGGGAAAAACGCCGGGTCAGCACCTCATACATGGAAGCGTAATCATCCGGCCCCGTGATGGTCTTAAGCTTAAACTTGCGGTAATCGCTGCGCTGGGGCTTTCCCTTTTCATACACAATCATGGAGCCCACCGTCTCAAACCCGTTGGTATTGGAAATATCGTAGGCCTCAATCCGGGATAACCCCTCAAGCCTCAGCCACCCGGCAATCTCCTTCATTGCGCCGATGGTACGGCCCTCCTCCCGCTTGATCTTCTCTTTATCCTGGCTGAGGGTAAGCTGGGCATTTTTGGCCGCCAGCTCCACCAGCTTTTCCCGGCTGCCCTTCTTGGGCACACGGATATAAACCCGCTGTCCCCGCCGTTTTCCCAGCCACTGCTCTAAAACCGGCGCGTCCTCAATCTCCTCCTGCACCATAATCTCCCGGGGAATAAAGGGGGTTCCGGCGTAAAACTGTTTTACAAATGCTGATATGATCTGGGCCCTGGTATCCTCGTTGGCAATGCTCACATGAAAATGATCCCGGCCGATCAACTGCCCGTCCCGCACAAAAAAGACCTGCACCACCGCATCCCGGTCGTCGTGGGCCACGGCAATAATGTCCCTGTCCTCCCCGTCGGAATTGGTAATCTTCTGCTTCTGGGAAATCTGCTTCACGCTGGATAGAAGCTCCCGGTATTCGATGGCCCGCTCAAACTCCATATTCTCCGAGCATTCCAGCATCTTCTTCTCCAGCTCCTGCATAATCGGACCGTAATTGCCGTTGAGAAAAGAGAGGACGCCGTCGATCTGGCTGCGGTACTCCTCCCTGGTCACATACCCCTGGCAGGGCCCCAGGCACTGATGGATATGATAATTCAGACAGGGCCGCTCCAGGCCCGTATCCCTTGGCAGCACACGATTACAGGTCCTGAGCCGGTACAGCTTCTGCAGAAGGTCAATGGTATCCTTTACGGCCCCTCCGCTGGTGTAAGGGCCAAAATAGCGGGATTTGTCCTTTTTCACTTGACGACAAAAGAGGACCCTGGGGAAGTCTTCCCCCAGCGTCACTCTGATATACGGATATGACTTGTCATCCCGCAGCATCGTATTATATTTTGGGCGGTGCTCCTTGATCAGATTGCACTCTAAAATCAGCGCCTCCAGCTCCGAATCCGTAACGATATACTCAAAGCGGACGATCTGCTTCACCATCTGGTCCTTCTTGATCCCCTCGTTATGGCTGGGGCGGAAATACTGCCGCACCCGGTTTCTAAGGCTGACGGCTTTGCCAACGTAAATGATGGCGTCCTCCTTATCGTGCATAAGATACACACCGGGCTTTGCGGGCAGCTTCTTCAATTCTTCCCGAATATCAAGCATCGCTCTTACTCATCCCTGTAATTCGAATCACGCATCCGTTTCAACATCTCCAATGCGGACATGGGCTTTGGGGGCTCCTTCTCCGGCTCTGCTTCCCCGGCTGGAAGCTCCTCCGGCTTACCGGCTTCTTCCACAGCCGCCGGCTCCGGCTTTCCTTCCGCCTCCGGCTCCTGGGGAATCTCCCAGCTCTCTCCGGGCTCCTGGGGAATCTCCCAGCTCTCTCCGGGCTCCTGGGGAATCTCCCAGCCATCGTCAGCCTCCTTCGCTTCTCCGGCCGCCTTCTCAGCCGCACTTTCTGCTTCCTCCGCTTCCACGGCTGCCTTCCCGGCCGCTTCTTCCGCTTCCTCCGCTTCCCGGGCCGCCTTTTCAGCTTCCTCTGCCTCCTTCGCCGCCTTTTCTTCCTCCCTTAGGCGATGGAAAATATCCATAAATTCCTTGCCGGTGATTGTCTCATGCTCGTACAGATATTCGGAAGCCTCATCCAGGATCCTCCGGTTAGCTCCCAGCAGCTCCTTGGCCTTCTCATAACAGCTCTGCAGGATCTTCATAACCTCCTTGTCGATCTGGGAGGCCGTC
>CATJBQ010000217.1 GCA_949738465.1 uncultured Lachnospiraceae bacterium
GGCGCAGGATCCGCTCCGTCATGGCGCAGACGCTGCCCTTTCCGTTGGTCCCGGCCACATGGATCACGGCCAGCTTGTCCTGGACATTGCCAAGCTCCTCCATCAGATTTTCCATTGTTTCCAGGCCCGGCACAATGCCCCGCCCGGCCGCTTCCTGTAGAAATGCCTCCATCTCCTGCTGCTTCCACATGTCCGTTTCTCCTTCGTTTTCCCTTGATTTTTCCTTATCAGATTCACTAATTTTTGAATAATTTCTTAAGTTTTCTTATTGAAAACATAAATTTTGCTCCAAACCCGTTGACTTTTCCCTCCAAGTGGACTAATCTGTCTAAAGTAAACAAATTTTGTTTACTGTTTGTTCACGGTTTGTTCATAATTGTTGGCAGGAAACCGTCAATATATTTATAATAAAGGATGATAAGAAGATGCACAATACTATTTTTTCAAAAACAAAATTAAACATACCATCCAGGCAAAAGACAAAGAGAGAGATTTCCCCAAAGCGGCCGGCAAAAAGACAGCGGCTGGGGGGTATTTTCAATCGTTATTCCCTGTTGTTCCACGCACTTTTAGCCTGCGGGGTCTGCTTCATGATCGAATGGGTGTCCCGCCACTCTTTTACCGGGGCCTTCTTCTTCATGTTTGACAGAAGCCTTGTATTTTTGTATAACTCCCTCCTGGTGTACGCCACCCTGATGCTGGTATACCTGTTCCGGCGCCGGGCTCTGATGCGGACCGTTATCAGCGTACTCTGGCTGTTTCTGGGAACCATCAACGGCTGTATTCTGCTAAAACGTGTCTCGCCCTTCAGCTACACAGACCTTAAGATGGTGGGGGATCTGTTCACCATGCAGAGCAATTATTTTTCCAACGGCGAGGCTGTTCTGGTGATTGTGGGTGTAACAGCCGTCCTTGCCGCCCTGGTGGTACTGGCCGTCAAAGGTCCGAAGTACCAGGGCCGCCAGCACCGCATTGTCAGCCTCCTGACCTTAGGGGCCATGATTTTCTGTATCCCCATGGTGACCGATGCCGCCGTCAACGGCAATGTGCTGGCCGATTACTTTGAGAATCTGGCCCAGGGCTACCAGGACAACGGCTTTATCTACAGCTTTTCCTCCAGCGTGGTGGACCGCGGCATGAACCAGCCCCGGGATTACAATGAGGAAAGCGTGGCCGCCGCTTACGATACCATTGTGCCTGAGGAAACCACTTTGGATCTGGAAGAAGCACCCAACATCATCTGCGTGCTGCTGGAATCCTTTGTGGATCCCTACGAGATCAGTTTCCTGCGCTATAACCAGGACCCGGCGCCCAATTTCCACGCGCTGTACGACCAGTTTACCTCCGGTCATCTTGAGGTGCCCGTGGTTGGCGCCGGAACTGCCAATACGGAATTTGAGATTCTCACCGGCATGGGCATGCACTATTTCGGTCTGGGAGAGCTTCCTTATAAGACGATTCTGAAAACCAACTCCTGCGAGAGCGTTGCCTCCGACCTGGGAAAGCTGGGCTATGGCTCCCATGTGGTACATAACAACGGCGGGAATTTTTACAGCAGGCGGAACGCTTTTACCCAGATGGGCTTTGATTCCTTTATCAGCAAGGAAATGATCAACATCCAGGAATATACGCCTCTTGGCACCTGGCCCACGGACAACTGTCTCATCGACGAGGTGCAAAAATCCCTGGACGCAACGCCGGATCAGCCGGACTTTATCTACACCATCACCGTCCAGGGCCACGGCAGCTACCCCACCGAGAAGGTACTGGAAAACCCTGCGATCCAGGTGACCGGAGCCGCTTCCGAGGGGGAAGGCTATGCCTGGGAGTACTATATCAACATGCTGCATGAGGTCGACAAATTCATCGGGGATTTGACGGAAATGCTTGCCCAGCGGGATGAGAAGACGGTTGTCGTCATGTTCGGCGACCATCTGCCCACCATGGGCCTCACAGAGGAGGATATGGCTACTAACAGCCTTTTTAAGACAAAATACATCACCTGGAGCAATTTTGAGATGGAGAAGAAGGACCGGGATCTGACCTCCTACCAGTTGATGAGCTACCTTCTGGATCAGCTTGGCATCCACGAGGGTACCATGATGACTTATCATCAGTCCCACGATTTTACTTATTCGGAAGCATATGATGCCAATATGGAGATGCTCCAGTACGATATTCTTTATGGCGACCGTTACGCCTACGGCGGCAGGGATCTGTACCCGGCCTCCGACCTTCAGATGGGCGTATCCGATATTTCCATCAGCTCCCTGGACCTCCAGGGCGAAGTGCTTACCATCCACGGGGCCAATTTTACTCCCTGGAGCCGGGTATTTGTCAATGGGGAGAAGGTTTCCACCACACAGATCAGTGGCAGCCTGATGCAGATCAAAGCCGACGCCCTGGCGGAGGGAAATAATTCCATCGTGGTTAACCAGATGGGCTCTAGCGATACCATATTCCGCAGCTCCAATGAGATGATCTATCATGTGGTTCCTACGGAAAATGTGTCGGAATAAAATTTAATCTTGAATTAATTATAACTTAAGAGCGGTGCAAAATCCTGGATTTTGCACCGCTCTTGTTCCCGACAGACGTTTCCTGTCTATCAATCCTTTTTCTTATACTGTTCCAATTGCGCCAGAAGAAGCCGAACC
>CATJBQ010000218.1 GCA_949738465.1 uncultured Lachnospiraceae bacterium
AAAGAGTTATGAAATAAATAATCCAAAAAATCAGCCAAAAATACCTAAATCAGTCTTGAAGAATGACAGTAAAATTTGCTATAATATAAAATAATATTTTTTCAAGGAGAGCGAGGATATGGGAAATCAAATCGTATGGAAAGACCGGTACAACATCGGAGTGGACATTATTGACAAGGAACATAAAAAGCTGTTTCGCATTCTGAATAAGCTGTTTGAATTTGGGCAGCAGGAAGAAAAGAGCCAGTGGGCCTGCCAGGAAGCCGTGAAGTATTTCAAGGACCATACGCTCCAGCATTTTCAGAATGAAGAAGATTATATGGAATCCATTTCCTATGTTGGATTTGAGATGCACAAACGCATTCATGATAATTTCCGGGAAATTACGCTGCCGGCCCTGGAGAAGGAGCTGGAACAGACAGAATATTCTGAAAATTCTGTGGATCATTTTCTGGGCGTATGCGCGGGATGGCTGATTGGACATACTCTGACTGAGGATCAGGCCATCGTAAAGGGAGAAGCCATTGCTCAATGGGACAATCTTCTGCCGGAAGAAGAACAAGCCATTATGGGACAGACCATCATCAACCAGCTAAGCGGCATGTTCCAGTTAGACGCAAGACTGGTGAACAACTACTACGGCGGCGAAAAATTCGGGGACGGCATTTACCTCCGCCTGATTTATACCACGCGGGAAAACAAGAGCTGGGAGTTCCTTCTGGTCTTTGAGGAGCAGTTAATCGTCAGCACCATGGGCAATGTGATTGAAACCAAGTCCAAGGCCATCACCGCCATGTTAATGAACGCCGCAAGATATACCGCAAGGCAGTTTGTGGAGCGCATCAAGGAGCATTTCCCGGCTCTGGACCGGGCCGAGGTGCAGGATCAGCTTCTGACCTATGAACAATTTGAAAAAACCTTTCAGCGCTACAAGCCCCAGTTCAGCCTGCTGTTCGATACCGGAAAGGGCTATTTCGCATTCTGTATGACCACCTGCGACGTTCTGCCCAGCGAGGAGATCGAGGCTTCCATTGTCTCGGAGACTGCCATGGAGCAGGTGAAAAAATATCTGAGGCAGAATAAGGCCGACAAGATCATCTACCGCCACATGAAGAAGGTACTGATCGTAGACGATTCGGAATTCATGCTGAAGATGATCAGCCAGGTGATGGGAGATCATTATGAGGTACTGACGGCCTCCTCGGGCCTGTCCGCCCTCCGCAGCATTATGCTCAACAAGCCCCACCTGGTTCTTCTGGACTATGACATGCCCGTCTGCGACGGCAAGCAGGTGTTGGAGATGATCCGCAGTGACAAGGAGTACGCTGACATTCCGGTGATTTTCTGGACCGGAAAGGCAGACCGGGAGAGTATCGAAAACGTGCTTTCCCTCAATCCCCAGGGATATCTGACCAAATCACTTTCCCCGGAACAGGTTATGCACGAGATCGACAAATTTTTCCAGAAGCAGAATCCGGTGGTATCCTGAGCGCAGCCAGCAGATTGAGTCCTGACAAGGGGGTATGACAAATGTCATACCCCCTCTTTTTACGGGTTATTCTCCTTAATCCGGCTTCGTCTCCAGCCGCAGCGGGTAATCCCCAAGATGCCGGACCCGGAAACCGTCCGCCTTATATTTCTCATAATCAAAGGCTTCCAGCTCATCGATTGCCAGCTTGTGGAATTCGTAAAAATTTTCCCACCACTCATAGCCGGTCCCCAGCGACGCGCCAAGGTAAGCATCCGCAATATCACAGCCCATGGCCGGGGCCACATAAAAAGCCCCCATGGCCAGCACATTGACCCCGTTGCCGGTAATGGCCCGCAACGCTGCGGGAACGCTTTCCACCACACCTGCATGTACATGGGGACACTTGCTGGCGGCAATATGGATTCCCATGCCCGTTCCGCAAAAAATCAGCGCCCGTTCAAATTCCCCCTCCGCAATCATCGCCCCCACGCGAAGGCCTACCCGGTGAAACATGAGATCCGTATCCTCCGGATCGCTGTCCGCCCTTACCCCAATATCCGTAATCGTCCAGCCCTTCCCACGTAAATGCTCACAGACAGCCTCCTTTAAAGGAAAACCGGCAAAGTCCGCTCCCACCAGAATCTGTTTGTCCTTTATTGTTTTCATTGAATTACCTCCTCCTTCCTGCAATTTTTTAACCCTGCGCCCTTTCCGGGCGCGCCTAACCTTTTACGCCGCCGCCCGTAACGCCGGCCACGCCTAACCTTTTACACCGCCGCCCGTAACGCCGGCCACGATCTTTTCCGACAGAAACAGATACAGGATAAAGGTGGGCAGGAACACGATCATAACCCCCGCAAACAGCCCGGCCCAGTCTCCGGTATAAGTCATGGAGGTGATGATATTCTGCAGCCCCATGGACAGGGTCCGGATCTTATCGTTCCCGTTGGCAAAAATCAGCGCCATAAAATATTCGTTCCAGATATTCATAAAATTAAAAATTGTCACCGTGATAATTCCGGGCGAAGCCATGGGAATCATAATCTTCCACAATGCCCTCATCTCGCTGCACCCGTCGATCATGGCGGCTTCCGCCAGCGCCGAGGGCACCGTAGCGAAAAACGCCGTTAAAAAGTATACCGTATAGGGAACATTGAACGCCGTATAGAGAATCACCAGCGTAATCAGATGCCCCACCAGGTTAGCCCGGACGAACCAGCAGTAAATGGGAATGATCAGCATCACGCTGGGCACGCTCATCCCCACCACAAAGCCATTGAAGGTCAGTTTTTTCCCAAAAAAATTCTTCTTGGACAGGACGTAGGCGGCCGGAGCCGCAATCAGTATAATCAGCACGCAGGGAATGCCGGTGCATAGAATACTGTTGATAAAATAATGGCCTACATTATTGTACTTCCACACTTCCACATAATTCTCAAAATGGATCCCGCTGCTCAGAAGATGGTTAGAAAAAATCTCCCGGGTGGTACTGAAGGAAGCCAGAAGAATCCAGCCAAAGGCCACTGCAAAAAATAACACCCACAGAATCAGGGGAATATACCGCAGCACCCCCAGGACACGCCGCCCTGTGATTTTACGTCTCTTTTTCAATATTCCAGCTCCTCCTCCTTTAAGATCCGGTTCATAATCAAGTGCGCTGCCAGCACCAGAAGCGCCACCAGAACGCCAAGAGCCGCCCCGGAGCCCGCATCCAGAACCGTTCCGGTATTGGCCTCCCCAAATACCTTATTGTACAGCAGGTATACCGGCGTAACCGTTTTCACGTTGATATTCGGCGAGAACATTTTGGCCCAGGTGAAAAAATTCACGCTGCTGATCGTCCACAGGGTCACACAGGTCCGAAACACCCCCCGAATCAGCGGGAAGGTAATATGCCAGAACTGCTTAAAGCTTCCCGCCCCGTCCAGGATAGCGCTCTCATACAGATCCCTGGGAATCCGCTCGATCCCGGAAAGAAAGATCAGCATAAAATAGCCCACGCACCCATATACATAAGAAATCAGCATCCCCCAGAACAGATATTGGGGCGAGGTCCAGTTAATCTTCGCCAGACCCTCCAGTCCCACAGCGGAAGACAACTGCTTTAACAGGCCGAATTTGTTATGGAAAACATATTGCAGCCACATGGTAGAAAGCGCTACAGCCGAAACCGTGTTGGGCAGATATATGGCCGACCGCCAGAACCGTTTCCATTTGACGCCGGAAGTCAGGATGACCGCGAACAACAATGCCAGGACGATGGTCGCCACTCCGCCAATCAGCCAGATTTTTAAAATGTTCCCCATGGCCGAATGGAAGACGCTGCTGGTAAATAGCGATGTATAGTTTTTCAGCCCGACAAACTCCCAATCCGCGCTGCGGCTGCTGATACTGGGCAGGCAGTGAAAGCTCATCATCACGGTCCGGATTAGCGGATAAACAAACATAACCAGAAAGCATAGCAGTGCAGGCCCCAAAGCTCCCATCAGGAACAATTGTCCTTTTTTTCTCACATTTCCACTCCTTTTACAAAACTGCTGCCTGCCAGGGATTTATTTCACGCCGGACTGCACCTTTTCCACAAATCCATTGGGATCAATCAGCCCTGCTGCCAGCTCGTTAAAGGCATCGTTGAAGATTGCGCGGATCTCCGGGTCTTCCTGGGAACAGCCGCACCACACGAAGCTGTCCGTACCGGCCTCCATCAGCTCCCCTACGCATACCAGATTCTGGGGCAGGACAACGTCATTGATCACCGGGATGCATTGGGCCTGATCCGTCAATGCCTGCTGGGTTGTGGCAGAGGTGAACTCAGCCAGCAGGGCTACAGCCTCCTCGGGGTACGCACAATCCTTGGTTACGCCATAAAACTGACAGCCGGTGGTATAGGTGGTATAAGGATATTCTGAACCCTCCGGCGCCGGAAAGAACATCGCCCCCCACTGGAACTCGTCCCCGGTAATATCTGCCACCTCATTGGGCAGCCAGGAACCGTTGTAGTACATGGCGGCTGTTCCAAGGGCAAACTCCCCGTTCTGGGCGGCCGGAAATACATTGGAGCCTACCGTCTGGGCAAAATATCCCTTTTCCCGCAGCTCATCAAAATCCACCGCCATCTGTAAAATGGCCGGATCACTCCAAAGCTCGCCCGTTTTATCGGTAAATAATTGATTCACCCAGTCAACGCCCTTAATCATGGCCAGATAGTGCCCGTTCATGGCAGGCAGATACGCGTCGTCCACGGTAATCGGGTCGTAACCGGCATCCTTGATCTTCTGGCAGCAGTCCAGAAACTCCTCCCAGGTGGCAGGCATCGCCTCAACTCCAGCCTCCGCGAAGATCTCCTTGTTATAGAAAAAGGCGCCCACAAAGGGCTGTGCCGGAATATAATACCAGGACTTCCCATCCGGCGCATAGCTTTTCGCAAAGGAGGCCATACCGGCGGAAATGGAAGACTCCAGATCCGTCCCTGCAACATATGTGGTTAAGTCCATCAGGTACTCTTCTCCCAGAAGGGACAGATTATCATGGCTTCCCTCAACAATATCAATCTTATTTCCGGAATCCAGGCTGGCCCTCAGAATATCCCGCACATCACGGCCTGCCCAGTTCACCTCCACCTTAACCCCTGCATGAGCTTCCTCAAACCGGGCAATGGCATCCTTCAATACGGACGCCTGGGTCTCATTCTCACTCCACTGGGCCCAGTATGTAAGGACAATTTCTTCTCCATCCCCGCTCTGGCCTGCCTCCTTCCCTGGATCCTCCTGGCCACTTTCCTGACCGTTCTCCTCCTGCTTCTGGTTCCCCTGCTCCGTGGTCTCCCTGCTGTCTCCCCCGCAGGCCGCCACACCAAGCATCATAGCCGCCGTCAACAGCAGCGTTCCTAATTTCTTCATTTTCATCTTGAACTCCTCCTTGTTCATTTATTTTTCATTGTCAGAATAACACACGCTCGCACTCATGTCAATAGAAAAACACACAATTCCTCAAACTTCCAACTTTCCTATATGCGAAAACCCTGTTTTTTTCCCGAAAATATTGACATACCGGGTAGAAATGTGATATTTATTTTCTATGACAAAATGTGGAGGTATGTGGAATTGCTTGCGAAAGAACGGCACAACCGAATCTATAACATCTTAAAAACAAAACGCTCCGTCTCAACCCTGGAGCTGGCTACGCTCCTTGCGGTTTCCACGGAAACCATCCGTCGGGATCTTTTGGACCTGGAATCAAAGGGACTTCTGCAGCGCGTCTACGGCGGCGCGGTCCTGGCAGGGGAGGTGATCTCTTACCATGACCTTCCCCACCGGATGGAGATCAGTAAGGAGGCAAAGGCGGAATTGAGCGAGACGGCGGCTATGCTTGTAAATGACGGGGATATCATCGCCATCGATGCCGGCAGCACGGCCGTCCATTTTGCGGAGGCTCTGAAAAAGCGGGATCTGATGCTTACCGTTGCCACCTACAGCTTAACCGTAGCCAACATTTTAAGCTCCTCGGAAAAAATCAACCTGATGATCTGCGGCGGGCTGCTCTCCAAGCGGGAGAATAATTTTTACGGGCAGCTTGCCATTGACACGCTGCAAAAGCTCCATGTTCAGAAATCCTTCCTCTGCCCCTCCGCCATCTCCCTGCAAAACGGGATCAGCGATTTTGAACATGAATTTTATCCCATCCAGAAGCAGCTTATGGCCTGCGGCGACAATATTTACTTTCTGCTCTCCAGCGATAAATTTGAGCGTCACGGCCTTTTAAAACTCTGCGATCTGGAGCCGGGCTACCATTATATTTCCGATTCCGGCCTGGATGAAGCTTATATTAAGCTGTACCGTGAAAAAAACATCCACATCATTACAAAAAACCATCCCGATCCGGTGCAAAATGCAGAACCCGGGAATAGGTAGCATAAAATCCGGCAGAAGCTTCCTGCCGGCAGGCCCAAAGCCCCCAAAAAATCTTTGGCCTGCCGGCATTTTTTTACTTGACAAATCATCCTCACCGTAGTATATTGATGAAAAAGTTGCATTCAGTTGCGATTAGTTGCAAATAATAGGGAGGCATTGTGTATGTTTGCGGATGAACGGAAGAACAAGATCATAGCCATGCTGGAGAACCGCTCCTCCATCACTACCTCAGAGCTGACAGAGCTGTTCCAGGTTTCGCTGGAGACCATCCGGCGGGACCTGGAATACCTGGAAGGCCAGGGGGCCCTGAAGCGCGTCCACGGGGGCGCCATCGCTGTGGGCCAGATTAAGAATTATACGACCTACCAGGGGCGCACCGGGGAGCATCAGCCGGAGAAGAAGCATCTGGCCCTGGCGGCCTGCGCCTATATCCAGGAGGGGGATGTGATTGCTTTAGACGCCGGAACCACCACCATCGAGCTGGCGGCCCTGATTCGGGACCGTTTCCAGGGACTTACGGTGCTGACCCATTCCCTGGAGGTGGTGAAGCTCCTCTCCCAGAAGGAGTCCATCCGCACGATCCTGGCCGGCGGCATCTATATGCCCCAGGAAAACTGCTTCGGCGGGCATCTGACCCTGGATATGATCCGCCAGCTCCATGTGTCCAAGTGCTTTATCGCCCCCGCCGCGGTTTCCCTGGATTTTGGCCTCAGCGACTATATGCCGGATCTGATCATGATCCAACGGGCATTGCTTGCGATTGCCGACCATGCCTACGTCCTGGCGGACAGCTCCAAGTTCGAGTCCTGCGCTCCCATGAAGGTCTGCGATCTGGGGCCGCAGCTCTCCCTAATTACCGATGCCGGGCTTTCCGACCAGCTCCTGGAGGCTTACCAGAGCGCCTCCATCCCGGTGATACGTTCGCCCCGTTAAGAGATACAGGGGAGCGCCAGATACTTTTTGCCCTGTTATTTATCCCATGTATTATTTATCTTATCAAAGAAAGGATGATCTTTTCTATGGAAACAAAAAAAGTAATTCTGATCCTGGTGGACGGGATGCGGCCGGACGCACTGACCGGCTGCGGGAACCCTTACGGAACACAGCTCCTTTCCCTGGGGCAGTCGACGCTTTCGGCACAGACGGTGTTTCCGCCCGTCACCCTGCCCTGCCATATGTCGCTGTTCCACAGCGTGCCGCCCCAGCGCCACGGGATCCTGACCAACACCTATGTGCCCCAGGTCCGCCCCGTTCCCGGGCTGGCGGAGCAGTTGAAGGGCGCCGGGAAGGTCTGCAGCTTCTTTTACAACTGGGAGCAGCTTCGGGACATTGCCCGCCCCGACTCCCTGGCCTACAGCTTTTACGCTTCGCTGGCGGCTTATGGGGAGCGTTCCAACGAGATGGTGACGGAACAGGCCATTTCCCATATCACTGCGGAACAACCGGATTTTGCCTTTGTCTATCTAGGCCTTCCCGATGACGTAGGACATGCCCATGGCTGGATGGGGGAGGAATACATGACGGCCTGCCGCCTGTCCTTAGAAGAAATCCGTAGGCTGGTGGAGCTTTTTGCCGGCGATTACAGCATCCTCATTACCGCCGACCATGGCGGGCATGAGTACAACCACGGCGCAGACATCGCGGAGGACATGACGATTCCTCTCATCTGCATCGGACCGGATTTTGCACCGGGCAGCACGTTTACCGCTGCCGGAATCTGCGACATTGCGCCCACAATCACAGACCTGATGGGCGTGCCTATGGGACAGGACTGGAAGGGAACAAGCCTGCTATGAAGAAAAATGATACCCCTGATCAGCGCCGGATGCGCGCTCTCTGTCTGATGTGCTGCATGGCTTATTTTGTCAGTTATCTGACGCGTCTCAACTATACGGCCTCCATGGTGGAGATCCAGAACACGCTAGGGATCACCAAGCAGCTCTGCGGCCTGCCGGTGACAGCCTGCTTTTTAAGCTACGGCCTGGGTCAGGTGCTCTTTGGCATCCTGGGCGATAAGCTTCTGCCCCGGAACATGATTTTTACCGGGCTCCTGGGCTCCGCCCTCTGCAACCTTCTGGTGCCTCTTCTGCCCCGGATGGCCTTGATCACTGCCCTGTGGTGCCTCAACGGGATGTTCCAGTCCATGCTCTGGCCGCCCATGATCCGGATTATGGCCGAGAATATGAGCGAGCTGTGGTACCGCAAGGGCTGCGTGCGGGTATCCCTTTCCTCCTCTGTGGCCACCCTGCTCCTGTACCTGCTGGTTCCCGTCTGCATCCAGATCTCCGGCTGGAAAACGGTGTTTTTCGCGGCGGCGGTCTTCGGGCTTCTGGCCGCTTTGGTGTGGTATCATGGTACCAGGCATTTTGCAGGCTGCCGGCGTGAGCCCCTTCCTGCCGCCTCCCAAAGCTTTACAGGAAATGCCCGCCCCAGAGCGGCCCTGGGTGTATCCGCATTGCTGCTTCTTCTGGCAATCGTGCTGCATGGGATTTTAAAGGATGGGATCACCGCCTGGATGCCGGTATATCTGGCGGAGACGTTTGGCATGGACAGCGCCCAGTCCATTCTGTCCGCCACCGTCCTGCCTGTCTGCAGTGTGTGCAGCACCCTGCTGTCCTCTGCCCTTTTGTATAAACTAAAAAACGAATTTCTTACCGCTTCACTGCTTTTTGGCGCCAGCGCCCTGGCGGGAATCTTTATGATCCCCGCCTCCGGCAGCTACCCGGCCGTGTGCATTGGCGCCATGACGCTGATTACCGGCTGTATGTACGGCGTCAATCTGATGCTTTTAAGCCGTGTTCCCGGCCATTTTGCGGCTTATGGAAATATCTCCACCATTACCGGCATCCTGAATGCGGCCACCTACGTGGGCAGCGCCCTCTCCACCTACGGGTTTGGCGCCATTGCCCAGTCCCAGGGCTGGACGGCCGTGGTAACCCTCTGGGTGATCGTTGCCCTGGCCGGGACGCTGTTTCTGACGGCGGAGATCCGGAAATGGGGGCGGTTCTGCTGCCGGAAGGCGGTATAAGCCCAGCATCCAAAAAGGGAGGCGGTTTCACGCCTCCCCTTTTTTATATTTTCCTAAGCCGGAGTGCCATATACTGCCGTCCCGGCAGCTCTACCCTGGAAAATCCGCTGTGGACGCCGCCGTCGGCAATGGTCATATTCCAGGTATCGATCACATCCACCTGGTACGACGCTCCCTCCGGCAGGAACAGCTCCCGGTAAGCCGGCTGGGTGATGCCCAGGTAGTGGAGCTCATAACCGCAGGCCTCCAGGTTAAAAGGAGTGTCCTCCTTTTCTTCGGTGGAGGGAATCCCCACCACCTCGTCAAACATACCGCCGGTCTTTTTGATATACCGCCCCGGCGTCTCTTTCAGAATATCCAGCAAAAACTGAAGCCTTGAGGCGCTTTCTCCCTTTAAAACGCCGCCGTGGGACCACCAGAGGATCTCGTCCTCTGCCAGAAAGGTCTCGCCGTGACCGCAGTGGCCGCCCCGGAGGAACCCTTCCCAGAACCGGCGCACCAGCTCCTGGGCCGTAATATTCCCCCAGCCCAGTTGGATATTTCCCTCGTAGCAGATCTCGTCCCACACCACCGGCTTATCGTATTTTTCCAGATACTCGTCGGTGTATTCCGTGGTTTTATAAAAATCCTGTCGCTGCATGGAGCAGTGGGTAACCCAGTCCCTGCCGTAGTCGTAAAAAGGCATGCAGTTGTGGACGGAACGCAGGTGGCCGTAGGGATCCTTTTCCCGGATCAAAGCCCCGTAGCGCTCCCAGTCCGCCCCGGTCTTGGTGGGAATCAGGTCATACTCGTTGGCCAGGGACCACCAGACATTGCGGTAAGCGCTGTAGCGGGCCGCCACATACCTGAGGTAATTGTCACAGCACTCCGCCGTCATGGTATTCATCCCCCACCGGTCATAGGGGTGCATCAGAATGAGATCCGCCTCGATGCCAAGCTCCCTAAGCTGCGCGATCCTAAGGTCCATCCGCTTGTAGTGCTCCACGTTGGGCCTGGTATAATCAAAGCCGTAATCCCATTCCGGCTCCTGCTGCCCCGGAAACAGGACCTGCTTTTCCTTTGCCAGCTCCTGAAGCTTTACATCCTGCCCCTGGCCTTCCCCCCGCACAAAGGGGTAGGTCAATGGTTCTTTGGTATTGTATACATAGAATTTCGGAAAAAAGCAGAACCGGATCTTATTAAAAGGACTTTCCGCCAGGGTCTTTAAGGTCTGCTCCTGCCGTTCCATGGTCTGGTGCACCCAGGCATAGCAGGTGGTGCCGATGGAATAGTAGGGCGTCCCGTCGGCGTAGCCCAGATATTTTTTGTCCACAACCTCTACCGGGCCGTGATTCCCTTCTGTGGGAGCCGTCACCAGAAAGCTTCCGGACAGTGCGTCCCATGTGTCCGCCCCAGACGGACAATCTGCTTCCGAATCCCCGGACACCTGCTCCGGAAGACCTTCCCGAAAGGATCCGGTAATCTGATAGGTGTAGCTTCCCTCCCGGGAAGGCATAAAGCGCACCCGGTAAACGCCGTCCCCGTCGTAAAATCCCTCTACGGTCTTTTTTTCCTGTCCGTCCTCGCTGGAAAAGGTTCCCTCTACGGTATAATCCCAGATGGGATTTCCATCGGATCTTCCCTTTACCGTCACCTCAAAAACGCCCCATTTTTCTACTGTTTTCATCTCAAATCCTCCTTACTGCACCGCTTCAACCACCAGCAGATAATCCTGCCTGTTTTTCCAGATCTTCGACCCGTCAAAACTCCATTCCCCCTGCTCTGGCACAATTTCTCCGGGAAGCTCTGTCCGTACGCCTGTCTCCGGATCCATCCACCAGCCATGGTATTTCTCAGCCGTTAAGCCCCTAAGAGTCAGCGCCTTCATCGAAGTCTCGGTAATATAGCCTACCACCCGCTTCATTTCCGCATCCCCGGTAAAAAAGATCCGCATCCGGTTGGGGGTGGGCGACAAGAAAAAGCAGGTCGTCTCCGCCTTTTCCTCCGGCAGCGGCTTTAAGGTGCTCCAGTTGACGCTCTCATAAAAGTCACGGAAAATGGTAAGCTGGCCGGCGCCCGGCAGCTTCAGTCCGTCCCACCAGGACATATCACCCCAGCCGATACCGCCGACTCCCGCTTCCCACTGCAGCTCCCAGACGCCGTTACAGCCGTAGGTATAGCCGCAGCCGCCGCTCTGCATGATCAGATAAGCCAGGCGGCGCATCATTTTCGCATCGATGATCCGGGAGCTGTACTCTCCCGACATGGCCCCTTCATAAGTGGCTTCGCTCTCCAGCACCGGATGGCCTGCATACATCTCTTTAAACTGGGCATACATTTCCTGGCTCATATCCATGTCCCCATGGCCCGCCTGGCTCATGGCAAAGTCAAACCAGCTCTCCTTTTCGTAGACTCTGGGGAAGGGCCTGCTGCAGGCTAAGTGCACCGACTGCAGATTCCCGTAGCCGTTCCATTTTTCACACTCCTGCGCCACCAGATTCCAGAGACGGACATTTTCCGCAAGGTCCCCCGTATAACCCGGAAGCTCCCCGGCCAGCGTCCACACCACCGGATAGGCCCCATACCGGGCCGCCGTGTATTTTGCAAAATTCTGATACCGCTCTGCTTCATGACGTTCCATGTCATAGCACCAGGCATAGCCCACGGCAATCAGAAGTCCACAGTCCGCCAGATAGTTCATCTTCTTATCCACATTTTCATGGAAAATCTCAAGATTTGGCAGGTATCCATTCTCTGTCTTCTGCATCATATCCAGATTCCGCCCAAAATGCCCGTCCACGTTCCCATCCCGGAAATTGCACTGATAAACGTTGAATTTCTGCTCCACCCGTTTGTCCACGCAGGCCTTGAACTGGCTCTCGTAGTCCGGACAGTTAGATTCGTCAAACCTCTCCTCCGTCACGAAGGTCCAGTGGGTATCTCCCAGCCAGAAAAAGGGCGTTCCGTCCGCATGCTCCAGATAGTCCCCATCCTCCGATACCTTCAGGAATCCATGGCGGTACATGGCCAGTTCTCCTGTGTAGGGCACACATTCCACCGTACCGCTCACGGAAAAATCCTCATTTTGCGGATCCGTGCTCTCAATCTGATAGGTCCAGGTTCCCACTGCAGTGGGCGCAAACCGCACCACCCAGGTACCGTCTCCGTCCCAGAAGCCCAGAAGCCTGAGGCTCTGCCCGGAAGGTCCGGTAAATACACCGAAAACGTCTACCTCCTGAAAGGGATTGCGGTACTCCTTCTTTGTCTTTATGGTAATGTCTATGGTTCTCCATTGTTCTGCCTGCATCTTTGTCTCCTCCATTCTATGTGCCGCAGCGTTTATTTTCCCCGGCAGGCCTTTAGCGCCTGTCTCCACAACTCCTGCTTTTTCTCTCTTTCTTCCTTCCCCATCCGGCGTTCATACACGGTGGCCGCCTGCCCCGTAAACAACGTCTCCTTCTGGTACATCCCGCATTTTAATCCCGCCATGTAGGCCGCTCCCAGGGCGGAAAATTCTTCCATCTCCGGCGCCAGCACGCGGCTTCCCGTCATGTCGCTCTGGAATTGCATCAGATATGCGTTACGGGTGGGACCGCCGTCTACATGGAGCTCCCCGATGGAAATGCCGCTGTCCTTCTCCATGGATTGTACAACATCCATGATCTGAAATGCAATACTTTCCACCGCCGCCCGTATCACTTCCTTCCTCCCGGTGGTACGGCTCATGCCGTAGAGCATTCCCTTGGCCTCATTGTCCCAGTAGGGGGCCGACAGCCCGGTAAAGGCCGGAACCAGCACCGTGGTGTCGGCCGGATTTGCTGCCAGAAGGGCCGACTCCAGTTCCGTAAGCTCCGCAATCAGGCCAAGATCGTCCTTCAGCCAGGTGATGGCGGCTCCTGTATAATTGATGTTGCCCTCCAGCACGTAATTTACCACGCCGTCCATGCCCCAGGCCAGGGAGGTGGCCAGGCCGCAGTGACTTTCCCTATAGTTTGTGCCAATATTCATCATAATGGAAGAACCGGTGCCGTAGGTGGTCTTGGTCATCCCCTTTTCATGGCAGCCGTGGGCAAACAGCGCCCCGTGGGAATCCCCCAGCGCCGAAAGAATGGGCACCGGCTTTCTGAAATACCCTTCCAGGGTGGTTTCACCGAAAAAGCTGTTGCTGTTGCAAACCTCCGGCAGCGCCTCCATGGGGATCCCGAACCAGCCGCATATTTCCGGATCCCACGTTAAGGTATGGAGGTTCAGTAGCTGGGTGCGGGAGGCGTTGGAGTAATCCGTCCGGAAGGACGCCCCGCCGGTAAGCCGGTAAATCAGCCAGCTATCGATGGTGCCAAGGCAGATCCTGCCGTCGCCTGTTATTTTTTTAACAATCTCCCCCTCCGGTCCCGTTTCCTGCTGCCGGTGCTCTAAGAGCCAGGCCATTTTGGCCGCCGGGAAAAAGGGCGACAGCGGCAGGCCGGTTTTTTGCCGGATTGCTTCCCCGTAAGCTGCAAGCCGCTCCGTGATTTCCCGGGCGCGGCCGCACTGCCATACCACCGCATTCTCCAGGGCATGGCCCCTCTGGTCCCACAGCACCGTGGTTTCCCGCTGATTGCTGATACCGATGGCGCGGATGGCCTCCCGTTCGATCTGGTTCTGTTCCATCACGTCCCGCACCGCCAGTACCACATTTTGATAAATCTCCTCGGGATCATGGGATACCCAGCCCCGTTCGTTTATAAGCTGGGCGTGCTTTCGGTCCGCACGCCCGGCGATCCTTCCCTGCTCATCCACCAGCACCGCCTTGGTGCCCTGGGTGCTCTGGTCGATGCCGATGATATATTCCATTCCGTTTCGCTTCCTTTCTCTGTCACATTCTTGCCCGCCTGCTATGTCCTGTCGGGAGCATCTGGCGCGCACATCCGCTATATTCTGCTCTCCGCAAGCATCTGGCGCGCCTTTGCGGCGATCCCTTCCGCCGTCAGTCCATATTCCCGGAAAACCTCCGGGCCGCTGCCCGCGATCAGATGGCCGTCCGGCAGCGCCAGATTTACCACCCGCTTCGGGCAGCCCGCGGAAACAATCTGCGCCACCCTGCTGCCCAGTCCTCCATAGGGGGAATGCTCCTCCACCGTCAGGATACATTTGCTGTTTTTCGCGGCTTCGATGACGGCTTCTTCGTCCATAGGCTTTAAGCAGTACATATCGATGACGCCTGCCGAAATTCCCTCCTGCTCCAAAGCCCTGGCAGCTTCCCGGGCGGGACTTACCATCTCCCCGCAGGCGATGATGGTTACGTCGCTGCCCCGGGACAGTACATTGGCCCGGTTCAGGGTAAACTCCATATCCTCCCCGTAGACGTCCTCCGATGCGGAGCGGCTGACACGGACATAGGCCGGATCGGTATCCGTAAGCAGCTCCTGGATCAGTTTTTTTGTCTGGAACCGGTCGCAGGGCAGATAGACCCGCATATCCGGCAGGGCGCAAAAGGCGGCAATGTCCTGGCAGGAATGATGGGTCATGCCCAGCGCCCCGTAGCTGACGCCGCCGCTGATCCCCACCAGGGTTACGTTTGTCCGGGAGTAGGCCACATCCACCTTGGCCTGCTCATAGCTTCTGGTGGAGAGGAAGCTGGCCGGGGAGGCCGCAAATACCTTTTTCCCGCAGGCGGCAAGTCCTGCCGACACCGCCACCAGGTTCTGCTCCGCAATGCCCAGTTCCACAAACTGCTGCGGAAACTCTTTTGCAAAGGGCGCTAAAGACGCGGAGCCTCTGGAATCACTGCAGGCCACCACAACGTCCGGATCCTTCCTGGCTGCCTCCAGCAGCACCTCGCAAATTGCCTCTCTGTTACTGATGGTTCCCATTTGCATGCTCCTCCTTTCCATACCGGCTTTCCTCCAGCTTCATCCCGATTTTCTCTGCCTGGGCCCTAAGCTCCGCAACGGCCTTTTGGTACTGCTCCTCTGTCATCACGCCGTGATGCCAGGAAACATTATCCTCCATAAAGGAAATACCCTTTCCCTTCACGGTATGGGCAATGACCGCCGTGGGCTTTCCCTTCTGGATCCCGGCCATTTCGTAGGCCGAAAGAAGCTGGCCGCAGTCATTTCCGTCCTCTACCTCGATCACATAGAATCCAAAATCTTCGAATTTTTTTGCCAGCTCTGCGCTGTCCATCACGTCCTTTGTTGTGCCGGAAATCTGTAATCCGTTGACATCCACCGTAACGCAGAAATTGTCCAGCTTAAAGTGGCCGGCCGCCATCATGCCCTCGTAATTGGAGCCCTCCGCCATCTCGCCGTCCCCGCATACCACGTAGGTCCGGTAGTCCTGGCCGTTCATCCTGGCCGCTAAGGCCATGCCCACACCCACGGAAATGCCGTGGCCCAGAGAGCCGCTGTTCAGCTCGATGCCGGGAACATCCGTGTTGGGATGGCCGATAAAGCGGGATCCGTACTGGCTGAAGGTGGTAATGGCTTCCTCCTTGTCAAAATAGCCGCAGTCCCCCAGCACACAGTACAGCGCGTCGGCGCAATGGCCCTTGGACAGCAGGAAGCGGTCCCGGCCCGGATCCTCTTTCTGGCCGGGAGATACGTTCATCACCCCGTAATATAACGTAGTCAGAATATCGATCACACTCAGGTCGCCGCCTACATGGCCTGATTTTGACTGATAAATCATCTCAATGATATCCCTGCGCAACTGGTGCGCCTTTTGGGCAAGCTGTGCGCCATTCATTTTTTTCTCCATAATGCCTCCTTATGATCGCATCCGGACCTTTACACCCCATGGATGTAGTCCAGAACCTCCGCCTCGTTGTCGTCATACAGATCCGGCGTAACGCCGATATATTTACATGCCTCATACAAAACAGGTACCACGTCCTTGTGGATGCCGACGCAATGGTGGATATAAGGTCCTTCCACAATTTTTGCCTCCAGGCGTTTCCAGTTTTTCACCTCAACCCAAACATATGTTCCTTTTGTGTAGGGGCCGTCCACGCCCCGGGCATTGCCAAGAAGCAGGGAGTATGCGCCGTTGTCCCCGTCAAAGCGGCACAGTGTCATTTCGCCGTGCTTTGCCTCCGCTTCCACTGCCCCCGGATGGTCAAAGGCCAGGGGATAGCCGATGGTGGGCTTACAGGAAGCGCAGCTTAAGGGCCAGGGGCCGCAGTGCTGCAGCAGTTCTCCATTTTCATTGTCCGGATGGCGCACGGTCCAGTCTGCAAAAAAGGTCCGTGCTTCGTCCATCCCCGCCGCCTCGCACAGGATCGCCGTGACCGCCCCGTGGATATCGGTCTCGCAGACCACCGGAAAGCCCTCCTCATTCAGCAGGCTGTTGGCAGCGCAGGGCATGATGCCGATCTCTCCCTGCAGGGCGTTCCAGCACTGGATGGCCCCGGCGTTACAGCCGTATTTGTCGGCCAGCCGGCGGATGGCGACCTTCAATGCCGCCACGTTACGAAGCTCCTCCTCCTTGATGGCAATGTGGAAGTTCTCTTTACAATAGGCAATCACCCTGGCAACCTCCGTGCCTTCCTCGCGGGCCAGCCGCATCTCCTCCGTCAGCTCCGGCATCGGAATGGGCGATAACTGGATGTTAAACTTCTCCAGCAGCTCCCCTTCGTTGCACATGGTGGACCAGAAGTCAAAGGGCCGGGGGCCGATCTGTAAAATCCTGGTATTGCGGAATGCTTTTACCACATTGCAGACCGCCAGGAAATTTTTGATTCCACGCTCGAATCCCGTGTCCTCCAGCCGGCAGTTGGAGAGGTAGGTAAAGGGCACCTGAAACCGGCGCAGCACCTTCCCGGTGGCAAACAGTCCGCACTGGCTGTCCCTTAAGCGGATCCCGTTCTCGTCGGGGCGCTCGTCCCTGGGTCCCCAGAGCAGCACCGGCACATCCAGCTCCTTGGCCAGTCGGGCCACCTCATATTCCGTTCCGAAGTTTCCATGAGGGAAAAACAGGCCGTCGATCTTTTCCCCTTTGAACTTTGCCGCGATCCTGACCCGGTCGCCGTCGTCGTGAAGCAGGCCGTCCTCTGCGATATCGTCAATATCCACGAATTCCACGCCCAGCTCCCTTAATTTATTCCTGGTTAAGTTGGCGTATTTCACCGCATCCGGTGCGGAGAAAATGCTTCTTCTGGTTGGTGCAAATCCCAGCTTAATGTTTGCCATGTTATGATTCTCCTTTGCTTTTTATTTTTGTGTGCAGGCTTTTTACAGATGGGGTGGGACCAAGGCCGTGAGGGCAAATGGCACAAAATCCGCTCCCTCCATTATCCTGACCCTTCCCCTCATGTCTCTATTATAAAATTATCCTCGCTTAATTTCATCAAAATATTAAGTATATTTCACTTAATTATTAACTTAATTCTTGCATTTTCAATAAAAATCATGGATAATAATCCTGATACACCACGTATCAGAGTAACCGGTACGAATCCGGCAACCGGAGGGAACGATCTGCAATGGGAATCACTGCTAAGGAACTTGCGAAAAAACTGAAGCTGTCAGAGGCCGCCATCTCCATGGCCTTAAACGGAAAGCCCGGCGTCAGCACCGAAACCCGAAAAATCATTCTGGAGGCTGCGGAACAATACGGCTATGATTTTACCCGGATTTCCGGCCGCACCCGTGGCAGCGGCTCCATTACCTTTGCCCTGTACCGCAGGCATGGGGCCGTGGTGGCGGACACGCCCTTTTTTTCAGAATTATCCGAAGGAATCCAGCAGAAATGCAAGGAGGAGGGCTATAAGCTGAATATCATTTATCTTTACGGGGACGATACCATTGAGAAGCAGGTGGCGGACATCCAGTATTCCGACTGCATCGGCATGATCCTGTTGGGCACCGAGATGCGGCCGGAGGATTTTGCGCCCTTTGACGGCCTGAATATCCCCCTGGTGCTTTTGGACGTCTATCTGGACAACGCGCGCCGGGACTGCGTGCTGATTAATAATGTCCAGGGGGCCTACCGGGCCTGCGACTATCTGATTACCCGCACCCAGAAGCAGCCCGGGTATCTGCGTTCCGCCTACTCCATCAGCAATTTTGAAGAACGCTCCGACGGATTTTACAAGGCAGTCCGGGCCCACGGCATGTCCTCCTCCAAGTCCATCGTCCATGCCCTGACCCCCTCCATTGAGGGCGCCTTTGCCGACATGGCCGAGATCCTTGGGCGAAAGGAAGAACTGGCCGAATGCTATTTTGCCGACAATGACCTGATCGCCATCGGAGCCATGAAGGCATTGCAAAAAGCAGGCTACCGGATTCCGGACGACATTGCCGTCATCGGATTCGATAACCTGCCCATGAGTAAGCTGGTGGAGCCTTCCCTCACCACCATCAACGTACCCAAGCGTTACATGGGGGAGATGGCGGCAGACCGGCTGATCCATCTTCTGCATGCCCGGCAGTTCGTACCGGTGAAGCTGGAGGTGGGGATTAACCTGGTGAAGCGGCGGTCGGTTTAAGAAAATAATGCTTTTCCGTCTCCAACAAAGCCCTGCTCCCCAAAATACAGCTTCTCCTTCTTTCCCCCCATATAATCAGAAATTGCCTCCTGGAAGCGCACCCCGTATTTTTTATACTTGTGCTCCCCCACTCCGTTTACCGTGAGCATCTCCTCCCTGGAAAAGGGCAGCTTCACGCACAGGTCCACCAGGGTTTTATCCGAAAAAACAAGGTAGGGCGGCACGCCTTCTTCCCTGGCAATGGCAAGCCGAAGCTCCCGCAGCTTGTCGAAAAGGTTGAGCCCCCTGGAATTGAGGATATCGGATTTCCGGTTCTTCGCAGCAGTCTTTACCGTTTTATTCTCCTTCTCCCTGGGCTGTTCCTTCGGTAAGCGCAGGCTAACCGGAAGCCTGTCCTCTGCTACCTCCCGGGCCTTCGGTCCGGCTTTCAGCAGCGCATACTTATCCCTGGTGACAAAAAGAATTTCCTCCAGAACCATATGCTGAATCATCTGCTTCACACGACTTTCCGTAAGCTCCTTAAGGCTCCCATAGCTCTCCCGCTCCTGGGCTCCATATTCCCGCAGCTTAGCTGTATTATGGCCGCACAAAATCCCCGCAATCACGTTGATCCCATAACGGCCCCGGCACTCGCCGACACAGAAAAGAATCTTTTTCGCCTCCTGGGTCATGTCCAATGTCACAAATTCCTTGCGGCAGTTGGAACAATTCCCGCAGGCAGCCGTAACCTTCTCCCCGAAATACCGCAGAATATACTCTCGCAGGCAGCCCGTAGTCATGCAATAATAATTCATGGCATTCAAACGCTTTTCATCCTGCTCCCGGAGCGTCAAAAGCTCTTCCGGCCCGTATTCGGGATTGGGCTCTTTATTTTCAATCAGGAACCGGTTGACCATCACATCCTGGGGCGAATAGAGCAAAATGCATTCCGACAACTCTCCATCCCGGCCCGCTCTGCCCGCCTCCTGGTAATAGTTTTCCATGCTCTGAGGCATATTGTAATGGATCACGTAACGGACATTTGATTTGTCAATGCCCATGCCAAAGGCGTTGGTGGCCACCATCAGCGGCAGTCGGTCATAGATAAAATCCTCCTGGTTCACTTTACGCTCCTCTGGAGTTAGGCCGGCGTGGTAGCGGGTAACAGGAAGTCCCTGCTGCTTCAAAAGTCCATGGACCTTCTCCACATTTTTGCGGGTAGCGCAGTAAATGATCCCGCTCTCACCGGAATGATTTCCGATATAATCCACCAGAAATCCGTCCTTCTTCTTGGGTTTCTCCACAGCAAAATACAGATTTTTCCGGTCGAAGCCCGTCAGCAGAACCTGGGGATCCCTTAACCCTAAAACGCACTGGATGTCCTCCTTCACTACGGCTGTGGCCGTAGCTGTGAAGGCGCTGACCACCGGCCGAACGGGAAGCTCCCGGATAAAACGCACAATTTTCAGATAGCTTGGCCGAAAATCCTGGCCCCACTGGGAAATACAGTGGGCCTCGTCCACCGTCACCATAGAGATCTCCGCCCCTTTGGCGAATTCCAGAAACTCCCGGGTTTCCAGCCGTTCCGGCGCCACATAGATAATCTTATACCGGCCTGCTGCCGCCAGCTTCAATGCCGTCCGGATCTGGTTCTCAGAGAGGGAGCTGTTGATGTAGGCCGCATGCACCCCCGCCTGGTTTAAGGCCCCCACCTGATCCTTCATCAGAGAGATCAGCGGTGAGACCACCAGCGTAATCCCGGGAAAAAGAAGGGCCGGCACCTGGTAGCAGATGGACTTTCCCGCCCCGGTGGGCATGATGCCCAGTACGTCCCGGCCGGAGCGGATGCTGTCAATCAAAAGCTCCTGCCCCTCCCGGAAGGTGTCATAGCCAAAATAGGTTTTCAGTACATTGTATTTATCCATTTGATATGCTCCTTGACATTTTTTTCACAATTTCGTATAATAACTTTGTTCATCGGAGGGAGATAACCTAAGAAATTATTTGCCGGATAAGATGGCGGCTGTGGCTGCTCTCTTATCTTTTTTATTCGCAAACGAAAAAAGGATGGTGGAGCAGATGCACAAAATATTAGATGTAATACTAAATATCATCAATTTAATAATCTGTCTGTTCATATTGGGCAATATCTTTTCTTTATATCCCCTGAATATCCAAACGATTTACGGAGCGATCCTCATTCTGCCCTTTTTCTTTGTCTGGCAGAAGATACATATCGCAATCCATGAAGTGGGCCGTCTGATTGCCGGGCGGATCAGCGGATATACTTTCCAACAAGTTCGGATAGGCGCTTTTGCCATTTACAAAGATGCTTCTGGAACACTCAGATTCAGCCGGCTGAAACTTCGTGCAATTGGCGGACAATGTCTGATGAATCCACCAGTAACTGAAGCAGAACAATGCCCATGCATTCTCTATCTGCTTGGCGGCAGCCTGCTGAACCTTTTTATCGGAATCTCAAATCTTCTGCCTCACAAATTTAGAGGCTTCTTAACCGACGGATACCAAATAATGATACTCAACAGCGACCCAACCATGAAGTAGATGTAAGCCTGTATCAGATCGACTCCATGGAAGATTTCCCCTCATGGATCGCCGACCGCCTGAAAAATATGCGCTGGCCGCATCTTTCGCGCTACCCGGCCCTTAACCTGTACGCTTTTCTGGCCCGGCTCCATCTGGCGGAGGGCGACTATGACGCATACTACAACCATCACTTGAAAATCCTGTCTACAGATGGAATATATGATGCTTATAAATACAACTCCCTATGTGAATGCCTGTTTTACGAGATCCTCCGGGGCGCCCCATCAGATGTTATTGATAATCTCTACAATCGCCAGCTCCAGAATTTCGTGCAGATTACCAGACACGCTCCTGCCAGAAAACGGCTGCTCTTTGCCTATTACCATTTATACAAGAGAGATGAAGCCAAAGCTGCACAGCAATATAAACAGTTAAAACAGCTCTCCGGCCATCATATACCTCCCTCCGAACTGAACATGGAGCTTCAACTCGTAGAACAACTGGCCGCTATCACCCCGGCCGAACTGCCCCCCTACAAGGAGACATCATCATGAACCAGAAAACCAACTTTACAACCGGCCCCATCGTCGGGCCTCTTATGAAATTCACCCTGCCCATCATGGGCGCCCTGGTGCTGCAGGCCCTCTACGGGGCAGTAGACCTGCTGATCGTAGGCCAGTTCGCTTCCGCCTCCGCCGTATCGGCCGTGGCCACCGGAAGCCAGATCCTGCACACCCTGACACTGATCATCACCGGTCTGGCCATGGGCATCACCATCGTGGTGGGCCAGCAGATCGGCGAGAAAAAGGAGCACCTGGTGGGGGATACCATCGGCGTCGGCATCCTTTTGTTTACAGCTATCGGCCTCATCCTCACCATCGTTATGCTCTTTACCACCAGGGGCTTCGTGACCCTGATGCAGGCCCCAAAGGAAGCCTACGAGGAAACCGTGGCCTATGTAATGGTCTGCTCCAGCGGAATTATTTTTATTACGGCTTATAACATCCTGGGCAGCATTTTCCGGGGAATTGGCGATTCCAAAACTCCATTTATCGCTGTCTTCATCGCCTGCGTCTGCAACATCGGCCTGGATCTTCTATTCGTGGTTTCCTTCCAAATGGGAGCCGCAGGCGCCGCCCTTGCGACTGTAATGGCCCAGGCCATCAGCGTATTGCTGTCCCTGCTTCTGATCCGCCGCCGCGGCCTGCCCTTTTCCTTCTCCCGGAAGAACCTTCATTTCCAGAAAAATCTGGCCGGGCGGATCGTCCGGTTAGGGCTTCCGGTGGCCCTGCAGGATACCCTGGTCAGCATCTCCTTCCTGGCGATCATGGCTATCGTCAATAACTTAGGTGTGACGGCCTCCGCCGGCGTGGGCGTTGCGGAAAAGCTCTGCGGCTTCATCATGCTGATCCCCTCCGCCTATATGCAATCCATGTCCGCCTACGTTGCCCAGAACATCGGAGCCGGGCAGCAGAAACGCGCCAGAACCGGCCTGCTGTGCGGAATCGCAACCTCCTTCTGTATCGCCCTTGTGCTTGGCTATGTATCCTTTTTTCACGGCTCCCTGCTGGCCCGGATCTTTTCCCCGGAGCCCGCTGTCATCGGGGCCGCCGCCGATTACCTGAAGGGCTACGCCATCGACACACTGCTGACATCCTTCCTGTTCTGCTTCATGGGCTATTTTAACGGCTGCGGAAAGACAACCTTTGTCATGATTGAAGGTGTGATCGGCGCCTTCGGGGTCCGGATCCCAGTGTCCTACTTTTTCAGTAAGGCGGCGGAGGTGTCCCTGTTCCACGTAAGCCTTGCCACCCCCAGTTCCAGCCTGCTGCAGATTATCCTGTGCGGAATCTATTTCTTCTGGCTGTACCGGAAGGAAAAGACGCTATGATGCCGGCCGGATCCGGCAGGTATGCTTCCGCTCCTTTGCATTTTTATCGTAGGATATGCCCACCAACAGAATTTCCCCGCCATAGCCCCTAAGCGCCTCCGGATACTGCTTCTTCTCAATCTGGGCAACGGCCCCTTCTGCCGGCTGATTCCATTTCAACTCAATTACCAGGGCCGGCAATGGCGAGCGCTTCTTGGGGAGATATACAAGATCCACGTAGCCGTCGCCGGAGGGCAGCTCCTCGAATTTCAGATATTGATCCTTATAGCTGAAATAAGCCAGCTTAATGACGCTGCGCAGGGCCTCCTCCCGATGGATTTTTTCAATCTGGGCCGCCACCGCCTCCTCATTTCTCTGAACCGTATCCAGAATCAGTTGATCGCTTTCTAACACGCGCCGGACCGTATTCTCCCGGTTCACTTGGCGGACGGATCTTGCAAACTCCAGCCGGATCTCCTCATTGG
>CATJBQ010000219.1 GCA_949738465.1 uncultured Lachnospiraceae bacterium
AAACGTCCTTCAATGCTCGCCCTGCTATTTGATGGGTTGGGAAGAAAGCGAAACTACCGAAGCGGAAGCTCCTAAAATCATCCAATACTACGACCAACTCAACACCACCGGCAAAGAAGCCGCCACGGAGCAGGTGCGGCTCCTGACGCTGGACGAAAAATACACCCGCCCGGACAACGTGGCCGCTATCATCCAGGAACCAAAGCCGGACTATCTTGTCCTCAAAGCTGCGCACAACGACGCGCCGATTGACGATGAAGAACTGGAAAAAATGAACCGGGACGCAGAACTATTAAAGAGATTGCAAAACAAAAGGAAGTGAACAATATGGAACAATATGAATATTGGCTGCAAGTAGCAGAAGACGCCGGCCTGCATGTCATTGAAGATGTTCCTTTTGAATCTTAAATGCGTGGAATGATCCATGGCGACTGCATAGGCCTGAGCCAATCCCTGAAAACAACCGCCGAGAAAACATGCGTCCTTGCCGAATAAATCATACATAGCCAGATAAACGCCGGAAATATCCTAGACCAGCGCAACATAAACAACGCCAAGCAAGAGTACATAACAAGAAAAGCTCTTCGCAATGAACTGGCCGATCTGCGCAGCATCGCCAGTCTGTTAAAGCAGGGATATCGGCAATCCTATGAGATAGCAGAAAAACTGGGAATTACTGAAGAATTTCTCTATGCCGCTATTTCCGGTTACCAGCAACAATATGGAAGCTATGTTACCATAGACGGCGATACACTCCTTCTGGAACCCACCATAGCCCTTTTGAGCCAGATACAGCAGACAACGACGACGTGACCTGTCTGGGATGGGTGATCGGGAAGGTGGAGGAATAACGATACACTTCTGTTGGAGCCTACCGTGGCGCTTTTGAGTCAAATGCAGTAAATGGCGGCAACGTAATCTGCCTTGGTCGTCCCCTTTGCGGGGGACGTGGACCGAAAAAGAAAGGAGCCCTGCACACTATGATGTATCCATTTATGACGCTTGATGATAATACTGAAATCGTCCATTCTGAAATGCAATCGGATGGCCGGGTAAAGGTTTACATTGAAAAGCCAGACGAAGCTTGTTGTTTTCGCCGCGCGACCTGTTACCTTCCCGATTACACATGGGAAGATGTCTATCAATTTTCGGAAGCAGATATTGATAGATATCAGAAAATCATAGAATCTACTGCCCACCTGATTTTGGAGTTCGCGCAGGAAGGGGGCTTTGAAAATGCCTCAAGTTTTTAAGGTTGGTTCTTACTGGATCTATTTTTGGACAAATGAAAACAAGCCCCTGGAACCGATCCATGTTCATATTTCTAAAGGAGGCCCATCCCCCAATGCAACAAAGGTGTGGATCACAAAAGCCGGAAGCTGCCTGCTCTGCAATAATAACTCAAAAATTCCTAACAATGTACTTAGAAACATTATGCGCATTATAGAAGCCCGCAGTTCTGAAATTATCCAAAAGTGGTATTCCTATTTTGGAGAAATCCACTATTTTTGTTAAAGCAAACCCAAAACCGGCCCCTTCGCAGCATAAGCCGACCATGGCTCTTTTAAGCCAGCTCCAATAAAGGAGAGGCCGGCGTCCGCGAATACTGGATTGTTGATCCCCGTTTACTCTAAAAAAGCGATATCGTTCTATTGGTAAACGGCGGCAGTGTAATCTGTCTCTGTCGTCCCCTTTGCGGGGGACGTGGATCGAAATAAATTACCGCACCTTGACATCATAATATGCTTACCCGGGCAGCCGGGGGACGTGCTCCCGCCCGCTTCGAGCCTGTTTGAAGGGGGTGGTGCCTTATGAGTACATATGAGGAATTCATGGTCATTCTGACTGTGGCGCTGCTGATCGTGGCAATTCTGAATCTGAAAAATAAGAAATAGCCGTCCGGCTCCTGGTAAGAACGGCGGCTATTTCTTAGCTTACATTCGCCGGGGCGGGTGAGGTACGTTCACCTTCCGGCTGTCCTGTTAGGTATATTATATGTCAGATACTCAGTATTTGTCAATAGATTAAAACCATCTCCCGCGCCAACAGGAACCGGCCTTAGATACACCGGGTAATAACCATATGCCTAGGCTTAGACCATAATAAAATCTTCATGCCAAAAGCATTTAGCAAATATAAAAATATTTGTCTTCTCTATTGACAAATACTTTTATATGTGTTATTATTGTAGTGTCAGGAGGGAATGCAAATGAGAAGCTATTCTTCACGAGAAGTCATCAAGATGCTAAAAGCAGATGGATGGTATGAGGTAAACGTAGTCGGTAGCCATCACCAATACAAACACCCTACCAAAAAAGGGAGAACGACAGTAAAACATCCTGACAAAGACATTCCCCTTCCAACGCTGAAGCGCATCGAAGAGCAGTCGGGGCTAAAATTTGATTAGCCCCCTCTCCTCTCAGCACATATAATCATGGAGGTCTTTATGAAAAAAGTAGAACGCTATTTTTACCCTGCTATCTTTACCTATGAACCAGGAAAAGAGATTGCTGTTGATTTCCCCGATCTGAAATGTGCCACCAGCGGCACGAATGACAATGATGCCTTCTTATCGGCGCGGGAACTTCTTGGCTGTGTCCTTAATGGATTAGAGGAGGATGAGGAAGTGATCCCGGCCCCTACACCCTTATCTGAGATCAAAACAAAAGATAATGAACGAGTCGTCTTGATCGACGTATATATGCCTTCGATCCGTATGGCAAACAGGAACCGGTCAGTAAATAGAACCGTCACCCTGCCTGCGTGGCTGAATGCAGCAGCGTTAGAGCGGAATATCAATTTTTCACAGGTTTTGCAAGACGCTCTGAAAACTCAACTGCATATTGGATAAAGAAAAAGAGTCCCTACAGACATAAAAAACCAGCCCTGCGTCAACAGGAACTGGCTTTCGATACACCGGGCGGCACGCCCGTATACCTGGATTCAACACCCACAGTATACCACCAAAGTGCTGCTTTAGTCAACTGCGCATTTTTCTAATGGAAAATCCGTAAGATAGTACAAGGAGGTATGCTATGACCATCGGAATCTATCCCCGCAAATCCGTCTACCGCGATAACAGTGAATCCGTCTCCGTTCAGGTCCAGCTCTGCAAGGATTACGCCGGTATCCTGTACAAGGATCAGGACGTGACCTTCCGCGTCTATGACCGCGATGAAGGCTTTTCCGGCAAGAATACCAACCGCCCCTCCTTCCAGGAGCTCATGACGGACGTAAAGGCCGGGCGCCTGGATATCATCATGGTCTATAAACTCGACCGAATCAGCCGCAACGTGCAGGAATTTTCGGAGATGTTTTCCACCTTCCAGCGTTATGGCGTATCCTTCATATCCGTAAAGGAATCCTTTGATACCAATACCCCCATTGGACGCACCGTCATGTACATACTGGCCGCCTTCGCACAGCTGGAACGGGAAAATACCTCCGAGCGTGTTTCTGACAATATGCGGGCCCTGGGCGCCGCGGGTATGTGGACCGGAGGCCGGCGCCCGGCCGGTATGACATCAGTCCGTCGGCGCGTGGACGGCAAGGAGCATTCCTTTCTAGTGGTGGATCCGGACGGTATCGGCCTGGTAAAAAGCCTGTACCGCCTGCTCCTGGACGGCTACAGCCTCACCGGGGCCGAACGCTACTGCCGCGATCACGGCATCCGCACAAAGGCCGGTAAATATTTGAGCTCCAATCAGATCTACCAGATAATCATGAACCCTGTATACTGCGCCAACGATCTGGACGCCTATTTTTATCTTCGCCAAAAAGGCTATGTGCTGCCCGATCAGCGCCTCTTTGACGGTTCCAACGGCCTGATCGCTTATGGCCGCACCTCTTCGGCCGATAAGAATGTCCACAATCATACCTGGACGATTGCCATCGGCGCCCATGAACCGGTTATCCCTGGAAAGGAATGGGTTGCCGCCCAGGCCCGGCTGGGACAAAACAAGATGTTCCGTAGCAATAAATATGAGAGCGGCATACTGAAAGGCATCGTCCGCTGCCGCTGCGGTTCCCGCATTGACATCCGCACTTATACAAAGAACAACTTGCTTTTCTCTTATTATTATTGTGCTGCGGCGGCCCGCAAAGGGCGTTCTTACTGTAATTCCGGTTACGTACGTGTGGACAAAATCGATGAGCTCTTTCTGGACCGTCTGAGGCAGATCCGGATTAATCCGTCTCTGATTATCCTCCGGCAGGAAGAACCGCAGGCCGTCGCCGACACCGGTCAGATAAAGGAAGAGCTCTGCCGTCTGGAGCAGTCCATCCAAAATCTGACTTCCGCCCTAATGGAGCATTCTGCGTCATCTGCGGCATCCTATATTATCACTCAAATTGAACAGCTGGACACGCAGAAGCGGCAACTGGAATATAACCTGCAGCTGGCTGAGCTCAGCCGCCAGCAGGCCGAGAACTCTGCCCGAAATCGCGAAACAGTATATCAACAGATCTGCACGCTGCTGGAGAATTTTGAGAATCTCTCATACCGGCAGAAAAACGAACTGATAAAGAAGATGGTAAAGACCTGCGCATTGGACGGAGATATTCTTGATATCACCTTTTGACTGTAGTCAATATTTTATTTGGGTCGGTACACCAATCATCGCCGTCGAATCCGGCTATGTCGAAGCCATCGGCTGGAATCAGTACGGAGGCTGGCGCCTGGGCATCCGCAGCTTTGACGG
>CATJBQ010000220.1 GCA_949738465.1 uncultured Lachnospiraceae bacterium
AAAAACCCCGATCAAGCCGGTAGTGAAGGAGGGCCCGGCGCCCTGCCAGGAAGTGGTTTACCGTGTGGAAGATCCGGATTTTGATCTGCGCAGGCTTGTACCGGCGCCTACCAATACGCCGGAGGATGCAGGCCCCTATGTGACCATGGGGCTGTGCTCGGCTTCTGATCCCACAGGAAATGGGGACAGTGATGTGACGATACACCGTCTCTGCATTCAGTCAAGGGATGAGATGACCATGTGGATCACGCCAGGTTCCCGTCATATCGGCGTTTTCTGGGATAAGGCGCTGAAAATCAACAAGCCTTTGCCGATCTCCGTCAGCATAGGGGTGGATCCCGCGATTTACATGTCAGCCGGTTTTGAACCGCCCACAACCCCTTTGGGATTTAACGAGCTGCAGATTGCGGGAGCGTTGCGCGGAAAGCCGGTGGAACTGGCAAAATGTGTTTCTATCGATGAGACCTGTATCGCCCACGCAGAGTATGTCATAGAGGGGGAACTGACGCCGGGATTGACCATGCGCGAGGACATCCATACCAATACAGGTAAGGCGATGCCTGAGTTTCCCGGATATACGGGAGACGCCAAAGGGGACGATCTCCCAAATTACCTGCCGGTAATCAAGGTAAAGGCAGTGACGACCCGTATGAATCCGATTATGCAAAGCTGTATCGGTCCCAGCCACGAGCATGTGTCCATGGCAGGGATCCCCACAGAGGCCAGTGTCATTGATCTGGTGGAGTGTGCAATGCCGGGCCGTCTGCTCAATGTCCATGCAGCGCCTTGCGGAGGCGGAAAGTTTGTTACGATCCTGCAGTTCAGGAAAAACAACATCAACGACGAGGGACGTCAGCGTCAGGCGGCATTGCTGGCTTTCTCCGCGTTTTCCGAGATGAAGCATGTGTTTTTGGTAGATGAAGATGTGGACATCTTTGATATGAGCGATGTCATGTGGGCTATGACGACACGTTTTCAAGGTGATGTAGACTTTATCCCGATTCCGGGCGTGCATACCCATGTATTGGATCCTTCCAATGATCCACGATTTGACCCTTCCATCCGTGTGCATGGGATTTCATGCAAGGCTATTTTCGATTGTACCGTGCCCTATGACCTAAAAGCTGATTTTCAGCGTTGCCAGTTTTTGGAAGTGGATCCGGCCCACTGGGCGCCTGAATTATTTCAATAGGGAAGGAGAAAGCCAGGAAAGAAAATGTGATGAGGATTATTGTAGCGGTAACCGGAGCCACCGGTGTGGAAATGAGTTATTATCTGCTCAAAGCAATCAAAAGCATGGAAGGCTTTGAAGTGGAGCTGATTGTGAGCAAAAGCGCGAAAGTGACGTGGAATCTGGAGAGCAGCGTGCCCATAGAAAAGCTGTATGCCCTTGCGGACCATGTTTTGGATGAGGAGGATCTGGCGGCTGGCGTATCCAGTGGCTCCTATATGACGATGGGGATGGTCGTGCTGCCATGTAGCATGAAAACGTTGGCGGGGATCGCGGCGGGCTATGCGGAAAATCTGGTTGTCAGGGCGGCTGATGTCTGTCTCAAGGAAGGGCGGAAAGTTGTTCTTATTCCGAGAGAAATGCCTTTTGGGAGAATCCATCTCCGCAATATGCTGGAAGCGGCAGACATGGGTTGTGTGATCGTTCCGCCCGTACTTACTTTTTACAATGGGGCAAAGACGATGGAAGACCAGATCGATCATATCATTGGAAAAATACTGATGCAGTTTGGCATTTCTTACAACCGGTTTGTTCCCTGGAATGGGGTGGATCAATCATGAGGTATGTAGAAAAACTATTTGGAGAATACGAAATTCAATGTGTGGTAGTAGAAATGGGTTCGGATTATACAGTTTCGGTCTTTGGAGGAAGCAGGCCTCATGTCGGCAGCGTTGTCATGAGCATTCCCAGACCGAGCCTGACAGGCACAGGAGGGAGCTGTACCTCATCTGTTTTGAACGGAATCGGGCACAAGGATGAAGTGATAGCGCGCCTGTTTGCAGAAACGGTCGCAATGCGAAAGAATGCCATTGTCGTCTGTTCCTGCGGAATCCATATCGACGATGCAGACACGGAGCAGCTTCGTGAGATCACGCGCTGCAGTGAACGCCTTTTGAAGTATGTGCTGGCGGGATTGGAGGAACATTCAAAAGAATCCCATGAAAAATAACAGTAAATATAAGATTAAGAAAGGGTGGAGGTATATGGCAGATAACTTGGTTTGATCAGTCAGGATATAAAATGAAAAGATTTGAAGCAGGGGGCAAAGCGTTTCGTTCCGTGCTTATGAAGGGATCCGCTATTGCCTGAATCCGCGGACAGGGGAGGCAAACACGATTTTCCAGGCCCTGTTCCATGGTTATGTAGTAGCCGCGCCCGGGCTTCGGGGAAGGACATCAGGAATGGAGAGTGAGGAGTTTTTTGTCGGGGCGAAAGCGGATGCGGATACAGAAGAAGACACAAAAGGAATGGATGATAATACCGGGAGGATGGTCGGGCGCGCCCCGGCAGTGATTGTGGATATGAAAGCGGTGATCCGATATTTGCGTCATAATAAAGGGCAGATCTACGGGGATGTGGAAAAAATCATAACCAATGGAACCAGCGCCGGCGGCGCCTTGTCAGCGCTGGCAGGAGCTACGGGAAATTCTCTGGATTATGAGCCATATCTTGAAGAGATTGGAGCGGCAAAGGAGAGGGGTGACATTTTTGCCGTCAGCTGATATTGTCCGATGCGTGAGGGAGGTATCCATGGGAAAATTTAAAAAAATACTGGCAGTATTTCTTTCCCTTGCAATGACGGCAGGAATTTGCGGCTGTGCAGGGGAACCGGGATATACGGATGCCCCATAAAATGGAAGCAACGTCCAGGCAGACACAGAAGAAAGCCTTTTGTTTTGCTATAGATGCTTTTGATCCTCTCCGGGTATTTTTCCATAAGCATATGGTCAAATTCCATGATATCGCCAATGACATTCAATCCGTAGTATTCAATACTCGGGTCTTGCAAATGCGCAGCAATGTTC
>CATJBQ010000221.1 GCA_949738465.1 uncultured Lachnospiraceae bacterium
AGGAGGCGGCTTACCAGGCGCTTCTTTCTCTGCGGCAGAAGCAGGCAGGAAACAGCGGAGGAGATGTATGTATTTAAAAAGTATTGAGGTGCAGGGATTTAAGTCCTTTGCCAATAAGATACTCTTTGACTTCCACAATGGGATTACCGGCATTGTGGGCCCCAACGGCAGTGGAAAAAGCAATGTGGCGGACGCGGTGCGCTGGGTGCTGGGCGAGCAGCGGGCCAAGCAGCTAAGAGGCGCCAGCATGCAGGACGTGATTTTTGCGGGAACCGAGAACCGCAAGCCCTTGAGCTATGCCTATGTGGCCATCACCTTAGACAATGCCGACCGCCAGTTGAACCTTGATTTTAACGAGGTCACCGTGGCCCGGCGGGTGTACCGGTCCGGCGAGAGCGAGTATCTGATGAACGGTACCCCTTGCCGCTTAAAGGACGTCAACGAGCTTTTTTACGATACCGGAATCGGTAAGGAGGGCTACTCCATCATCGGCCAGGGCCAGATTGAGAAGATCTTAAACGGTAAGCCGGAGGAACGCCGGGAGCTTTTTGACGAGGCGGCGGGAATCGTAAAATACAAGCGCAGAAAGGCTACGGCCCAGAAGAAGCTGGAGAATGAGCGGCAGAACCTGGTCCGTGTCAACGACATCTTAAGCGAGCTGGAGAAGCAGGTGGGTCCCTTAGAGCGCCAGGCGGAGAAGGCCAGGATCTATCTGAAAAAAAAGGAAGAACTGAAAACCTACGACGTGAACCTTTTTCTGATGGAGCTTGCGCGGATGCAGCAGCAGCTTAAGGAGGTGGAGGAGAAGACCGCCATCGCCGATAAGGATTACCAGGCGTCCAAGGAGGCCTTCGAGAGCATCCGTGAGAAGTACCAGCAGACCGAGATCGACAGGAACCAGATGGATGAGAATATCACTGCGGTCCGGGAGGAGATCAGCAATACCTCCGTCTTAAGGGGAAAGCTGGAGGGCCAGATCAACGTTCTGAAGGAGCAGATCCGGGGAAGAGAGCAGAGCGAGGAGCTGTACCAGAACCGCAGAAACGCCGTTCTGGCGGATCAGGAGGAACGTAAGGCGGCTTTTGCGGAATACCAGAAGCAGGCGGAGGAACAGAAACGTCTGCTGGATGAGGTATCCGAAAAGCGCCAGGAGGCTGCCGGCCGCTTAAGCCAGATCCAGGGAACCATCGCCTGGTGCCAGGAGGCCATCGAGCAGGGCAAGAATGAAGTCATCGAGCTTTTGAATGCCAAGGCCTCCACCAAGGGCCGGATGCAGCGCTATGACACGATGTTAGAGCAGGCTAACATCCGTAAGGCGCAGCTAAGCAAACGGATCCTGGAGCGCAAGAGCGAGGAAGAAAGCCTGAATGCCATGGTGGAGGAGGCCCAGAACCATCTGGCGGAGGTAAACGGGGAGTATCAGAAGCTGTCTGGGGAGGAGCAGGCGCTTCTTGGCAAGCGCCGGGAATGGCAGCAGAAGGAAGAAGAGCTGAAGAAGACCCAGGAGGAGGAGGTGCGACTCTTTCACCGGGAGCAGTCCCGTTTAGAGTCCATGATTAACATTGCCGAGCGCTATGACGGCTACGGCAACAGCATCCGGCGGGTGATGGAGTGCAGGGACCGGGAGAAAGGGCTTCTTGGCGTGGTGGCGGACTTAATCCAGGTGGAGAAGAAGTACGAGGTTGCCATCGAGACGGCCTTGGGCGGGACGGTGCAGAATATCGTGACCACGGACGAGGACACCGCCAAGCGCATGATCGCCCATCTGAAGCAGAACCGGTATGGCCGTGCCACCTTCCTGCCCCTAACCAGCGTGGGGAAACGCCCCGCCAGCGTGAACCAGCAGGCCTTAAAGGAGCCGGGAGTGATCGGGATCGGCAGCGCCCTGGTGAAAGCCGACAGCCGTTACCAGGGCCTTTGCGCGTATCTTTTAGGCCGCACCTACGTGGTGGATGAGATCGACCATGCGGTGGCTCTGGCAAGGAAATACCAGTATTCTTTGCGGATCGTTACTTTGGAGGGGGAGTCCTTAAATCCCGGCGGCTCCATGACGGGAGGCGCTTTTAAGAACACCAGCAACCTGCTGGGCCGTAAGCGGGAGATCGAGGAGCTGGAAAAGCGGGTGGAGGAGCTGAAAAAATCCATCGCCGCCCACCGGCACCGGATGGACGACATCCAGACGGCCCGGGAGCTTTTGAAGGAAGATCTTGCAAAGGTCCGGGAGAAGCTGCAGGAGATCCTAATCGAGCAGAACACCGCCCAGATGAATGTGGAGCGTGCCCGGGAGCAGAAGCGGGAGAATGATACTACCTTTACGGGCCTGCAGCAGGAAAGCCGGGAGATCGACAGCCAGATCGGGGAGATTAAGGAGAACCAGGAGGAGATCCGGAGGGAGATTGCCCAGGCCCAGCAGCGGGAGAAGGAGATCGAGACGGCCAATCTGGAGAATACCAGGCTTTTAGAGGAACAGAGCGGGCTTCTGGCCCAGGCCCAGGACGCGGTTTCCGATATTTCCTTAAAGGAGGCGGGGATCAGCCAGCAGGCGGGCTTTGTCCGGGAGAATATGGAGCGTATTACCGGGGAGATCCAGAAGCTTTCTGAGGAGCTTTCCCAGATTGAGGAGGACGCCGCCCATTCCCAGGAGGATATTGAGAAGAAGCAGCACGATATTGAGGAAATCTATAAGACCATCGAGGCTTCCGCCGACACCCACAAGGGGCTGGAGGAGAAGCTTTTGGAGTACCAGAAGAAAAAGGAGGAGCTCTCCGCGTTATACAAAGGATTTTTTGAGCAGCGGGAGGAACTGAGCCTGCAGATGAACAATCTGGATAAGGAGCTGTTCCGTCTGAACAACCAGAAGGAAAAGCTGACGGAGGGCATGGAGAGCCAGACCAATTATATGTGGGAGGAGTATGAGCTGACCTACCACAATGCCATGGCGCTCCGCAACGAGGAGTACGACAATGCGTCCCAGATGAAGCAGCAGATCACCGCCATCAAGGATGAGATCCGAAAGCTGGGGGATGTGAACGTCAACGCCATTGAGGATTACAAGAGCATTTCCGAGCGGTACACCTTTATGAAGACCCAGCATGACGACCTGATCACGGCGGAGAAGACGCTTCTGGAGATCATTGAGGAGCTGGACACAGGAATGCGCAAGCAGTTTATGGAAAAATTTGTGGAGATCCAGCGGGAGTTTGATAAGGCCTTCAAGGAATTGTTCGGAGGCGGAAAGGGAACCTTAGAGCTTGTGGAGGATGAGGATATCTTAGAGTGCGGCATCCGCATCATCGCCCAGCCGCCGGGAAAGAAGCTGCAGAATATGATGCAGCTTTCCGGCGGGGAGAAGTCCTTAACGGCCATTTCCCTGCTGTTTGCCATCCAGAACTTAAAGCCCTCGCCCTTCTGCCTGTTAGACGAGATCGAGGCGGCCTTAGACGACTCCAACGTGGGGCGCTTTGCACAGTATCTCCACCGGCTGACGAAAAATACACAGTTTATTGTAATTACCCACCGGAGAGGCACCATGGCGGCGGCGGACCGTCTTTACGGTATCACCATGCAGGAGAAGGGGATTTCCTCCCTGGTGTCGGTGAACCTGATCGAGGAAGCGCTGGATGAATAAATGAAATAGAACATATGTTTGCAATGAGCATTGAAATAGAATCGGGAAGGATGTGTGTGGCATGAGTGAAGAAAAAAAGGGATTTTTTGGAAGGCTGGTACGGGGCCTGGCCAAAACCAGGGATAACATAGTGGCTGGAATCGACTCTATTTTCAGCGGTTTTTCCAGCATTGACGAGGATTTCTATGAGGAGCTGGAGGAGATCCTGATCATGGGGGACATCGGCGTGGACGCCACCCAGAAGATCTTAGACAGCCTGCGGGCCAAGGTAAAGGAGCTTAAGGTCAAGGAACCCTCCGCCTGCAAGGAGCTTCTGATGAACAGCATCAAGGAGCAGATGGACGTGGGGGAGACTGCCTACCGGTTTGAGGAGGAGCGGTCCGTGGTACTGGTGATCGGCGTCAACGGCGTCGGAAAGACTACAACCGTAGGCAAACTGGCGGAAAAGCTGAAGGGCCAGGGGAAAAAGGTGGTGCTGGCGGCGGCGGATACCTTCCGGGCGGCGGCCGGCGAGCAGCTTAAAGAGTGGGCCAACCGGGCCGGCGTGGATATGATCGGCGGCCAGGAGGGGGCGGATCCGGGGGCCGTGGTGTACGACGCGGTCAATGCCGCCAGAGCCAGAAATGCCGACGTGCTGCTGTGCGATACGGCAGGGCGGCTTCACAATAAGAAGAATCTCATGGAGGAGCTGAAGAAGATCAACCGGATCCTGGAAAAGGAATATCCGGAGGCTTTCCGGGAGACATTGGTGGTTTTAGACGCCACCACCGGCCAGAACGCCCTGGCCCAGGCAAAGGAATTTTCCCAGGCGGCCCAGATTACCGGTATTATCCTCACCAAGATGGACGGTACCGCCAAGGGCGGCATTGCCGTGGCCATCCAGTCGGAGCTTGGGATACCGGTGAAGTACATCGGCGTGGGGGAGGCCATTGAGGATCTGCAGAAGTTTGACGCCCAGGAGTTTGTAAACGCATTATTTGAAGGAGACGAGACATGCTGACGCTGGATAAATTCGAAGAAGCAAGCGAGATTGTGAAAAAAGTAACGCTGGAGACTAAGCTGATCTACAGCGAGTCTTTAAGCGAGCAGACCGGAAACAAGGTTTACCTGAAGCCGGAAAATATGCAGTATACCGGCGCCTACAAGGTGCGGGGAGCCTACTACAAGATCAGCACCCTCTCCGAGGAGGAACGGGGAAAAGGGCTGATTACGGCCTCCGCCGGGAATCATGCCCAGGGGGTGGCCTATGCGGCGAAGCGTTACGGCGCGAAGGCCACCATCGTGATGCCCACCACCACGCCCCTGATTAAGGTGAACCGCACCAAGGGCTACGGGGCGGAGGTGGTGCTTTATGGAGACGTGTACGACGAGGCGTGCCAGAAGGCTTACGAGCTGGCCCAGGAGAAGGGCTACACCTTCATCCATCCCTTTGACGACCTGGCGGTAGCCACCGGTCAGGGAACCATCGCCATGGAGATTTTTAAGGAGCTGCCCCTGGTGGAGTACATTCTGGTGCCCATCGGCGGAGGCGGCCTTGCCACCGGCGTTTCCACTCTTGCCAAGCTTTTAAATCCCAAGATCAAGGTTATCGGCGTGGAGCCGGCGGGGGCCGCCTGCATGAAGGCGTCCTTTGCGGCGGGGAAGGTGACGACACTGCCGAATGTCACCACCATCGCCGACGGTACGGCGGTGAAGACCCCGGGAGAGAAGATTTTCCCCTATATCCGGCAGAATCTGGACGACATCATCACCGTGGAGGACAATGAGCTGATTGTGGCGTTCCTGGATATGGTGGAGAACCACAAGATGGTCATTGAGAATTCCGGTCTTCTGACGGTGGCGGCCCTGCGCCATCTGGACGTGAAGGAGAAGCGGATCGTGTCGATTTTAAGCGGCGGCAATATGGACGTTATTACCATGTCCTCGGTGGTGCAGCAGGGTCTTATTTTCCGGGACCGGATCTTTACGGTGTCGGTGCTTCTGCCGGATAAGCCGGGAGAGCTGTGCAAGGTGGCAGACACCATCGCGAAGATCCAGGGCAATGTCATTAAGCTGGAGCACAATCAGTTCGTCTCAACGAACCGCAGCGCGGCGGTGGAGCTTCGCATCACCATGGAGGCGTTCGGAACCCAGCATAAGGAGCAGATCATCGCAGCTCTGAAGGAAAAGGGCTATAAGCCCAAGGTTGTGCAGGCAAAATTGTAAGGGTTTTTATAAGGAGGTAGGAAATGTCATTAGAGGATTATACAAAGGCATGTAAGCTGGGGAAAAAGGATTATCAGGCCAGGCTTCTCAAGGGGGAACGTCCCACCCTGAAGGCCCTCAACGAGATTTTGCCCTCCCGGGGCGAATGCTCGCAGGTGTCCCTGGGGCTGGTACAGATCCCCACGGAGCGGATCGTGGGAACCAGAACCAATGGGCGCAGCAATGCGTTTTCCGGTAATTTTATGCCCATTCTCGGCCCGGATACGGAGTTTGCCTCCAAATGGATCTCTTTAAGCGAAAGCCATCTGGAGGAGGGAATCCGGGAGCCCATCAAGGCCTATGAATATATGAACCAATTCTATGTGGAGGAAGGGAATAAGCGTGTCAGCGTGCTGAAATACTTTGACGCCGTGTCGATCCCGGGGAATGTGACACGTGTCATACCCCCCAGAACCCAGGATCTGGAAAACAAGATTTACTATGAATTCATGGAATTTTATGAGAAAACCGGGGTCAATTATCTCTGGTTTTCCAAGCTGGGATCCTTTAAGAAGCTGCAGCTTGCGGTGAAGGGGAGCGCGGATGAGATCTGGACCGCAGATGAGCGGCTGACCTTTAGCTCGGTTTATACCCGGTTTTCCACCGAATATAAGCTTCATGTGCAAAAAGGCTCCACGGTCCACGCAGGGGACGCCTTCCTGTCCTTTCTGGCCCTTTATACGTATCCGGAGATCTGTGCCATGACCACCAACCAGATCCATGAGCTGGTGGAAAAGTCCTGGGAAGAATTTGAGCTTCTGGAGGAGGAGGAAGGGGTGGATCTGAAATTAAAGCCCCAGGCAGGGGAGAAAAAGACCCTTCTCAGCCGCCTGCTGCCCACCAGCATCCCCCACTTAAAGATTGCCTTCATCTATGCAAAAAGACCGTCCTCCTCCTCCTGGACCTACAACCATGAGCTGGGGCGTCTTTACTTAGAGCAGCGCTTCCCCCAGGAGGTAACCACGATCGCCTATGAGAATACCACGGAGGAAACCATCGGCGGGGTACTGGAGGAGGCTATCGGAGCAGGCTGTAACCTGATTTTTACCACGGCGCCCTCCTTTGCGGCGGCCAGCGTGAAGGCGGCGATCGCCCACCCGGAGGTGACGATCTTAAACTGCTCCCTAAATACCTCCCACCGGTATATCCGCACCTACTATGCCCGGATGTTCGAAGCGAAATTCCTTCTGGGAGCCGTCGCGGGAGCCATGGCGGAAAACGGGCGGATTGCCTACATCGGGGACTATCCGATTTACGGGACCATTGCCAATATCAACGCCTTTGCCCTGGGCGCCAAGATGATCAATCCCAGAAGCCGGATTTATCTGGACTGGTCCTCCCGGAGGGACTGTGACGTCAACGGATTTATCAGCGACGTGAACCCCACCTGTATTTCCGGGCGGGATATGCTGATTCCGGAGGATACCTTCCGGATTTTCGGTCTGTATCATTTCGATGGGAAAAACCACCAGGGCCTTGCGATCCCGCTGTGCCACTGGGGAAAATTTTACGAACAGCTTCTCAACAACATGATAGAGGGAAGCTGGCAGAAGGACGACGATGCCTCGGCCACAAAGGCCATCAATTACTGGTGGGGCATGTCTGCCAAGGTGGTGGATATTGTCTGCTCTGAGAACCTGCCGGTGGGCACGGCGCGGCTCATTGATCTTCTGCGCCATACCATCAAGCATGAACGGTTCAATCCCTTTACGGGCATTCTCTATTCCCAGGAGGGGATTGTACAGGATAATCCCGGGTATACTATGTCTGCCATGGAGCTTGCTACCATGGACTGGCTGGCGGAGAATGTGATCGGATCCATCCCCAGAAAAGAAGAACTTCTGGAGGGCGCGAAGCCCGTGGTCAGCCAGCAGGGGGTAAAACGCACGGAGGAAGGCTAAGGGATGAAAATACTTGCCATTGCGGATGAAGAATCCTCCTATTTATGGGAGAATTTTGATAAAAGCAAACTGGAGGGAGCGGATCTGATTATTTCCTGCGGGGATTTGGATCCCCGGTATCTGTCTTTTCTGGCAACCTTTGCCGCGGTTCCGGTGCTGTACGTGCGGGGAAATCACGACAGCAAATACGACCGGATTCCGCCGGACGGCTGTATCTGCATCGACGACGCCATTTACGTCCATGAGGGGGTGCGGATCTTAGGCCTTGGCGGGTCCATGCGCTATAAGCCCGGCGGCGACCAGTATACGGAAAAGGAGATGCAGCGGCGGATCCGGCGCCTTCGGAAGAAGCTGTTTTTTAAAAAGGGCTTCGATATTCTGGTGACCCATGCGCCGGCTTATCAGATCAATGACGCCAGGGATCTGCCCCACCAGGGCTTTGCGGCTTTTGTGGATCTGATGGAAAAATACCGCCCGCGGCTGTTTCTGCACGGCCATGTCCATCTGAGCTATAGGCGGGGCCAGCGCCGGTACGATAAATATCAGGATACCCATATCATCAACGCCTATGAGAAGTGTCTTATCGATTACGACGCTCCGGAGGAAGTGCGGGAGCGATAAAATGCTTCACTTCTGGGGAAAGTTGTGCTATAGTGGAAAAAAAGCACCCTTCGGGTGTACCTGTATGCGCAAAAACAGCGCATCATTTGTGTAAGGAGGTACTTATGAGTCAGGTAAGAAGAATTTTTGTGGAGAAAAAAGCCCCCTATGCCGTCGCGGCGAAGGAGCTGGCAGCGGAGATCAAAAGCTATCTTGGAATCGATACCATTACGGATGTGCGGGTGCTGATCCGTTACGATATCGAGCATGTCTCCCAGGAGACATACGACAGGGCGCTGGGAACGGTATTTTCGGAGCCGCCTGTGGATGAGGTGTACGAGGAAAGCTTTCCGACAGACGGGGAGACGGTTTTTTCCGTGGAATATCTTCCGGGCCAGTTCGACCAGCGGGCCGACTCGGCACAGCAGTGCGTGAAGCTTTTAAACGAGGAGGAGGAGCCCATCATCCGCAGCGCCACCACCTATGTGTTAAAGGGAACGCTTAGCCCGGGGCAGCTTCTGGCGGTGAAGAACCACTGCATCAATCCGGTGGATTCCAGAGAGGCGGACTGGCAGAAGCCGGATACCCTGGTGACCCGGTTTGAGGAGCCGGAGGATGTGAAGATCCTTGACGGATTTCTGGGAATGCCGGAAGAAGAACTGCGGGGGCTGTACGATTCCCTGGGCCTTGCCATGACCTTCCAGGACTTTTTACATATCCAGAATTATTTTAAGGGGGAGGAGAAGCGGGATCCTTCCATGACGGAGATCCGTGTGCTGGACACCTACTGGTCCGACCACTGTCGCCATACCACCTTTTCCACGGAGCTTACGGAAGTGGACTTCGGGGAGGGCTATTACAAAGAGCCCATGGAGGATACCTACAACGATTATCTTGCCACCCATAAGGAGCTCTATGCCGGAAGGGACGACAAGTTCGTCTGCCTGATGGATCTGGCGCTGATGGCCATGAAGCGTCTGAAAAAGGAAGGGAAGCTTCAGGATCAGGAGGAATCGGAGGAGATCAACGCCTGCTCCATTGTGGTTCCGGTGGAAGTGGACGGCCAGACGGAGGAATGGCTTGTCAATTTTAAAAATGAGACTCATAACCATCCCACGGAGATCGAGCCCTTCGGCGGGGCCGCCACCTGCTTAGGGGGCGCGATCCGTGACCCGCTGTCGGGGAGAACATATGTTTACCAGGCCATGCGCGTGACCGGGGCGGCGGATCCCACGGTGCCGGTGGAGGAAACCCTGCCCGGCAAGCTGCCCCAGAAGAAGCTGGTGCGGGGAGCGGCCCACGGCTACAGCTCCTATGGCAACCAGATCGGCCTGGCTACCGGGTATGTGAAGGAGATCTATCATCCCAACTATGTGGCAAAGAGGATGGAAATCGGCGCGGTGATGGGAGCGGCTCCCCGCCGGGCGGTGCAGCGTCTG
>CATJBQ010000222.1 GCA_949738465.1 uncultured Lachnospiraceae bacterium
ATGAAGGAGCATGAAAACATCATCATCAACGAGGTGCCCATGGAAAATTCATCCTCCAAGCTGCTGTCCATGATCGCCTCCGGAGATCCGCCGGATATTATCCGTCTGATGGGCTATGATGAACTGCCGGTATTTGTGACGAGGGGCTTACTGGCCCCTCTGGACGAGTACATCGAGCAGTCCTCGGCGGTGAACCTGGATGACGCCTATGATATTGTGGATATCTGCCGGTTCGACGGCAGTGCCAGAGGAGCGGGGCCCATCTATGCGATCCCCAAGGACTGGAGCCCCACCGGCTTATGGATTGACAAAACAGCCTTTGAGGATGCGGGGATCCCGCTGCCGTCCACCACAGAGCCCATGACCTGGGAGGAGTTTGGCGAGATCGCCAAGGCCCTGACCATCATCAATAACGGGGCGGTAGAGCGCCATGGCTGTGTGACGGCCCTGACCTTTCCCAGTCTGCTGGAAATGTACCTGAATTCCAATGGAAGCTCCCTTTGGACCGAGGATCTGGACAGCACCACCTTAAATACGCCGGAAACCAGGGCAGCAGTGGAGTTCTTTATGGATCTGCATAATAACGCGGCATTGGGAAGCTCTCTGTATCCGCCGACGGATAACATCGGTACCTCGGCCCTGCCCTATGGGAAGACCGCTATGGCGCTGGGGGGATACTGGTTCCGGGCCCAGTGGGACACCACCGGTTTCCTTGGCCAGGTGGAAGACAAACTGATGTTTGTGCCCGCCCCTGTGGGGAGCAAGGAAGCCTCCTATGCCTTGGACTTAACCTCGGTGGGCCTGTTTTCCGGCACCAAGCATCCCCAGGAAGCCTGGGAGCTGCTGGAGTATATCGTGGCTTCGGAAACGGCTGTCCATGCGCGGGTGGACATCGGCTACGGCATCCCGGCGTTTCAGTCCTATTTTGACGGACTGCCCAACGCAACGGCCTTTGATCAGCAATTGCTGGATACGGTTACCAACTACCAGATGCGGACCTTAGATCTGACGCCGTCCATCAGCCCGTACATTAACTACACCAGCCTTACGACCCTGTTTGATAAATACTATGTTCCGGTGCTGTACGGCCAGTCAGACCTGGATGAGGCCTTAAGCACCATCAACAGTGAAACAGAGATCCTGATCGAGGAAGGGAAAGAATTAGCGGAGGGAAATTAAATGGGGGTTGGAAAAAAAGGAAAAAAGGATCTGCCCAAAAGATCAAGATCCTCGCTGGAAAAGAGGGAAACACGGGCCTTTTACGTGATCATGACGCCATTTTTGCTGATGTTTTTGATCTACAGACTTTTTCCCATGGCCTGGGGGGTGTACATCAGCTTTACGAATTTTTCCGGCTTTAACGGCGATACCATGAAAATGGTGGGGATTGACAATTACATTCGGGTTTTTACTGACAACGAGGCCCTGGCCTCGTTGGGCAGAACCTTCGTAATCGGCGTGATCGTGATTCCTCTCTCGATCATTATATGTAACACCTTTGCCATCCTTTTGTCCTTTCTGAAAAGGGGCATCGGTATCTATCGAACCCTGTTTTACCTGCCGGCGATCATGCCGGTGGTTGCGGTGGGCACCATGTGGCGGGGGATGTTCTTAAGAGACGGCGGCGTCATCAATGAGCTGATCAAGCTTTTTTCCGGGGAGCCGGTGAACTGGATGGGGTATGATCACGCCGGCTATGCCCTGATGATCATGCTGCTGTGGGGCGCCGGCTCGGGCCTTTTAAATAATATCGCAGCCATCAAAAATATTCCCACGGAGCTGTTTGAAGCGTCCCGCCTGGATGGAGCCAATGTCTGGCAGCAGATCACAAGGATCATCCTGCCCTTGTCCTCTCCCATGAATTATATGGCGCTGGTGACAGGGGTGATCACGTCGCTGCAGCTGTATGGCCAGCCTATGACGTTGAGTGGAAACGGGATGGCCACGGTTCCGGTACGGCCGTTGTATACCTATATGGTTCATGCATATCAGCAGATCTTTGTGAACCTGCGGTTCGGCTACGGAATGGCCCTTACGGTATTTGTGGTATTGATCATGGTGGCGTTGACCGTGGTAAACGAGAAATTAAGCCAAAAATGGGTTCATACGGATTAAATGGGGGAAGGATATGGAAACAAAAAGCAAGGGATTAAGAATTATTTCGTATATTGCGGCCACACTGATAGGTGTGATCTTTCTGTTCCCGTTTTACTATACATTTATAAACTCCATTCGTGGTTTGAATTCTCTGCCGGCGACCTTAAAGCCCATCGCCTACGAATGGGAAAATTTTAAATTGGCGCTGACGCTGATCCCGTATTTTAAGTATCTGAAAAATTCGCTGATCATTATAGCGATCACAGTGCCGCTGGGGCTGGTCTCCAATGTGATGTATGGATACGCGCTGGCAAAGCTGAAGGCAAGGGGACAGTCCATCATCTTTTTCGCCGTTCTGACGACCATGATGGTTCCCACCTTTGCGATCCAGATTCCCCAGTATATCCTGTTCTCCAAGATCGGGCTGACCGACACCTTTGTTCTCTGGGTGTTTGAGGGGATTGCCGGAAGCGCCGCGATCACCTTTTTGTCAAGGCAGTACTTTTATTCTATGCCCCGGGCGATCATGGAGGCGGCGTATATTGACGGCTGTTCGCCCTATACGGCATTTACAAAGATCCTTCTGCCCCTGTCAAAGCCGCTGTGCGCCATTGTGGTGTTCCAGATCTTTAACTTTAACTGGGGCGATTATATGACAGCCTACATGTATCTTTCCAGAGAGAAATATCCCCTGGTCATGTCCATGTTCTCACCGGCGGAATACGTGATGCCGGGGACCAATGTTGTCCTGACGCCGGTTGTCAACGCTGCGACGCTGTTGTTTATCATTCCGGTGCTGATCCTGTTTTTCGTCTGCCAGAAGTATCTGGTGGAGGGCATCAGCGGTGCTGCGGTGAAGGGGTAGGAGTCCTTTGAGGAGGGGAAAGAAATGACAAAAAAAGTGAAGATCATTACAGTTGTCTTAGCGGTCTGTATGTTTTTGGGCTGCGGCCTTATCGTCCTTGGCCTTGTGGCCGGAAAGGACAGGGAGACAAAAGCGGAAATGGACGTGGAAGCCATGATCGATAAGATTCATTCTCTGAATCTTACGGATGACTTTTATAATACGGATATTTCGGGGATTTCAGGAAATGTGTATTACGTAGATGCCCAGGCAGAGCCTGGGAATGACGGCTTGAGCATGGAGAACCCCCTTTGCTCCTTAGAGGAGGTCAATCAGCTAAAGCTTAAGCCCGGAGACGCGGTCCTGTTTCAGAATGACGGGGAATGGCACGGCAGCCTGCAGATCTCCTATTCCGGTACGGCCGAAAAGCCGATCCTTGTGGGAAACTATGGAGACGGCATCAACCGTCCGGCGATCCATGGAGACGGCATTGTGAGTGCAGCCGTATGCGGAAGCGATGTGTCCTACATTACGGTGGAGAATCTGGAGGTCACCAACGAATCCGACCAGACAAAGAGGCTCCGCGGCATTTATTTTAACGCGGTCAGGCAGAATGTTTCCGGGCTTGTGGTCCAGAACTGTTATGTCCATGACGTGGACTCCCAGCCGGATGTCTTTGAGGAGGAGAGAAAGTATTCCGATCCCCATTTTTGCGGCGGGATCATGATGATGGCAGGTACGGCGGATTCCCCGGAAATGGATGTGAAGTTTGACGATATCCTCATCCGGAATAATAAGGTGGATTCCTGCAGCCTGTGCGGCATTACGGTGGGAAGCGGGGATCTGATCACGCTGAGCACCAATATCCGGGTGGTGGGGAATTACGTATCCAACTGCTTCGGGGATGCGATCCTGCTATATGGCGTGGATGGGGGCCTGGTGGAGGGAAATATCGGGGACACCAACGGAACCAGGAATAATCTGTCCTATGCATATGCCGGAATCTGGTGCTTCGGCTCCAAAAATGTTACATTTCAATATAACGAATCCTTTGGCTTCGGGACCAGCCAGGACGGCCAGGGCTTTGATATCGATGCCTATTGCGATAATATCACGATCCAGTACAACTACTCCCATGATAATTACGGCGGATTTTTGCTGATCATGGATCTGGGGATTGACGGACGGCACACAGTAAGGTATAATGTCAGCCGCAATGACGGGACCAGCTTTATCACCACAACCCTGGCCTTATCCAACGGCGGAGTACGGCATCAGCAGGTAGACATCTATCAGAATACCTTTTATACCACCAAGCCCATTGACTGCCTGTTCCGGTTCTTTGGATTTGGGGCGGACCGTGTGTATATGAATGCGCGCAACAATATTTTCTGCGTGGATTCCGAGATCAAGCCTCCTGTCTTTTCCAATTCGGCCTTAAGCAACCGGGTGGTATTTGGAAATAACTGCTGGTACGGGTTTGAGGAGAGCTTATTGCCGGCAGGGGAGGCGGGCCGGATCGTGGAGGACCCCATGTTCAGCAATCCCAGAAATGCATATTCCGGCATGGAGGGCATGGATGGGTTCCAGCTTCTGGAGGATTCTCCCTGCCTGAATGCAGGGACAGAGATTTTCGGCAATGCTACAACCGATTATTGGGGGAACGAAACGTCAGAAAATCATAATATCGGCGCCTATATGGGAAAAGCGGTGGAGCCGCCCACAGATGCGAATCTGGCTTCCGGGAAGACGGTAACCATGTCCTCGGTAGACGGAATCGCGATGGCAGAAAAATCATTGCGGGCTTTGCTTACGGACGGCGTGTTTGACAAGGCGGTCAGCACCATGCCTGCGGAGGCTGCCGGAAATCCGGAGTGGATCGAGATCGATCTGGGCAAGGAATCGGAGATATCCAGAGTCGTTCTGTACGCCGGCCAGAACAATCCTCTTTTCCCGAAGGAATTTACGATTTCCATAGGCGACGGGGAGAGCTGGAACGAGGTTGTCAGCCAGAGCGAGGATCTGTTTGGTCCGAAGCAGGACGTCTATACCTTTACCTTCCAGCCGGTGAAGGGAAGCAGGCTTAGGATCGATATCACCCAAATGCGGGAAACGGGGACCGGAACCTATGCCGCTGCCCTGTCGGAGGTCGAGGCTTATAAGGAATAGTGTTTTTTAGAGAATGATTCAAATCGGAGGTTTTCAGGCAATGACTCGTACAATGATCGTTGTGGATGACGAATTGTTTATTCGAAGATCCATATGTGAATATGACTGGGAGACGATACAGGTCGAAGTCGTGGGTTCCTTCCACGACTTTGGCCAGGCCGTCAATTTTATCAAAGAGCATCAGGTGGATCTTGTTTTGACGGACATCTGCCTTTTGGGAGCTTCCGGACTGGAGTTGGTGGAATGGGTGAAAAAATATGATAAGCGGATCAAGGTGATCTGCATTTCCGGATATGATGATTATACGTATCTGCGGAGGGCCTTCAAGGCGGGGGCGGAGGATTATATTTTAAAGCCCGTCAATAAGAAAGCGCTGTATGATGTGGTCAGCAGTGTTCTGGATGGCAGCAGGGGCGAGCTCATGGGGGAATATCAGATGCTGGACTCTCCGGAGGATATCGGCAATTATCAGGTCAGCAAGGTGCTCAATGCCATAAAAAGCAATTACAGGAATCCCATTTCTCTGGAATCCATCGCAAAGGAGGTGGGGATGAACCCGGCCTACCTGGGCTTTTTGTTCCGGAAGATCACAGGATACAAATTTTCGGAGTATCTGGAGGAATTTCGGTTCAATATTGCCAAGGAGCTTTTGCGGAATTCCTCCCATAACATTGGGGAGATCGCTTACCAGATCGGGTATAAGGAACCGCGGTATTTTTCTGAGAAATTTAAAAAGAGAGTGGGTGTGACGCCGAGTGAATATCGTAACAAACATGCTGGCAGCTAGCCATTGGTCCTTTCGAAGGCTCTTTTTGGCCATCGGCATCCTATGCTATCTTATTTTGCAGGGAATCTGCGTGTGCGCGAACCTGTATTCCGTAAAGCGCCAGGTGGATCAGCTAAATGAAAAGGAGATCCGAAATCAGCATGATGTCATTGCCAGCCAGTTTTATGAGCTCTATTACAACCTGGAAATTGTAAAGAAATTCATCGAGAGCAATCAGCATCTTTACCATAAGGAAAATATAAATCTGCTCTCTGATGAAAAACAGAGGGAGGCGTTTTTGAAGACCGCCTCCCTTCTGGATGGCCTGGTGGTGGATGCCGGCATTATCAAGGGAGTGATCTGCATTGCCGATCATGACAACGGGAGAGGCTTCTATTACAATTTTCCCCAGGAGGAGCTAAGGGTTGAATCCGTGCCCACAAGGGAGGAGCTTGAGGCTGCGGGACTGGAGGAGCTGCTGAATCAGGAGCTTTTCTCCATCAGCAGGCGCGGTGTGAAGTGCAGTGCCGGGGCGAAGGAATCCGTCGCCGGTTTTTGCGATCTGATCTCCGATGAATATATTTACTATGACATATTGGAGGAGTCCCCCGTTATCATTCTTCTGGATCAGGACTATATCAGTGAGAGTGTTAGGCGGTTTGGAGCCTGCAATGTGGAGGTATATGAGCATACCAACCTTCATCGTTTTTCGCTGGATGCGGCCTGTGATGGAGTGGCGGATCGTTCCTGTCACAGTACCGCTGATTTTTTTGGAGATCTGACCATAAAGACCTGGATCCCCAAGAGCGGTTTTCTCATTGATGGAGAGCAGCAGAAGGAAGCATATAAGAATCTTTCTATGGTTTTTTTGCTGTGCTCGGCTGTTGTCCTGCTCCTGTTGTTTGGCGTTGCCAATCTGTTGGAGAAGAATCTGAAGGTGATCTGCCAGATCATGAAAAAGCAGACGGATGCTTCTGAGTTCCTCTGCATTCCCCGAAAAAACAAGCGCTTCACCTTCTCCTTTTCCACCTGTATCTTCGGGGGCTTTTTTATTCCCTGCATGATCGGAGTGGCAGCGTGGTTTGCATATTTTAACAGCACCTCCAATGAGATCTTAAATGCCGGGCTGCAAAAATATGCCCAGAATACCGTCCAGGATATTTCTATGGTATTTGACAGGACCTTTCAGCGCTACAGCACCTTTATGGAACGCAAGGATGTGGAGTACAAGGTGCGAAGCGGCAAGTACTCGCCGGAGCAGCTGGATATCGCGTATCAGCGGGACGTATTGTCCTCCACCAATTATCTGCCGGGCTATTTTTATTCGGTGCTGGTAGATGAGAATCAGAAAAATCTGAGCCAGACGATGTTTTCTCCCAATCCCCTGCTGGATGAGAGCACATTGAAGGCCCTGTGCCAGAAGGCGGATAAATACGGGAAATCTCCCTGCTTTCTGATCGACTCCGACCCCATCGCGCTACAGCCGAAGATCGTGTATTTAAAAAAGATTGAGGAGCAGGGCAGGGTTTACGGATACTGCTTCTTCTTCATGGATTTTCCAAAGCTCCGCGGCCTTTGGGCCAATGATCTTCTGCCTCTTGATCTTTATCTTAAAGAGGGAAGAAGCAGTGTGAATTATGTCTCTCTGGAAACCCTGGATGAGATCGAGGCGGATATGCGGTATGCAAAGGAGCTTTACACTGTTTCGGGAGCGGATATTGAAAACAGTACCTTCCGCCTTACGGCTTATGGGGAGAAGGAGGATTATCTAAAGAGCATAAAACAGATCAGAAGCTATATGCTTGTTTTTATCGTTATGCTGATGATCATTTTTGCATTTATTGCGGACTGCCTCAAGAATGTTCTGGTAGATTCCTTCAATGATCTGATCCGCAATATGGAAAAGGTTCCCCAGAACGGATACCCCCAGATCAGTAAGACCACCAGCATCAATGAATTTAATACCATTGCGGCAGCCTATAACAGGATGGTGTCGCGGCTGGAGGCCGTGCTGAAGGATAATGTGAGCAAGGCTGTTGAAAATAATGAATTGGAGCTGCTCCAGGTCAAAATGGAGATCCAGATGCTGCAGCACCAGATCAATCCCCATTTTCTGTTTAATACGCTGGAATGTATCAACCAGATGGTCATCTGCCATAAGGATGATACGGTGACGGATATGATCCAGGACCTGTCCTCGATCCTGCGGTATGTGCTCAGGCAGTCCAATCTGGTGCAGGTTTCCGCAGAGATCAAGGCATTGAAGTCCTATGTGAACATTCAGAGATTCCGTATGGAGGAAAGAAATCTGCAGTTTTTGTTTGATCTGGATGAAACGCTGTTTGAATGTACCATGATCAAGTTTATCCTCCAGCCCCTGGTGGAAAATTCCATCTCACATGGGGTAAAGGATCGGGAAAATGGTGTGATAAAGGTCACCCTCCACGATTGGGAAAATGGGATCGAATTTACGGTTTCGGATAACGGAAACGGGATGAGCCAGGAGGAGCTGCAGGGCCTGTGGGACAGATTGAACGGAGAGAACGAGGGAGGGAGCCTGTCCGCCTCCGGCATCGGACTTGCCAATGTTTATCGGAGGATCCGGCTGTACTATAAGGAGGAAAGCGATTTTATCATTGAAAGCCAGAAAGGGGCAGGTACCAGGATCACGATCCGGCTTCCGTTTGTGTTGTAGGAGGGGGTGTATATGGAGGCTCGCAGCGATGCAAATGTGAATCAGCTTTTGTTGATTCCCTGTATTATTTTGGACTTTCTTTGCGTACATCCATTCCGAGACGGCAATGGCAGAATGTCACGCCTGCTTTCTCTGTTGCAAGATCACAAAGAAAGCCCGTGTTGAGGCTGCGATATTAAATAGTCTAACGCCGCTTTCCAAAGCGGAGATATGCAAGGTTCTTCCTGATGTAAGTCCAACTACCGTGGAAGCTGTTCTTGGAGCTATGGTGAAAAGTGGTGCGATTAAACGAATCGGTGAATCGAGAGCAACACGATATATTAAGGTATAGTACAGGGAGAAGAAAAATGACAGGAAGAGAAAGGCTTTTGGCTGCTTTGGACCGGAAATGTCCGGACCGGCTGCCGGTAACCACCCATCATCTGATGGAGTATTTTCTGAATAATACAGGAACTACTTGCTGGCGTATTGAAAATAGCTTATAATTGAACGGTAGCGAATACAAAACAGAATAGACGGAGGTGCGGGATGAAGAAACCATTGCCCGTAGGCGTTGATAGTTTTGAAAAAATGATCAATGAGGGATATTATTATATCGATAAGACGCTGTTTATCAAAGAATTATTGGACTTAAGAGGGGAAGTAAATCTGTTCACCCGTCCCCGGCGTTTTGGGAAGACCCTGAACTTAAGCATGCTCCGCTATTTTTTTGAGGATACCGGAGACGCTGGGAAAAATGAGGAAAATAAGGAGCTTTTTTCGGGCCTTAAGATC
>CATJBQ010000223.1 GCA_949738465.1 uncultured Lachnospiraceae bacterium
CGTCCACCGCCGCCGTCATCATGGCCTTCTCATCGATCCCGCCCAACCCTACGTTGATATCCAGCACCGCGGCCCCCTGGGCCGTCTGCTCCCGGGCCATTTCCCCGATCAGGGTCAGATCGCCCTTTCGTAGCTGCTCCTGCAGCTTCTTTTTTCCGGTGGGATTGATCCGCTCCCCCACCATGTAAAAGGGCCCGTCCAGGTTGATTTCCAGGCGGCTCCGCTCACTGGTGAGGATGCGGCGGCAGACGCCATTTTTGCCCTTTTCGGGCACAGTGCTCTCTCCCGGCAGTTCCACGCCGCCCTTTTCCGGCACGGCGCTTTCTTCCGGCAGTTCTACGCTGTCCTTTTCCGGCATGGCTCTGGCCACAAGCCTCCCGGTATCTCCTTCCTGGCCAGCCCCCAGAACAGCCTGCGCCAGTGCTTCGATATAAGAGGGATCCGTACCGCAGCAGCCCCCCAGAAGAGACGCCCCGGCCTCCGCCAGAGCCTTCATGTGGGCGGCAAATTCCTCCTTTGGCATATCAAAGACCGTCTGCCCCTCCACCAGACGCGGCAGGCCGGCGTTGGGCTTGGCAATCAGCGGGATCCCGGCATAAGCCTTAAGCTTACGGATCACCGGAAGCAGCGCGTCCGGCCCCGCCGAACAGTTGATGCCAAAGGCGTCCACGCCCAGCGCCTGGAGGGTCACAAGAGCCGTCACCGGATCGGTGCCGTACAGGGTACGCCCGTTTTCCTCCAGGGTGATGGTGACAAACACCGGCAGATCCGTGGTCTCCTTCACCGCCAGCACCGCCGCCCGGCACTCCTGGACGCTCATCATGGTCTCCACCACAAACAGATCCGCCCCGGCGGCAGCCACAGCGCGCACCTGTTCCTTGTAGATCTCCACCAGCTCCTCAAAATCCAGTTCCCCTAAGGGAGCTAAGGAAGCGCCGGTCATGGTAAGATTTCCGGCCACATAGCAGTCCGCCCCGGCGGCCTGCCGGGTCAGGGCCGTCAGTCTCTGGTTGATCTCCACCAGACGGTCCGCCGCCCCGTACTCCCCAAGCTTGATGGCATTTCCGGAAAAGGTGGGGGCATAGAGAACCTGGCTCCCGGCCCTGCGGTAGTCCTGCTGTAGCTTAAGGAGAACCTCCGGGTGCTCTAAGATCCACAGCTCCGGGCAGACGCCGGAGGGCATCCCCGCCTTCTGGAGACTGGTGCCGGTGGCTCCGTCCAGAAAAATTATAGTATGATTTAATATTTCTCTTATATCCTTCATATTCTGTCATCCTTCTTTTCCAGCATCCGTTCCTGTTCCATCTGCTTCTTGATCCTGCAGATCATATCCACCCGGTTAAAGGGAACCATAAAGTAATACCCGTCGGCCACATCCGAAAGGAGCCCGATCATTTCCAGCGCCAGGGCAATGCCCACCGCCTCTCCCTGGCCGCGGCTCATATCCGGGCGGTAGCGGTCCACCACCTCCTGGGGCACGTAAACCCCGAACACCTCGTTTTTCATAAAGCTGGCATTGCGGTAGCTGACCAGGGGCATGATCCCGCACAGCAGCTTTGCCCCGGTCTGTTCCTTCACGTAAGAGAGCCGCTTTACGTCCTCCTTCCCGAACACCGGCTGGGTCAGGAAATAATCGGCTCCCGCCTCCATTTTTTTCTTCACCCGGGCCGTTTCCTTGTCCAGGTTGGCCCGCCCCTGGTTTAACGCCCCGCCGTACACGATGGGGTCCTGGGGAAAATATTCCAGGTTCATCCGCCGAAGGTACTCCATCAGCTTCATGGAGTTAAAATCGAACACCCCGGAGACATCGCTGCGGTCCCCCGCCGGTACCGGATCCCCGGTAATCAGCAAAAGATTCCGTATCCCGTTCATATGCGCTCCGAACATGGCGCCTCCCATGGCGATCTGGTTCTTATCCCGGCAGGTCACATGGGGCATAACCGGCATCAGCAGCTCCCGCTGGACCATGGCCCCGGTCATAATGGAATCCGCCCGCATTTTTCCCATGGGGGAATCGGAAAAGGTCACCAGGTCCACCCCGGCCTCCCGCAGCTTCATGGCTCCCCCAAGTACCTTTTGCGCATTTCCGTCGTGGGGCGGATCCAGCTCCACCACAATGGGCTTTTCCCCGTTCTGAAGCTTGCGGTACAGTATATTGCCGCTCTTATTCAGCCGCGGCTCCCCCACCGGCTGAAGGTCGCCATGGCTGCGCGGCTCATGTTTCTTTGGAAGCTCCCGGAAAAGTCTGGCAATGTATTCCGGCCGGGTGCCGCAGCATCCGCCGGCAATGTCAATGCCAAGAGAAACGATTTTTTTCATATTCTCCTGAAAATAGGAGCTGTTCTCCTGATACCCAGCCCGGTCCTGCAAAACGTCCGCATAGCCGGAATTGGGGAATACCGATACCGACAGTTCCCCGAAATCCAGAGGGGCGAGCAGTTGATACATATGAGCCGGACCCACGCCGCAGTTAAAGCCCACGCCGTCCACAATGCCAAGCTCCTGCGCCTCCCGGATCAGGCTGGCTGCGCTTCTCCCCGCCCGGGTATAGCCAAACTTGTTCAGGCAGAAGCTTGCCATGACAAATACATCCCCCCGGGCCTTAGCATAGGATGTCGCCCGGACAATGGCGGAAAAATCCGCAAAGGTCTCAAACCACAGGATTCTGGCGCCCGCATCCAGCAGCGCGTCCACGATGGTCTCATACTCTCTTTGAAGTTCCTCCTCCAGGCGGCCCCGCTCCGGGATGGGTCCGATATCTCCCGCCACGAAAACTGCATCCGCACCGTCTTTTTTCTCCTCTCCGGATGCGCCCGCAGCCAGCCGCAGGCCCTCCTCCTCCACCGCCAGAAGAGCGTTGGCATAGGCCGCGCGCACATTTTCGGAAAGCGTAAGAAGCTGTTCCTCAAAAGGCTCCTCCCGCTCCCGGCCCAGCAGTGTCTCCAGGTTCGAGGCAAAGCTGTTGGTCCGAAGGAGGCGCGCCCCCGCCGCCAGATATTCCCGGTGGATGGCCACAATCCGTTCCGGATGGCGCAGGTTCTGGGTCTCCGGATTTTGCTTTTTGTATTTTTCCTGGTAGTAGGTGCCCATGGCGCCGTCTGCAAGAAGCACATGCTCCTTTATATATTCCTGTAATTTCACACTTCTTCTCCTTTCCCGGCCTCTGCGCAGGAGAGAAGATACCCGCCCCCCGCTCCGGAATCGTGTTCCTGGGATTCCCTCAGCCTCCCAAGCATCTGAAGCACCGTCTCGCCGGTGATGGGATGGCGTTTGCAGGGACAGAGCTGCGCCAAGGGTTCAAGAACAAATGTTCGATTCTGCATATCCGGATGAGGCAGCAGAAGATGGGCGTCCTCCGTCACCAGATCATCGTAAAAAATCAGGTCCAGGTCCAGGGTTCTGGGCCCCCAGCGGACCAGGCGTTCCCGGCCGGCTTCCGCCTCGATCCGGTTCACCTCCCGAAGTAACTCCTCCGGCGTCAGGATGGTTTTCAAAGACAGACATCCGTTTAAAAAGGGCCCCTGCTCCACGCCGCCGTAAGCCTCCGTCTCCAGAATCCCGGAAACCTGCTCCACCCGGCAGCCCGTAAGCCCCGAAAGCTTCTCAACGGCCTCCTCGATATAAGCCCTGCGGTCCCCCAGATTGGAGCCGAAAGCCAGGTACGCCTGATGCCATCCCCGGGAAATGGAGACAGATACCGTTTCCAGCGGCAGACCGATGGGGGCCCAGGGCTTCAAAATCTCCAGGTCCAGCCAGGAAAGCCGGGGGATGGTCAGTAAAAGATGCTCTGCCAGCCGCTCCGCCGCCGACTCGATCAGCCGGTAGGTGTGCTCCTTCAAAAACCGGTGGATCTCCTGGCACACTTCCCCGTAGTGGATGGACAACCCCAGGTTATCGCTAAGCCCGGCATTTCTGGTGTCCGTATAAAGAACCGCGTTCACAAGAAACTTCTGCCCCAGCTTTGTTTCCTCGGGGAAAACCCCGTGGTTTCCAAACACCTCCAGATGGCGGATCCTAATCTGATCCAGCCGCCCCTGGTCCCTGCATTTATTCTCCGTCATATTCTTCCCTCCAGCCGTCCCGGATGGCCTCCGTCATCCGGATCGTGCGCACATGCTCCTTCACGTCATGCACCCGCACAAAAGCACAACCTTTTTGCACCGCATACACCGTGGTAACCAGCGTTCCCTCCAGCCGCTCCGTCACCGGAAGATCCAGTGTCAGCCCGATCACCGATTTCCGGGAGGCGCCCAGCAAAATGGGAACCCCCAGCTCATGAAGCTGCTCCAGATGGGCCAGAACTGCAAGGTTCTGCCGGTAATCCTTGCCAAAGCCCACCCCCGGATCCACGAGAATCCGTTCCCGGGGGATGCCAGCCTCCTCCGCCAGCCCCAGTGTGATACGAAGGTCCGAAAGCACCTCCCCCATCAGGTTTCCGTAACAGGTATTGTCCCGGTTGTGCATCAGACAGCAGGCCGCGTCCTGTCCGGCGATCAGCGCCGCCATCCCCGGATCATACCGGAGCCCCCAGATATCGTTGACCAGGTCTGCCCCCGCCTTTAGGGCGCAGGCCGCCACCGGGACCTTGTAGGTGTCGATGGACAAGGGCACGTCAAATTCCCGTCTCAGCCGCTCCACCACAGGCGCCGTCCGTTCAATCTCCTCCTCCACGGAGATCTGCTGATGGCCGGGCCGGGTGGACTCCCCGCCGATATCCAGGATATCCGCCCCCTCCTCCACCATCCGCCCAGCGTGGGCCAGCGCCCGCTCCAGCGTATTGTAGCATCCTCCATCGGAAAAAGAATCCGGCGTTACATTTAAAATTCCCATCACATAGGTGTGATGGGCCACATCAAACTCCCGGTTTCCGATTCTCACTTTCCCGTTTCCAATTCCATGATTCCCATTTTCCATGATGTCCTCCTAGTCTGTTATGGTCTCATTTTTCTGATCCTCTCTCCAGTTGCACTCCTCCCTGGCATCGCAGGCAAAGCACATCCGGGAGCGCGCATCCGCCCAGCACAAAAGGGCCGACAGCTCGATGGTTTCCGCGGCGCTTTTGCTGCCCCGGTGCCCCAGAATGGCCTCCGTTACCTTCTCCCGGCGCTCCGTGGGGTAGCCGATGGCCGAAAGCAGTCCTTCCGCCCGCCGCGCCCCCGCTTCCTCGTGGGGCGTCCCCGCCTCATACTGGTCGATCCGGCCCAGGTCATGGAGCAGGGCCGCCAGGTACACCATCTCCTTATCCATGGTCCTGCGGCCCTCCAGACACCGGATCCAGATCAGCCGGGCCGTGTCCAGAAGATGCGAAAGCCCATGGCGGCAGAACTGCCGGTCCCGTTCCAATTGTTCCAGTTGCTGTAATTGTTTTAAATAATCCGTTTCTTTTAACAATTTATCCACATAAATCATCCTGTGTTCCCCTTTCCGGCAGCCTGCCAGTCCTCTTTAGAACCTTCCGTCTCTCCCCAGAAGATCGTAAAACCTTCTCTGGGCTTCTTCCTCCGTAAAAGCTCCCCGGGCCGCGCAGGTCACCGTCCGGCTCCCGGGCTTCTTAATGCCCCGCATGGTCATGCACATATGCTCCGCTTCCACCAGCACCATGGCCCCCTTGGGCTTTAAGTACTCCATCAGAGCGTCGGCAATCTGGGCGGTCAGCCGCTCCTGGATCTGGGGCCGTCGGGCAAAAACCTCCACGGTGCGGGCCAGCTTGCTTAAGCCCACCACCCGTCCGGCGGGAATATATGCCACATGGACCTTCCCGTAAAAGGGCATCAGATGATGCTCACAGGTGGAGTAAAAGGTGATGTCCTTCTCCAGCACCATCTCGCTGCCGTCGGAGGAGAAGGTCTTCGTCAGATGCTCCCTGGGGCTTTCCGAAAGCCCGCCGTAGATCTCCTCACACATCCGTGCGATCCGCCCCGGCGTCTCAAGGAGCCCCTCCCGGTCCACATCCTCGCCGATCCCCTCCAGATACAGCCTTACGGCCGCTTCTATTTTTTCCTTATCTATCATTTTCATCGCTTCCTGTCATGATCTGTTTCATTTTTCCAAGGTAAGACAAAGAGCCGAAGACCAGGATCATGGGCTTTTCCCCGGCATATTCCAGCACCCGCGCCGTCTCCTTCGCCCGGATCCAGGCTTCCTTTATGGAAGCCGCATGGACTACGAATGAGTGCAGCTTTGACGCCGCCTGGCACAACACCTCCCCCGGCAGGGCCCTCTCGCTCTCCGGCGTCACCGTAAACACCCGCTTCGCCAGGGGCAGCATGATTTCCAGAAGCTTCTCGTACTCTTTATCTGCAAGTACCCCTATTATATATATTATTGCCCGATTTGTAAAACCCATTTCCAGGGTTTTCCGTAATTTTTTTGCCGCGTCCACATTGTGGGCCCCGTCCAGCACGGTAAAAGGCTCCCGGCACACCACCTCGAACCGGCCCGGCCAGCGGGTGGAACGCAGGCCTTCAAACATTTGTTCTTCCCGGATTGAGAAGCCCCATTTCCGTAAAAATTCCGCTGTCCCCAGAGCGCAGACCGCATTTTCGCTCTGGCAGGCCCCCAGCAGGGAGAGCCTGACCCTCCGGCCCCGGTAGAAAAACTCCAGTTCCGCCTCCCCGTGCGCCGCTTCCTCCTGCGCATCGGTGCTCCGTTCCCCGTACGCCGCTTCCTCCTGCGCATCGAAGCTTCGTTCCTTGTGCACATACCGTGCACCGGAGATATCCTCCTTAAGCACCCTGTGAAGCCCGCTGCCCTTCCGGCGGCAGACCTCCTCTATCACGGTCTCCGCCTCCTTTTCCTGGGGGGCGCTGATGACCGGGCAGCCTTCTTTGATGATCCCGGCCTTCTCACCGGCAATCTCCTTAAGGGTTTCTCCCAGAAACTTCATATGATCCCGGCTCACGGAGGTAATCACACTGCACAGCGGCTTCCTTATTATATTGGTGGCGTCTAAGCGTCCTCCCATCCCCACCTCGATCAGCGCCACATCGCATTTTTTCCGGTAAAAACAGAGGAATGATGCGGCCGTCTCGATCTCAAATAAGGTGGGCTGCCCAAGGCCCTTCTCCTTCAGGCGCCCTGCGGCCTTTCCCACTTCATAAAACAGCTCCCAAAGCTCCTCAGGCGGGATGGCCTCCCCTTCGATCCGGTACTGCTCCTCACGGGAAAATACCTGGGGCGAGCTGTACCAGCCGGTGCGGTAACCGGCAAGGCGCAGGATCCGCTCCGTCATGGCGCAGACGCTGCCCTTTCCGTTTGTCCCGGCCAC
>CATJBQ010000224.1 GCA_949738465.1 uncultured Lachnospiraceae bacterium
GTTTCAAATTCATGTTCTTCTCCCTCGTCATCTAAAAGCAGCATCTTCTTTTCTACTTTGTCAATCTTATCATTGCAAAGCTTCAGCATATCCATGCCCTTATGGTACAGCTCGAACGTCTCCTCCAGAGAGACATCCTCCTGCTCCATCCCCTCGATCACCTCGTCGAGCTGCGCAAAGATCTCCTTAAGGGTCTGCTCTTTACCGCTTTCCTTTTCTTTTCCGCTCATAGTCTCTGCTCCTCCTTCTTATCCGTCACCGCCGCCGAGATGACTCCGTCGGTCACATAGACCAGAAGTTCATCGCCCGGCTTCGTCTGCCGGATACTCTTTAAAGCCCCTCCGTCACCGGCCTTCACGTAAGAATATCCCTGATTCAGCTTCTTTAACGGAGACAGTCCCTTCATAATCTCCACATAGAGGGAGAGCCTGTGCTTCGCCTCCCCCAGGGCTCCCTCCATCAAAAGGCGCAGATCGTCCTCGCACTCTGCTGCCCGCTGCCGGTAATCTCTGAGGAGATTCTGCGGATGAAGATACTTAAGCTTCGTCTCGTAGCTCATAAGGCGCATCCGGTTCAGTTCAAGCTTCTGCAAAACCATCCGGCTCATATGCACCTGATATTCCCTGATCGCCTGCACAAGCTTCCCGTACTCATACACCGCAAGCTCCGCCGCCGCCGAAGGCGTAGGCGCCCGCAGATCCGCCACGAAATCCGCGATAGTCGTATCCGTCTCATGGCCTACCGCCGAGATTACCGGAGTCTCACAGTCAAAGATCGCCCGCGCGACCTCCTCCTCGTTAAACGCCCACAGATCCTCTATGGAGCCGCCGCCCCGCCCGACGATGATCACATCCACGCCCGCACGGTCAAGCAGGCGTATCCCCCGCACGATGCTCTCTTTCGCGCCCTCGCCCTGCACCTGCGCCGGGTAAAGGACAAGCTGCACGTAAGGATTCCTCCGCCTGGCGATATTCATGATATCCCGGACTGCCGCACCTGTAGGCGCAGTCACGATCCCGACGCGCCCGGCAAAAGCCGGAACCGGTTTCTTATACTCGGGGGCGAACATCCCCATATCCTCAAGCTCCTGTTTGAGCTTCTGGAACCGCTCATAAAGGACGCCCTCGCCATCTAAGCGGATCTCCCTGGCATAGAGCTGATAAGCGCCGTTCCTTTCATAAACCGCCACGCTTCCAAGCACGATCACCTGCTGCCCCGCGCACATACGAAAAGAGAGCCCGCCTCGCTGCCCGGCAAACATAACGCAGGCAATCGTTCCAGACTCATCCTTTAACGAAAAATATATATGTCCCGAAGTGTGGTACTTCAAGTTCGACACTTCGCCCTTCACATAAATGCAATTCAGCATGTAATCCTGGGCAAACATATTCTTGATATACGCATTCACCTGTTTTACCGAATATACATTACGTGCCATCTCCCACCTCTGTTTCCTCTTATCTTGAATCCTCACCTGCCGTACCAGGCGCGAGCTTTGCCAGCACCCCGTTGATAAAGGACGGGCCGTCGTCACTGGAATACTTCTTCGCAAGCTCCACCGCCTCATCGATCGCAACGCCCACCGGAACATCGTCATCCCACCGCATCTCATAAACGGCAAGCCTGATGATGCTCAGGTCCGCCTTGTTCATGCGGGTCGTCTTCCAGCCCTTTGCCGTATCATTGATCAGCCGGTCGATCTCCTCAAGATTCTCACCGATCCGCCCCGTCTTCGTCCTGATATACTCCAGATCCCTTTCCCCGGCATCCGCAAGTCCCTCCAGATAAAGCTCTGTCTGCGCTTTCATCTCCTCCGCAGCATGGAACTCCATCCCGAATACCAGCTTAAAGATATGGTCTCTCAACTCTGTCCTCTTCACTTATTTCTCCTCCGGCATCTCCACTCCGGTGATCCGGATGTTGACATCCGCAACATCAAGCCCGGTCATATTCTCTATGGCCGCCTTTACCTTCTCCTGAACCTTTCCCGTCGTCTCCTTTATATTATAGCCGTATTTCAGGTTCAGCGTCAGCGCCGCCGTCACGATCCCTTCCAGCACGTCCACCTTCACGCCCTTGGACATGGACTTAACGCCCAGCCTGCTGGCAATGTCTTTCGTAGTGCTCCCTGCCATGGAGGCAACGCCGTCCACCTCCATCGCTGCAAGCCCGGCAATGACCGCGACTACCTCATCCGCGATCTTAACCTCCCCGAGATTCTCTTCTGTCTTTATTGTATACGTATTTCTTTCTTCCTTGCCCATATCACTAAACCTCCTAGTCTGGTTTTACATGTTTCTCATTATAACAAATTTCTGGTCTTTTGCAAAGGTTTTTTCCCTACCTTGCAAACTCGGTCAGGATCAGCCCTTCGTTCCTGTCCTGAGTCATGCGGATGCTCCACTCATTGACGAAGAGAAGGAGCGGCCTTCCCTTTAAATCCTTCACCTTTTTCATATCTGAAGTTCCGGTCAGCTTATCCAGATTGATCTCCTCATTGCCAATCCAGCGGATGTATTCATAAGGAAGGTTGTCCATACGGATCTCCACATTATATTCATTCTCCAGCCGGTACTTAAGCACATCAAACTGCAGCACGCCTACCACACCCACGATGATTTCTTCCATACCTGTATTGTACTCCTGGAAAATCTGGATGGCGCCCTCCTGGGCGATCTGGTTGATCCCCTTGACAAACTGCTTGCGCTTCATGGTGTCAAGCTGCCTGACTCTGGCAAAATGCTCCGGTGCAAAGGTCGGAATCCCCTCGTAGCAGAACCGGTCCCCGGAAGCCGTGAGCGTATCTCCGATTGAAAAAATCCCCGGGTCGAACACGCCGATGATACCCCCGCCGTAGGCTTTCTCTACGATCTTTCTCTCCTTGGCCATAAGCTGCTGGGGCTGCGACAGACGCACCTTCTTTCTGCCCTGCATATGATACACGTCCATGCCCGCCTCGAATTCTCCGGAACAGATCCGCATAAAGGCGATCCGGTCACGGTGAGCCTTATTCATATTCGCCTGGATCTTGAACACGAACGCGGAAAAATCCGGCTCCTTCATCGGGTCGATCTCGCCTTTATCCGACATCCTGGGCAATGGCGACGACGTCATCATAAGAAAATGCTTTAAAAATGTCTCCACTCCGAAGTTGGTAAGGGCCGAGCCGAAAAATACCGGCGACAGCTCACCTTTACTCACAAGCTCCTGGTCAAACTCTGCCCCGGCGCCGTCCTGCAGTTCGATCTCTTCTAAAAGCTTTTCCTTCTGCTCCGGCGAGATCAGGCTGTCCATACCGGGATCGTCCAAGGAGATTTTACGCACCTCGCCCTGGGTCGTGCCTTTATGGGTTTCGGAAAAGATCTCCACCTTCCTTGTCTCCCGGTCGTATACCCCCCGGAACTCCTTGCCGGAGCCGATGGGCCAGTTCACCGGGCAGGTAGCGATGCCGAGCTCATTTTCAATATCGTCTAAAAGCTCAAAGGTGTCAAGGGCCTCCCGGTCCATCTTATTGATAAAGGTAAAGATCGGGATATGGCGCATGGTGCACACCTTGAATAGCTTCCGCGTCTGGGCCTCCACGCCCTTGGACGCATCGATGACCATCACCGCCGAGTCCGCCGCCATCAGCGTCCGGTACGTATCCTCCGAGAAATCCTGATGCCCCGGCGTGTCCAGGATATTGATACAATACCCTCCGTAATTGAACTGCAGGACCGAAGAGGTCACCGAGATTCCCCTCTCCTTCTCAATCTCCATCCAGTCAGACACTGCGTGCCTTGCCGTTGCTTTCCCCTTCACACTCCCCGCAAGATTAATCGCTCCTCCGTAGAGCAGGAATTTCTCCGTCAGGGTCGTCTTACCTGCATCCGGGTGGGAAATGATCGCAAAAGTCCTTCTTTTTTCAATCTGTTCTTTGATTTCTTTTGATAGCTGTGACATAATCTAACTCTCCTGTTTTTATCGTTACCATTCTAATGAATTAATCTTTATACGAAGTCCTTTATATTATAGCAAATCCTTTCTCCTTTTCAAGTCATTTTAAATCGGAGATACATTGCTCTTATTTTGTGTTACTGTATTGCTGTTCACGGCCCTGGAGCCGCTCCAGGCCGCATCCACTAGGAAATCTTAAATTATCTAAACACCGAGAAAAATATATATACGTTCCAAAGCCGGCGGCTGCCATGTCTATCCCGCTCTATTTGCGGTCAAGCTGCGGCAGGATAAGAAAGACATCGTAGAACCAGATATCAGCATTATCTGTGGCCGGAGCAGGCTTACGCCTTCCAGGACAAGATCAATATTTATAAGGTCAATATTTATGAGGACTTCTATATCAATTTTTCTAATCTCGCCGGCCTGCTGCATATTTAGCAGGGAGAGCAGGCATGCACCTGCTCTATGCATGCCTCTTTAAGCCATTTTAAAAGGAGAAGCTTATCACTTCTCCCCTTCATTGATCGGATTGATCACCACATTTTCCGCAGGCACGCCAGTCTTTCTCGTCACGATATCCGTAATCTGTGCACGGCTTGCCTCCGTAAGTTCCTTGGCGTTTACCACCACGTCCGCCGACTCGTCGGCGATACTTACCACCGCATCGCTGAAGCCCTTTGAAGCCAGCAGAGTCTCCGCCGCCACTTCTTTTTCCGACAGTTCCGTAAGCTTCACCATCTGCGACACCGCATCCTTTTTCTCCTTGTCGCTCAGCTCTTTATTATCGATGATCTGCTGCAGCATCTCTTTATTCTTGGCGCGCACCTGCTCTCTTGTCACCTTCGCCTCCGCCACAACTGCGTTGGCCCCTCCGCTGGTCAGGACTGCCTCTCCGGGAGTGCCCTCCACCGAACCGTCCTCTTTTCCTTCCATATCGCTGTCCTGACTCTTGATCTCGTCGGATGCACTGGCAAGATCCTCCTCCGAGATATCTAAAAGCTCCTGGTTGGCAAGCTCCGCATTCATCTGCTGCGCCTCATCTTTATCGCCGAACAGCCGTCCCGAATAGTTCAGATATCCCGCTGCCGCAATCATCACTGCCAGCGCAGCAATAATCATCTGATTCTTCTTAAAAATTTTTTTCACCATATTTCCTCCTCTTGCTTCGCATTTCATTCTTTCTTTACTATCCTAATCTTATGCGTGTCTATCCCAAATAATGCCTGAACTGACTCAGTTATATTCTGAATTACCACCGCGTCGTCCCCGCCGCCTGCAACGACCACCACCCCCTCCACTCTCGGCGTGCGCTCCTTGCTCACGTAAGGGTTCTGCCCTGCTCCTTCAAAGCTGCTCCCCCGCAATCCGCCCGAGCCTCCGTCCCCATAATAGACCGTCGTCTCTCCCCGGCTCTCATTCTCAGTCTTCCTGACTCCGCCCTGGCTGTCTTCCTCGTTCACCGACTCGCCGGATACCGACACGTCCTTTTCCACCACCTTTTCCGCAGACTCCTTGAGCGTGATCATCACTGTCACCTCGCCTACGCCCTTCATCTGGGCAAGCACCCTTTCCAGATTCCTTTCCATAGCCGCTACATACTCCTGCTCAGTCATCTGGCCGGATGTGCCGGTAGTTTCACCGCCCGTCAAAAGCTCCCCCTCGTCAGCCTGCTTCTTACTCCCGTCCGGCAGGGCGATAACCAAAAGAAGCACCCCGACCAGGAACAATATCACGATCTGGTCTTTTTTGATCCTCCAGCCTTTCAGCATATCCATCAGCTTTTTCTTCTCAATCAACCTGAATCTCCTCCACTATGATACTGTCATCCTCCTGTTTCTTCTCTCTTCGCTGTCCGCCGGTACTTCTCCCCTCTTCTGCCTGCCCCCTCCCGGCGCCCTTCTTTTCTTCTGTGCTCTCCCTTTCTTCTGTGCTTCTCTTCCCGGATACGCCATCCTCCTCCAGATGCTCCCTGGCTTCCTCCAGGATTCCCAGAGCATCTGCATCCTCAAGATACCCCGCCGCCTCTTCGATCTCCTTAAGTCTCTCCTCGTACTCCCTGCTTTTATAAAAGTTCACGATCTGGCTGTCCATCCCGAACAGATGAAGAACCGGCGTAACGATCATTAGGATAAGCACCATTCCCGTAAAAAAACGGATGTATTTCTTATAACCTGAATCCGGGATAACATGCAGCACTACCGTAATGAGAACCATGTAAAATGCAAGATTCTGCGTCCATTCATAAAGGTACCGAAACATCTTCTTCCTCCTTACCCACTGCCTGTCACATAGGATACGATCACAATCGTCAGCAAAAACAAAAGCCCCGCCGTAAAGACTACCCGCATCAGCAGGCGGCATCCGTCCCCTACACATTCCACGCATCCTACGATCCGCTTATCCGATACCGGCTGAATGACCGCAGCCGCCAGCTTATACATCAGCACGATAGCGCCGATCTGCACAAGAGGCACGACGCACAGCACCAGGCAGACGATCATCCCCACCGTGCCGATTCCATTTTTCACCAGTACCGCCGTACCGAGGACCACCTCCGCGGTTCCCCCGATGGCATCCCCCACCCCCGGGATCGCCTCGGCTGTCCGCGTAACCGCGCTCCGCTTCACCGTATCGATAGCGGGGCTGATCATCCCCTGCACCACATTGGCCCCCACCACGCAGGCAACCAGCGTCTTAAGAAGCCAGGAAACCGCCACCTCGATAAGCTCCGCGAATTTGCTCAAATATTCCTGGGAAGACAGAAAATCCAGCACCTTCACCATAATATAGATGTGGATGGCCGGCAGCAGAAAATAGACGATCACCATCTCTGTCACCAGGATAAAAAACAGTACCAGATGGTAAAATGCGACCGCCGTCATACTTCCCTTGGCAATGGAAACCGCCAGAAAATAAACCGGGCAGAACGCCGTCATAAATCCGGTCAGTTTCTCAACCCCTCCGCTCACCCATTCCATCACCATCTGAAAGGAGCCAAGGCACAGGGTGATCAAAAGCAGGTATAAGATGTAAAAGCTGATCTCACAGATCTGCCTGTTCTGGAATACTGCGGAAAAATTGTGGAACACTGCCGCGATCACCGCGATGATCAGGATATGGATGAGATTCTCCCGGCTTCCGGAAAATGCGTAGGTAAGCTGGGACAAAGCAGCCTCCCAGAGCATCTTGGCCGACCACTCCAGATCCCCGGAGATAACGGCTGCAACCGTACCGCGAAAGTCCATCCGCTCCTTGGGGAAAATGCTTTGCATAGCCTTGTCCATATCCTCATAATCGAACTGTCCCAGGATCTCCTCTGCCACGAAAGATCCTGCCAGCTCTTCTTCTCCTTCTGCCGCAGCCTCTCCTGCCGGTTCTTCTCCTCCTGCCGCAGTCTCTCCTGCCGCAGTCCCTCCTCTCGGCTCTTCTTCTCCGATCACAAGTTCCCTGCCCTGTTCCTCATTTTCTTTCGCACCGGCATCCTCTGCCCTCACCGTAATCTCCCCGGACAATACCGCCAGCGCCGCTCCAAGGAAGAGCAAAAAAGCTACTGCTGCTCCCAGAGTCCCCGCCAGACCGCCCGGACCTCTGCCTCTTATTTTCACCCTTTTTATTTTCCCGCTCATGATAAAAATCCTTTCACCGCGTCCAAAAGCGCCATCAGGATCGGCATGCTGAGCACCAGGACCGCCAGCTTCCCAAAGATCTCAATCTGTCCCGCAATCGTCTGGTATCCCGCGTCCTTGCAGATGCTGGAAGAAAACTCTGCGATATAAGTGATGCCCAGCATCTTGAGCAATGTCCCGATGTATACGGTATCCATACTGATGTAAGTGCCTATAGTCTCCACCATCCTGATAACCGCCCGGATCTGCCCGAGGATGCCAAAAAAGATCAAAAGGCTCAGCGCAATACTGATATAGATGCCGTACTCTGCCTTCCCGCTTTTAAACTGTACCGCCAGAAGCACTCCCGCAACTCCGATAATCCCTGCCTGAACCATGTTCAAAGCTTTCATCTCCCTTCCCTAAGCCATTTAAGACAATAATCCATGCTCCCTCCCCGAAAAATACTGCATTTTCAGCCTCACAGGGAGAAAAGCCGCCGGATGTCTTCAAACAAGTCATAAATATAAGGAACGATCCAGAACAGCACGAGCAAAAGCCCCGCCAGACTGGTCAAAAAAGCCTGCTCCTCCCTGCCGCTGTGCTTTAGCACCTGGCTAAGCACAGATACCAAAATCCCTACCGCCGCTATTTTAAATATCAGATTCACACTCATCCTCTGCCTCCTTCAAGCTATTTCACAGCAAAAGCACAGACACAAAAAGCCCGCTCATCACGCCCAGGCAATGGCACAGCCTCACCTTCGTCTTCATCCCTTCGCGCACCTCCTCTATACCGAGCCCAAGCTGCTCCTGATAAAGCTCCAGCACCCTGAGCTGCAAGGTTAAGTCCAGCACTCCGAGCTGACTGCCAAGACTGCTTAACCGGTCAAGCTCCTTTATGGGAAGTCCGCTTCCCTTAAGCTGCTCCTTAACCTCCTGGGTCCAGATCACCTCAAAGGCTCCCGAATCCATCCGCCCCATCCTGCGCTCCATAGACAAAAGCCAGCCCTTATACGGCTGTACCGTACGTCTGGATACGTGGAGAAAGATTTCCCCGAGATGCGTGTGCGCATACCGGATCTCACTCTCCACCATGCAGATAATTCTCTGGAGCATGCGCATCTGCCGGTACTGCTCTTTTATGCATTCTGCCCGCGCCATCCCCGCGAACGTCGTAGCCGCCAGAACAAAAAAACACCCGCATACCTTGAAAATCACCTACATCACCCTCCCGTCCCCGTCAAAAACCGCTTCGATCTCTCCCCGGTTTTTTAAGATCACATACCGCTCAAACCTTTTTTCCTCGATTATCCGGGAAAACACCGGTTTCCTTTTCAGCTCCTCCATGGACTCTGCATGGGCTGTGGCGAGCATTCTGCATCCGCAGTGCATGGCATAGGAAATAGCCTGTACATCCTCCGCCTCGCCGATCTCATCCACCGCCAGCACCTGCGGCCGCATAGACCGGATCATCATGAGCATCCCCTCCGCCTTCGGGCAGGCATCCAGGACATCCGTGCGGATACCCAGATCATTCTGAGGGATTCCATGATAACACCCCGCGATCTCCGAGCGCTCATCCACCACACCCACCGTCATGGCCATGGTATACGGATTTCCATTGGATATCTGCCGGATCATATCCCGCAGGAGCGTCGTCTTCCCACATCCGGGCGGCGATACGAGAAGGGTATGTAGAGGCCGCCGGCACTGGGTGACATAAGGAAACACCTTATCCCCGCAGCCAGGTATCTCATGGGACATCCGGATATTTACCGAAGTAACGTACCGAAGATTTTTCACCCTGCCATTCTCCACGATTGCCTGTCCCGCCATCCCTACCCGGTGCCCTCCTCCTACGGTGATAAATCCCTGCTTCATCTCCTCCTCGAACGCATACAAAGAATAGCTGCTGACATACTCTAAAAGCTCGTCAATCTCTTCCTTCGTAACAATATATCTGCCCCTTGCCCCTTTTCCTGCCTCCGGCACAACTTCTTCCCCCCGGCACATGAAGATCAGCGGCTTTCCCGCCCGCAAGCGGATCTCCTGAAGATTCCCGATGTCCGGGACTTCCTTTTTCACGATCATGCGGATACTTCCCGGCAATAGATCAATCATCCTGTTTTCCTGCATCTTTGTCCACCTCTTTAACTCAATATATGTCCATGCCCTCAATTTATTACCGGAAATGCAAAAAAAGACCCGCACCACTATACCGTGATGTGAGTCTTTTTGCTGCTGTACACGCTGTGCCCAGCAATATCTTTTTTATTATCTATTATATTACCTTTTCTTATTATCTTTTGTTATCCTGCGATTTCCTATCGGTAATCTTCTACTCTGCTACATCCTTCATACTGAATGAGAATCTGCCCATCTTATCCTTTCCAAGGCACACTACCTTAACCTTGTCCCCAAGGGTCAGCACATCTTCTACATGATTTACCCGCTCCTTCGCAATCTTGGAAATGTGGACCATGCCTTCCTTGCCCGGCGCAAATTCGATAAACGCACCGAACTCCTTGATGCTGACAACCTTACCTTCTAACACCTGTCCCGCCTCAAAATCTGTGACGATGATATAGACCAGTTTTCTCGCTTCATCCATCATAGCCGCGTCCGTTCCGCAGATGGATACGTTGCCGTCGTCGGTAATATCGATCTTGACACCAGTCTGCTCGATGATCGCATTGATCGTCTTGCCACGCTGGCCGACCACGTCTCCGATCTTCTGCGGATCAATCTGCATCTGGATGATCTTCGGCGCATACGGGCCTACCTCCGGCCGCGGCTCTGCGATCGCCTTATTCATGACCTCATCGATAATATACGTCCTTGCCTTCTTCGTCGCAGCGATCGCCTCTTCAATGATGGGCCTTGTCAGGCCGTGGATCTTGATATCCATCTGGATGGCGGTGATTCCTTTATGCGTACCCGCCACCTTAAAGTCCATATCTCCGAAGAAATCCTCTAAGCCCTGGATGTCTGTAAGCACCAGATAGTCATCGTCCGTCTCCCCGGTCACCAGTCCCGCGGAAATACCAGCCACCGCAGCTTTAACCGGCACACCTGCCGTCATCAATGACATGGAGGATGCGCAGACGCTTGCCTGAGACGTGGATCCGTTGGATTCAAAAGTCTCCGATACTGTACGGATCGCATACGGGAATTCGGTCTCGCTTGGCAGCACCGGCACAAGAGCACGCTCTGCCAGCGCACCGTGTCCGATCTCCCGTCGTCCCGGTCCTCTTGAAGGTCTTGTCTCTCCCACAGAATAGGACGGGAAATTATAATGGTGCATATATCTCTTGGATGTCTCCGCCTCATCAAGCCCGTCTAACCGCTGTGCCTCCGCAAGGGGCGCAAGCGTCGTAACGGTACAGATCTGTGTCTGCCCGCGGGTGAACATGGCCGAACCGTGAACTCTCGGAATCAGGTCTACCTCTGCCGCAAGCGGCCGGATCTGGTCGATAGCCCTGCCGTCCGGACGCTTATGGTCCTTTAAGATCATCTTACGGACAGTCTTCTTCTGATACTGGTACACCGCCTCAGAAAGAACCGCAAGCCACTCCTCATTATCCGCAAAGGCTTCCTCTAATTTTTCGGTGATCTGGCGGATATTCTCCTCCCGCACCTGCTTCTCGTCGGTAAATACGGCTTCTTCCATTGCCTCCGGCGGCACAAGCTCACGGATCGCCGCAAACAGCTCGTCGGGAACAGCGCAGCTTGTATAGGTATGCTTCTCCCTGCCAACCTCCGCCACAATCTGGTTGATAAAGGCAATGATGGTCTGGTTTACCTCATGGGCCAGATAGATGGCCTCGATCATCCTCTCCTCGGGGATCTCATTGGCCCCGGCCTCGATCATGATCACCTTCTCGCTGGTGGACGCCACCGTCAGGTTCAGGTCTCCCACCTTCCACTGCTCCTGGCTGGGGTTAATCACAAACTCCCCGTCGATCATGCCCACCTGGGTGGTGGCGCAGGGTCCGGCAAAGGGGATGTCGGAAATGCTGGTGGCGATGGCGGAACCCAGCATGGCTACCAGCTCCGGCCGGCACGCGGGATCCACGCTCATCACCAGGTTATTTAAAGTTACGTCATTGCGGTAATCCTTGGGGAATAAGGGGCGCATGGGGCGGTCAATGACACGGGCCGTCAGCACGGCGTTCTCCGAAGCCTTCCCCTCCCGCTTGTTAAAGCCTCCGGGGATCTTGCCCACGGAATACAGCTTTTCTTCAAATTCCACGCTTAAGGGGAAGAAATCAATCCCCTCTCTCGGCTTGTCCGATGCGGTCGCCGTAGATAAAACAACGGTATCCCCATAATGCATAAATGCCGCACCGTTTGCCTGAGCTGCCACTCTGCCGATGTCTACGGTCAGGGTTCTCCCGGCCAGCTCCATTGAATAACTCTTGTACATATTGTTCTCCTTCCCAAAGAGAAAAAAGAGCGGTACTGCATACGCCCCGCTCTCTTCCTCTTATCTCTACCTTCGTCTGAAAGACTACTTTCTGATTCCAAGACGCTCAATCAGAGAACGATATCTCTCAATATCAATACTCTTAAGATAAGTCAGAAGACCACGTCTCTGTCCTACCATCTTAAGAAGTCCTCTTCTGGAGTGGTGATCCTTCGGATGCTCTTTCAAATGATCGGTAAGCTCCTGAATTCTTGCTGATAAAATTGCTACCTGAACCTCTGGTGAACCGGTATCTCCAGGTGTTCTGGCATACTCGGCGATAATCGCCTGCTTCTTTTCCTTCGCTATCATTACGATAACCTCCTTTGATCTGATAAACGCCCTGCATGTGGAATATTAAGTAAAGGTCGGAGTATCCTTTTACTGAATACGGGCTCAACTCACACCACGATATTGTAGCATATACCCTGCTATTTGTAAATACCATTTTTGGAATATTTTTCGAATTATTTTCAGAGCATCCCAGGAATCTGCCGAAAAAAACCGGAGCTGAAATTGTGCTTATCAGCTCCGGCTTCCAGATATTCCTGTCTCAGGTATCCGATTGCTTATTGTGCAGAAAACTCTGCCTCGTAAATCAGTTCTCCGTTGCAATCCACATACTGTACCGCTACGATCACGCCGTCGATGCCGATCTCGGTCTCAAGCTGGGAAGCTAAGGTCTCATACGTAGCCTTCTGGGCATCCAGGGCTGATGCAAGCTGGTCTGCCATACCTTCCTGGTTGGCTACCTCCTGGTAGGTGAAGATATAGGTCAGCTTATTGCCCTCGCCGGTAATGGTAAGATCCATACCCTGTGCGGAAACGGTACTCTTCAGGCTCTCCAACTGGCTCTTAAGCTCTTCGGAATTCGCAAACTCCTCCATGCTGGCGTAAGTGCCGCTGCCATTGCTCTCCGGCGCCTCGGCATCATCCCCGGAAGTCGTATCATCCGGCTCGTCCGCGTTGGAATCCTCCGGTGCATCCGCCTTGGAATCCGCATCGGAATCTGCGTCCTTGGATGCGTCGTCACCTGTGGTGGTTCCGCTCTCCGGCTGTGTGGTGCTGTCCTTGCCGTCTTTGCCGCCGCAGGCTGCCAGAGCCAGCATTGCAAAAACAAGAACTGCACACAGGATTAACTTTACACTCTTTTTTCTCATATTGATTGTCCTCCTCTTTGAACATTTTCCGATAATCATTATAACGCTTTCAAAGAAAAAGTCAACCAGCTTTTTGCATACAAATTTTGCGATTTTCTTAATTTTTTTTGTATTTTTCTTCCTTATCTGCCAGAATCCATCCTGGTACGGCAAATTCCTGCTTTTAATCCAGCAGGCGGATCACCTTGGTGGGTGTCCGGTAATTGTAAGCGGAGATCTTAATGCCGCTGCGCGGGCTGCTGGCGTGAACCACCTGTCCGTTACCAATATAGATGGCCACATGGTTGATGGAGCCGCCCTTGCTGTAGAAGAACAGATCTCCCGGCTTGGCCTCGGAGGCGCTGATCTTAGTGCCGTAGCCGGCCTGGGATGCCGCGTGGTGGGGCAGGTAAATGCCGTACTTCTCATATACCTTCATGGTATATCCGGAGCAGTCTACCCCCTTGGTCAGGCTGGCGCCGCCCCATACGTACCGGTTCCCTACAAACTGCAGGGCATAATTCACAAGCTCTACCCGCACGTTGGAAACCCCCTGCCCGTACTTGATCTCCGTCATGGTCATGGCCTTGGGAAGCTGCTCCGACAGGTCCACCAGTTCGGCGAAAACATAGCATTCATCGCCGTCTAAGTCCACCTTGATCCAGTCGCCCAGATCCTCGATCACTTCCACGTCCTCCTCCTCCGCCAGGGCCGTCCAGATGGTACAGTCCGTATTGGGCTCCACCCTGAGATATACGGTCTGGGTGTTGGTGGTGGCGATGGTGGTCTTGACCTCATCCGCCCGCGCTGCCGCCGCGTCGCCGGTGAGAAGGAACTCGCCCTTCACATAGCCGGTCACCTTGCCGGACCTGATCTTATACCAGTCTCCTTCCGTCTCTAAGATCTCACAGCCTGCGTTGCTGGGAAGCTTTCCCACCAGCTCCTGGTCCTCTCCTGCCCCTTCCCGGATATTGAGATGGCCCTCCACATCCGCCACGCCCAGGTTGATATAACCACAGATGGCGTGGTTCTCGGCGCTGGCCGCCGCCTCCAGGGCCTGATAATCCGCCAAAACAGCCACGGTGTCAGACATCAGGCAGTCCCCCAGGGACGCCGTAATGCCGGCGTTCAATGCCGCTTCCGATGAAAAAGAGGGCGCAAAGGCGAAAAACCCCGCCGCCGCACAAGTGATTGTCATATTCCTGATGAAATGCCTCGCATCTTTCTTCATATCCAGCCTCCTTAAAAGCCTTTTCCTCAACGTAAAAACAGTAGAACGTTATGCTCTACTGTTTTGTAATTATAACAAGAATTACATTTTCTGTCAACTTCTTTGTAATAATTTTGTAACATAAATATGTAATTTTTCAAAGGGATTCTATCGTTATTCTTCTTCCTCCGGATCGGAATCCAGAATGGAGAAGGCAATGTTGGTGGCATGGTCCGCCACACGCTCCAAGCTGGTAACCATGTCGGTGTAGATCACGCCGGCCTGGGGCGTGCATTTCCCTTTGGCCATCCGCCGCACATGGGTCTTCTGAAGCTCCCGCTCCATATCGTCCACTTCGTTTTCCAGCGCCAGGATCTGCTGCAGGTTCTGGGTATTGCCGGTGCGGAACATTTCCAGGGACAGCTCTAAGAGCTTTTGTACTTCCCCGTACATATCGTGGAATTCCTTGAAGGCTTTTTTGCTCAGCTCCAGCCCTTCCTCCGAAAATGACACGGCAAAATCCGCGAAATTCTCCGCGTGGTCCCCTACCCGCTCGATATCGTTCACCACATGGAACAGGCCGCCGATCCTGAGGCTGTCCGCCAAGGGAAGCTGTTCCTTCTGGTTGATCTTTACCAGATAGTCGGTGATCTCCTTGCTTAAAAAATCGATCTGCTTTTCCACCTCGTAGACCTTCTGGATCTTTTCCTGGTCCCGGTCGAAAAAGGCACAAATGGAGTCCTTTAAATTCTGCAGGGCAAGATTTCCCATCTCCTGGATCTCGTAAACGGCCTCGATCACAGCGGTGGCCGCGGAGTATACCGCGTTTTTGCCGATGTACTTCAACTGGAAGCCCCCGGACTCCTTGTCCTCCCCCGGCACCAGCCAGGTCACCAGCTTCACCAGGCCGCCGGCAAAGGGGAACAGCACGATTACCTGTACGATCTTAAACAGCGTATGGGCGTTGGCCACCGCACGGCCGATATTTCCGCCGGAAATGGCCATAATCCCTGCCTCCACGTAATCCGCCGTCAAAGCCAGCACCGCCCCCATCAGAATGGTGCCGATCACATTGAAGCTGAAATGAATCAGCGCCGCCCGCTTGGCGTTCTTCCTGGCGGAAAGACAGGCTAAAAGCGCCGAGGTACAGGCTCCGATGTTGCAGCCCAGAATGGTATAAAAGCAGATGGGAAGGGTCAGAAGCCCCTGGGTAGCCATCACCAGCACGATGCTGACGGTCACCGACGAGCTCTGCACCACCGCCGTCACCAGAAATCCCACCAGAATCGCAAGCAGCGGATTTTTCAGGCTGGCAAGGGCTCCCATAATGACAGGGGAGTCATTTAAGGTGCTCATGGAATCCTTCATCATGGTAAGTCCCATAAACAGCACGCCAAAGCCCAGCACCACCTCGCCGATCTTCTTCACCAGCGGTTTTTTGGAAAACATCACCATCACGACGCCGATGAACAGAAAAACAGGGGCCGCCTCCGACAGGTTAAAGGCCACAAGCTGGGAGGTGATGGTAGTCCCGATATTGGCCCCCATGATCACGCCCACCGACTGGCCCAAGGTCATCAGCCCCGCATTGACGAAGCTAACCACCATCACGGTGGCCGCGCTGGAAGACTGGATCACCGCCGTAAACACGGCTCCCACAAGAACTCCCACAAAACGGTTCTTGGTCATTACCTCCAGAATGCTGCGCATCCTGGCCCCGGCCGCCTTCTCCAGGCCTTCGCTCATCAGACGCATACCGAACAAAAACAGCCCCAGACCGCCCAACAATGGTAATACGATATTCATAATTTTCTCCTTTTGTACTCCTTGAAAATCCTTCTTCCCTCTTGGATATTCTTCTGCATCTCAGCCGTCAGCGCTTCCACGGATTCGAACTTATGTTCCGGTCTGAGATACTGTAAAAACTGTACTTCGATCTCCCGCCCGTACAGATCCCCGGTAAAATCAAAAATATGGGTCTCCACGCCCACGGGATTTTCCCCGGCAATGGTGGGCTTCCTTCCTACGTTTGTAATACCGCCGTAGCTTTTTCCCTCCAACACCACCCGGGATACATATACCCCGAAGGGTGGCAGAAGCTTCCGGGGCGGCGGGACCTGGTTGACGGTGGGGATGCCTAAGGTGCGCCCCAGCTTCCGTCCATGGACCACCTCATCCAGCACGAAATATTCATAGCCTAAAAGCCGGTTTGCCAGAAGGATATCCCCCTTCTGGATCTGCTCCCGGATACAGGTGCTGCTGATATCGCGGCCCTGGTACTGGCGTTTTTCCACAATGCAGACCTGAAATCCCAGCTTTGGCCCGGCATTTTTAAGAAGCCGGTAATCTCCCCGCCGGTTATGGCCGAAATGAAAGTCCCTTCCGGCCACCACCCAGGACATCCGGGTCTTTTCCAAAAGCATTTTTAAGAAATCCTCCGGCTCCATGGACCGCATCTTCTGGGTAAAGGGGTATTCGATCAGATAGTCGACGCCATTTCTGGAAAACACATATTCTTTTTCCCGGCTGGTGGTAAGGACGCTCCCCGGCTCCCCCTCCACCAGCTCCCTGGGGGGAATGTCAAAGGTAAAAACCGCCGTCTTGTATCCCAGGTGCCGTTTCTTGTGCATCTCTTCCATCAGCAACTGATGTCCCATATGGAGCCCGTCGAATTTTCCTAATGACAGAACAACCGGCTCTGTTATCTGAAATTCTGTGGTCCCTCTTATGTACTCCATGGCTGTCATTCCTTTTCATAAAAAATCTTTACCGGCTTTAAGTCGTCCTCCCGGGGCTGGTATTGGTAGAGCCCCACAAAACGGCCCTGGCTGTCGTAGAGACGAAGCCTCTCCTTCGTCCATTCCCTGCGCCATTCTGTCAGCAGCGCTATAGGCAGCCGGTTGCCGTTATCTAAAGCTTTCTCCGCTTCCGGCCGGGCTAAAACCGCGGGATCTTCTGCAAACATCCGGTCTACGGGGATGAGAAGCTCCCCGCCCCTGCCTTCCCGGACCAGAGCCTCTATGGCCCCAAGAGTATGACTCTCCTGAAGCTGAAATCCGGCTACCCTTGTGCGCATTAAATCCTCCATACAGCCGCCGCAGCCCAGCTTCTGGCCGATGTCCGCACAGAGGGTGCGGATGTAAGTGCCCCGGGAGCAATCCACCTCCAGGGTAACTCTTGGCAGCTCCATGTCGAGGATCCGGATTGATAAAATTTTCACAAGGCGGGGGGCACGCTCCACCTCTTTTCCGGCCCGGGCCAGCTCGTAAAGCTTCTTCCCCTGGACCTTTAAGGCAGAATACATGGGCGGCACCTGGTGATAATCTCCCAGAAAGCTCATAACCGCTTCCCGGACCGCTGCATCCGTTACCGTAACCGCCTGCTCCGAAAGAATGCGGCCGGAGGTGTCCTGGGTGTCGGTACACCGTCCCAGAAGCATCACGCAGCGGTAGGTCTTGTCCTCATTGGTGAGGAGCTCGCAGACCTTTGTGGCCTTTCCCAGGCAGACGGGGAGCACGCCGGTGGCACCGGGGTCCAGCGTCCCGGTATGGCCGATTTTTTTCTGGCCGAAAATACCCCGCAGCTTTGCCACCACGTCGTGGGAGGTATATCCCGCTTCCTTATATACATTGATAATTCCGCTTACCATTTACAATTGTTCCTTTACATCGAAAAGAAGCGCGTCTATGATCTCATCCGGCGTCCCGTCCATGATGGCTCCCGCCGCCATCACATGACCGCCGCCGGAATGGTTCATGGCAATTTCTGCCACGTTCACCCTGCCGTTGGAGCGCATGCTGACTTTATAGCTGCCGTCCTCATTTTCATAGAGAAAAATGGCAAGCTCCACATCCTTGGTAACGCGAAGCTGGTTGACGATGCCGTCCAAATGCTTTGGCAGGACTTCAAACCGTTCCATATCCTCCCGGGACACGACGCTGGCGATGCAGGCTCCCGCAAGGTACATCCGGCTCTCTACAAGCGCCTTCCCCATGATCCGGTTCTGGTTCCAGGTCTTGGTATAGAAGGTCTCGTCCACGATCCTGGTGAAATCAATGCCCGTCCCCATCAGCTTTCCGGCGATATTCATGGTTTTGGGGGAGGTGCTGTTGTACTGGAACACCCCCGTGTCGTGGACGATGCCCACATACAAACATTCGGCAATCTCCTTGGTAATCCGCCCTTCTTCCATAAGTTCGAACACCAGTTCCGACGTGGCGCTGGCCTCCGGAAAAATATGATTTTCATCGGCAAAGCTGGAATTGCTGACGTGATGGTCGATGCAGACCGTCCGCTTCGCATCGGTAAAATACCCGGCCGCATCCCCCAGCCGCCCCAGATCCCCGCAATCCTGCACGATACACAGGTCGTAGGGCTCCTCCTTCTGAAATTCGTTTATGATCTCATCCGCGCCGGAAAGGAACCGGAAAATATTGGGGATGGGCTCTAAATAAACCCGGGCCTTTATGTGGGGATACCAGGTTCTGATATAATTAAAGGTGGCCAGGCAGGAGCCCACACAGTCCCCGTCGGGCCGGACATGGCCCAGTATGGCGACGGTGTTCGCTCCGTCAAGCTGTGATGCTAAATCTTTCATAGACTTCCCTCTTTATTCACATCATCGATCAATTTTGACATATGAACCCCATAGGCAATGGACTGGTCCAGGATAAAGGTGATCTGGGGGGTATTGCGCAGGTTGATATTCCTAGCCAGACGGCTCCTTACAAACCCTTCCGCGTTCTTCAACGCCGAAAGCGTATCCTTCTGGGACTGTTCGTCCCCCAGTACGCTGATATACGCCTTGCAGCTCTTTAAATCCGGCGCCACCTCCACCGCGACCACGGAGGTCATGGGATTCATCCGCGGATCCTTGATCTCCCCGCGGATGATATTGGATAGCTCACGCATGACCTCGCCGTTGACTCTGGTGTTCTTGATACTGTTTTTCCTCATAGATGAAACTCCTTCTCTATCCTGCAGGAAAGCCGCCTACCTTGGCACCTCCACCATGATATAGGCCTCTGCGATATCCAGCTCCTCGAAGTCGCTGAAGCCTTCAAATACAAGGCCGCATTCATATCCTGCTTTCACTTCCTTCACATCATCCTTAAACCGCTTTAAGGATGCAAGATTTCCTTCATATAACTGCTCGCCCTGACGGGAAACACGCACCTTGCAGCCTCTCTGGAAGGTACCGTCCAGCACATAGGAGCCGGCGATATTGCCTACGCCGGAGGATTTGAAGATCTGGCGGATCTCCGCATGGCCGATCACCTTCTCCTCGAAGATGGGGTCCAGCATTCCCTTCATGGCCGCCTGCACATCCTCGATGGCATTGTAAATCACCTTGTACAGCCGCAGGTCCACGCCCTCCCGCTCTGCCGAGGCCTTCGCCTGGGCGTCGGGACGCACGTTAAAGCCGATGATGATGGCGTTGGAGGCGGAAGCCAGGCTGACGTCGGATTCGTTGATGGCGCCCACGCCGCCGTGGATCACCTTCACCACAACTTCCTCGTTAGACAGCTTCACCAGGCTCTGCTTGACAGCCTCCACGGAGCCCTGGACATCGGCTTTTACAATGATGCCAAGCTCCTTGACATTGCCGGACTGGATCTGGGAGAAGAGGTCGTCTAAGGACATCTTGGCCTTGGTATCCTCCAGGAGCTTTTCCTTGCTCTGGGAAATAAAGGTATCGGCAAAATTCTTTGCCTCCTTCTCCGACTCCGTAGACACAAATACTTCTCCGGCGTTGGGCACGCTGTTTAAGCCCAGAATCTCCACCGGTGTGGAGGGACCTGCCTCCTTCACCCTGCGGCCCTGATCGTCGATCATGGCACGGACCTTCCCGCTGCAGCTTCCCGCCGCAATGGGCTGGCCGACCTTCAGGGTTCCCTTCTGTACCAGGACCGTGGCCACGGCTCCGCGGCCCTTATCCAACTGGGCTTCGATTACAAGTCCCCGGGCCAGACGCTTCTTGTTGGCCTTAAGCTCTAAGACCTCCGCCGTTAAGAGGATCATCTCCAGCAGATTGTCGAGTCCCTCGTGGGTGTGGGCAGATACCGGACAAAATACGGTGCTTCCGCCCCAGTCCTCCGGAATCAGCTCATACTCGGACAGCTCCTGCTTCACCCGCTCAATGTTGGCGCTGGGCTTATCGATCTTGTTGATGGCAACAATGATCTCCACTCCGGCCGCCTTGGCGTGGCTGATGGCTTCTACGGTCTGGGGCATCACGCCGTCGTCGGCCGCCACCACCAGGATCGCGATATCTGTCGAATTGGCGCCGCGCATACGCATGGCGGTAAATGCCTCATGTCCCGGCGTATCTAAGAAGGTGATCTTCTCTCCGTTGCAGTCCACCATATAAGCGCCGATGTGCTGGGTGATTCCGCCGGCCTCCCGGTCGATCACATGGGTATCGCGGATAGCATCCAGAAGGGAGGTCTTGCCGTGGTCCACATGGCCCATTACGCAGACTACGGGCGGACGCTTCACCATGGTGCTCTCATCCTCTTCTTCTTCCTTCAGAAGCTCCTCGATTACGTCTACCTTCTCCTCCATCTCACAGATGCAGTTGAATTCCAGTGCGATTTCTTCTGCCTGGGCATACTCGATCTCCTGGTTCACCGTGGCCATGATCCCCTGGAGGAACAGCTTCTTGATGATCACGGAAGCCTGCACCTTCATCTTATCGGCCAGCTCCTTAATGGTCAGCTTCTCCGGCAGGGTCAGGTTTCTGATTACCTCTTCTTCCTTCTTCTCCTGTACCGGCTGCGGCTGCGGTTTTTTCCTCTTGCCGCTGTTCTTTTCCAGATTCACATAGCGCTCCTGCTTCTTCTCCTGACGCTTGTTTCCACGGTCGCGCTCCTGCTTCTGACCGCCGCTCCTGCGGTTGTCCCTGGACTCCTTCCTGGGTTCTTCCGCCGGGGCTGCCTGGTTCATCTTGGTGATCTCCTGCTCTAACCGGCTTCTCGATTCCTTCGGACGATTGTTATTGAATCTCTGACCACCCTTATCACCTTGCGGGCGATTGCCACCCTGCCGGTTATTCTGGAAATTGCGGTTGTTATTTCTTTCACCTTCATTGCGTTCTCCTCTGCCACCCTGGGAACGGTTCCCGGAGGGTCTTGCATTGCGGTCACCGCGATCATTGCGGTCTGCGCGCGGCCCGCGGTCATTGCGGTCGGATCTGGAACCGCGGTTCTCGCCCCGTCTGTCATTGCGGTCGGCGCGCTCGGTTCGCTCATTGCGGCCGGAGCGTTCGGTACGTGTGCCGCGCTCGGTGCGTGCTCCCTGCTCGCTTCGCTCGGTACGCTCCGCACGTCCTTCGCTCCGTTCGGTACGCTCCGCACGTCCTTCGCGCCCTTCGCCCCGTTCACGCGCTTCCCGTTCCTCCTGTGCCAAACGTTCCGCACGGGCCGCACGCTCTGCCTGCTCTCTCTTGGCACGCTCTAGCTGTTCCCGGTCAATCCGCTCGATCCGCTGAACGGGAGCCTTGGCCTTCTCCGGTTCCGGCTTTGGCGCCGGCGCGGGAGCCGGCTTCTTGCCGTCTGATAAAATTTTATCAAACTTTGCCTTCACTGCTTCGGCGCGCTCGGAAGCGGAACGCTGGGGCACCTGGGGACGTCCCTGGTTCTGGCCGCCCTGGCCCCTGTTCTCGCCGCGCCCCTGGTTCTGGCCTCTGTTCTCGCCGCGTCCCTGGTTCTGGCCGCCCTGGCCTCTGTTCTCGCCGCGTCCCTGGTTCTGGCCGCCCTGGCCTCTGCGCCCTCCCCGGTCCGGACGGCGTCCGCCTCCCATCTTGCTGTTCTGGGGATTGAACACGGCCGTGATGCTGGACTTCTTTTTGGGACGCTCCTGTCCGTCCTCCTTAGGCGGCGCCGTCTTTCCCTCCGGCTTCTGGCCGTCCTTTCTGGGAGCCGCCTTTCCTTCCGAAGCCCTGGGACCATCCTTTCCCTCCGGCTTTCCTGATGCCTCTGATCCATTTTCCTGCTTTGGCTTGCTTTCCTGTTTACTTTCCTGCTTCTGTGCCATCTTATCCTGGTTATTTTTCGGCGCGCCCTGGGATTTTCCCTTGGAAAAATGCCCCTTTACAAGGCTGGCTACCTCCTCCTCCACGGAGCTGGACGCCGTCTTCGCTTCTATGTTCTTCCCGGCCAGGAAACCAAGGATGTCCTTGGACTCGATTCCCAGCTCGCCTGCTAATGTATATATTCTGACTTTTGCCATACTTACTACCTCCATTATTCAGTTTTTTCCAATATCTGCAGTTTTGATACCAGGGATTTTGCAAATCCCTCCTCCGTCACCGCCACAGAGGCACGGTACTGCTTTCCAATATAATGTCCCAGCTCCTCCTTGGTCCCGTAAATAAAACAGGGAACCCGGTGATAAGAACACATGTTCTGGAACATTTTTTTCGTATTGTCCGACGCATCACTGGCCACAATGACTAAATATGCCTTGTGGGATTTTACTGCCTTCTCTGCGGAAAATTCTCCGCTGGCAATCCGCCCGGCCTTCTCTGCCAGTCCCAGCATGGACAAAATCCGATCCTGCTTCATTGCCCCTCCATCTCCTTTTCCAGAAGCTCAAATACCTCCCGTGGGATGGATGTCTTTAAGGAACGCTCCAGCCCACGGTTTTTTTCCGCCTTTTTCAGGCATTCCGCGCTGGCGCAGAGATACGCTCCTCTGCCGTTCTTCTTCCCGGTAGCGTCCAGGAGGATGGTATCCTCCGCCGTTCTGATGACCCGGATCAGCTCCTTTTTCCCTTTCATCTGTCCGCAGCCCACACACTGGCGCAGGGGAATCTTTTTACTCATCCCGCTCCCCTTCCTGGTAGTCTCCGTCGGCATACTCACCTTCGTAGTCCCCGTCGGCATACTCATCCTGGTAGTCTCCGTCGGCATAGTCTTCCTCATAATCCCCGCCGTCCGGTTCACCCTCATAGTCCCCGTCGGCATAGTCTTCCTCATAATCCCCGCCGTCCGGTTCACCCTCATAGTCTTCGTCGGCATAATCGCCCTCATAGTCCCCGTCGGCGTATTCACCTTCATAATCCCCACCGTCCGGTTCACCCTCATAGTCTTCGTCGGCATAATCGCCCTCATAGTCCCCGTCGGCGTACTCACCCTCGTAGTCCTCGTCGGCGTACTCACCCTCATAGTCTCCGTCGGCGTACTCACCTTCATAGTCTCCGTCGGCGTACTCGTCCTCGTATCCGCCTTCGTAATCCTCCTCGTAATCCTCATAATCATTCTCATAATCCATGAAGTCGCCGGACTCTCTGGCCTGGGTCTCGCTCTTGATGTCGATCTTAAATCCGGTCAGTCTGGCGGCTAATCTGGCATTCTGTCCCTCCTTACCGATGGCTAAGGAAAGCTGGTAATCCGGAACCACTACCTTGGCTGTCTTCTCCTCCGCATCGGCGATGACGGAAATGACCTTGGCAGGGCTTAAGGCATTCTCAATCAGCATGGCCGGATTCTCATTCCAGGTGATAATATCGATCTTCTCTCCCCGCAGCTCGTTGACAATGGCATTGACACGTGCCCCGTTCAAGCCCACGCAGGCGCCCACCGGATCCACATCCGGATCGTTGCTCCACACAGCGATCTTGGTTCTGCTTCCGGCCTCCCTGGAAATGCTCTTGATCTCCACGATCCCTTCCCTTACCTCGGTGACCTCCGACTCAAAGAGCCGCTTCACCAGCTCGGGATGGGTACGGGATACCAGAATCTTGGGGCCTTTGGAGGTAGATTTCACTTCCAGGATATATACCTTGATCCGCTCCGTGGGGCGGAAGGTCTCGCCGCGCACCTGCTCGTTCTCACTTAAAATGGCGTCCGCCTTGCCCAGGTTGATGCTGATGTTCCTGCCGATATTGCGCTGTACAATGCCGGTAACCACATCCTTCTCCTTGCCGTAGAACTGGTTGAACAGCACCTTGCGCTCCTCCTCCCGGATCTTCTGCAGGATTACGTTCTTGGCGTTCTGGGTGGCAATCCGTCCGAATTCCTTGGACTTCACCTCAATATTGACGATATCCCCCAGCTCATAGCGGGCGTCCTTCATTTTCGCGTTGGCCAGGCTGATCTCCAGGGCATTATCCTCCACCTCTTCCACCACGACCTTCTCCTGATATACGTGAAATTCACAGGTTTTCGGATCAATATTGACACGGATATTATCTGATTTTCCAAAATGGTTCTTACAGGCAGTGATCAGGGAATTCTCAATGGCCTCCAGCAGTGTCTCCTTGCTGATATCCTTTTCCTTTTCCAGTATATTCAACGCTTCTAATAACTCATTATTCATTTTTACATCCTCCTTATTTTTTGTCGGTTATTTTAAGCTTTATATTGCAACGGTTCTCGTACCACACGCTGTCAGAAATCGAAAGCAAGGCGGATCAAGGCAAGCTCTGCTTTCTCGAACGTCAGTTCTTCTCCGTCTTCCTGTAAAATGGTAACAGTCGTCTCGTCGTAAGCCTTCAGAATCCCGTAAAATTCCTTCTCCCCGTTCACTGCCCGGTAGGTGCGGATCTCCAGCTCCTTTCCCATACTGCGGATATAATCCTTCTCCTTTTTAAGGGGCCGTCCCAGCCCCGGAGAGCTCACTTCAAAAATATAGGAGCCTTCGATAAAATCGTATTGATCCAGCAGTTCATTCATCCGGCGGCTCACCAGCTCACAATCGTCCACCGTAATGCCGCCTTCCTTGTCGATGTAGGCTCTCAGATACCAGTCGCTGCCCTCCTTCACGTACTCCACGTCCACCAGCTCAAAGCAATTCTCCTCCACAATCGGAAAAATCAGCTCCTGGGTGCGCTGCTCATACTGTTCCTTTTTTGACATATTACACCTTCCTTACACATTCCCTGCTCCCATCCGGCAAAAGGCCCTTTGCCCTGCAGAGTGCATCTCACATAAAATTGAGAGTGGACCAAAGCCCACTCTCAAGTCTAAGTCTATTCTGTTATCTTATACATTATAGCACAATGCAAAATACTTTGCAAGTCTTTTTTCGAAATCCGTCGATTTCAGATTGCGAGGATTTCAAAAAAAGAATAATTCACACAGCTTACTGGAGCGCTTCCGAGTCAAACATGGCAGCTTCCAGGTTCAGGAAATCTGTATCGCTGGGAGTATATACTTTGTTGATAAGGTCTACGGCAACGGTTGCTGTCTGCTCCTCACCATACTCCGGATTGGCCAGTGCGTTCTGGAAGCTTTCCAGCATGAACCTCAGCAGAACTTCCTCCTGGCTGGCGCCCGCGTCTACCTGTGCCTGGATCTCATCCGCCTCAGTATCTGCCCTGGTCATAAGCTCTGCCATGGCCGGCTCAAAGATCTTCATCTTCTTGTAGGTCACGGTCACTACGAAGTTGTCGCCATTCTTCTCCGCCTCGCCTACAGTGTAGTTGGCCTTGGAAAGAAGCTCCTTCACAAAATCCTGGTACTCCTGCTTAAGCTCATCGGATACACTCGAACCGCTCAGAAGACTGGATACCTCAGCTTCAAGTCCCTGCTCATAGAGGGCGGACGCTTCCTCGGCAGAACCGATCTTCATCTCCACGAAGCCTGTGGAATCACCCTTGTAGGAATTATCCATCAACGCCTTCACGTACTTGCTTGCGTCAAAGGATCCGCCACATCCGGCAAAGAGACCGAGTGCCAGGACACTCACCAACAATAAAGCTACTTTCTTCATACTTTTCATTTTTATTCTCCTTTCATGTTCACCCAACATCCGGAAGGGTTAAAAGCCTCCGATAGAATAAAATGCCAAAGATTAAAAATCTTCAGCATTCGGGTTGGGCTATTCATATAGAATAACAGCTCGTAGGGGAATCGAACCCCTGTTTCCGCCGTGAGAGGGCGGCGTCTTAACCGCTTGACCAACGAGCCTCAATGTGTTGTTCATCTGACAAATTCTATTATACACACTTTCAAAAAAAATGCAAGTACTTTTTTAAAAAATTTTCAAAATTTTTCCGAAAATCAGAAAAAGGTGAAAATTCGGGAAGGTACCGGCCGCTTGCCACCGGCGCCTTCCTATTATTCCCAGTACCTGGAGGTACCTCTTTTCAAAGAACGATGATCCCTTAAGCTACCTTGCTCTTGGCCAGCTCTGCCAGGGTTGCGAAACCTTCGGCATCGTTGACTGCCAGCTCGGAAAGCATCTTCCGGTTCACCTCAACGCCTGCCAGCTTCAATCCGTGCATAAACTGGCTGTAGGAAATTCCGTTCATTCTTGCCGCCGCATTAATCCGGGCGATCCACAACTGACGGAACTGTCTCTTCCGCTCTTTTCTTCCTGCATAGGAGCTGGCTAAAGCGCGCATTACGGACTGCTTGGCCACACGGTACTGCTTGGAACGTGCGCCTCTGTAGCCCTTTGCCAGCTTTAAGATACGATTATGCTTTTTCTTTGCGTTCAATCCACCTTTAATTCTTGCCATGACTCTCTTCCTCCTTCACTCGCCTTATAAGTAGGGTAAAATCTTCTTCATATTCTTAACGTTGGTACTGTCGGTGATGGCCGACTTGCGGAGATTCCTCTTCCTCTTGGGGGACTTCTTGGTTAAGATATGGCTCTTGTAGGCTTTGTTTCTCTTTAATTTACCGGTTCCTGTAACCTTGAAACGTTTTGCGGCTGATCTGCTTGTTTTGATTTTCGGCATTTTAAAATTCCTCCTTATCCATTCTGACATTCTCTGACCGGGCCTGCGCCGGCCTGCTATTTCTTCTCGGACAGCACCATACTCATGCTGCGCCCTTCTAACTTCGGTGCCTTCTCCACTGTGGACAGCTCTGCCAGCTCTGCGGCAAAATCGTCCAGGATGTGCCTGCTGGTCTGGACATGTGCCATCTCCCTGCCCCGGAAACGCAGTGTAATCTTCACCTTGTTGCCCTTGGCAAGAAACTTTTTGGCCGCATTGACCTTAGTATTCAGATCATTGGTATCAATGTTGGGAGAAAGACGGATCTCCTTAAGCTCCACCGTCTTCTGCTTTTTCTTCGCTTCCTTTTCCTTGCGGACCTGCTCGTACCGGAACTTGCCGTAATCGATGATCTTACACACCGGCGGCTTCGCGGTGGGAGCAATCTTCACGAGATCAAGCTCTGCTTCCTGCGCAAGCTTAAGGGCGTCCCGGGATGACATAATACCAAGCTGCTCACCGCTCTCGCTTACCACACGAACTTCTCTGTCTTTGATTTGTTCATTAATCATTAAATCGCTAATGGTCTTGCACCTCCAAAATAAAAAAGTGGATAGGCAGACTATCCACATTCAAACCTGTTGTGATATGGACCACTGGTCGCGCAATTGCGCCAGGGTGAGAGTGGATACTCTACTTGTTTCTAACAACTTATACACTATAACACAGGTTTTTTTTTTCGTCAAGAGGTTTTTTACAAAAAATTTCCTATATCCCTAACGGTCCAGCCCAAACACCTCCACAACCTCCGCGATCCCGTCATGGTCGTTGTCCCGCTTTGTCACGTAAGCGGCGGCGGCCCTGGCGTCCGGATGGCCGTTGGCCATGGCAACCCCCGTCCCGGCAGCTAAGAGCATGGGGATATCGTTGCGCTCATCCCCGGCCGCCCAGGTATCCGAAAGGGGTACGCCCAGAAGCTCTGCCATCTGGCGGATCCCGGCCCCCTTATCTACCCCGGCCGGGCAGTACTCCAGGTACTCCCGGCTGGAAAAGAAGCTGTTGCACTTCCCCCTCTCCCACTCCCGGTGCTGCTGCTGGAAACGAATCAGCGCTTCCTCGTCGTCCAGACTGGACAGCAGCACCTTATGGGGTTCCTCCATGAGCGCCTTCGGAACATCCGGTACCACCCGTGCCTTCAGCGTCGATTTTTCCACGTAATCCGCAAGCTCCCGGGTGGAGCGCTCCGCAAGGATCAGGCCGTCCTGGTAGGTCTGGATGTGCAGCCCCGATCCCCGCGCCTCCTCAAACAAATATGAGACATAGGGGAGCGGAAGAGTTTGCTGCTTTAACAGGCGCTCTCCCGCAATTTCATACAAAGCGCCTCCGTTGCAGGCCACCAGGTAGCAGCCCGGCCGGTCAAGCTTAAGGGCCCGGGCCACATCCAGAGCGCTGGCCACCGGCCGTCCGGTGGCGATTACAAAGTAATTCCCGGCTGCAAGAAGATCGTCGACGGCCCGCCGGTTGCCGGAAGACACCGCCTTCCTCTCATCCAGAAGCGTCCCGTCCAGATCCGTAAACAGAATCTTTTTCATTCTATTCCTCCGTCTCCATGGGGATGAACACACGTTCCTGGTACGCGTTGGCCTGCTTCGGCGTGGCCGCTTTGGCCTCCTGGCAGAACTGCTCCTGGGAATTTACAAGCTTCTTCCCCCGCTTATCGATCTTTTCATAGGTTCCGTCCGACAGAAGGACATGGGCCTTCACGTTGTCCTCAAGCTGCACCTTCAGGATATGCTTCACCTGCTCCATCAGCCCTTCGTCCTCCACCGGGAATAAAATCTCCACCCGGCGGTCTAAATTCCGGGGCATCCAGTCGGCGCTTCCCATATAGATCTCCTCCTGGCCGTCGTTGTGGAAATAGAAAATCCGGCTGTGCTCCAGGAAATTCCCCACAATGGAATGGACCGTAATCTGCTCACTGATCCCGGGAATCCCCACCTTCAGGCAGCAGATGCCCCGCACCACCAGGGAAACCTCCACGCCCGCGGACGCAGCCTCATAGAGGGCGGCAATGATCTCCTTATCGCAGAGGGAATTCATCTTTGCCTTTATAAAGGCGCTCTTTCCGGCCTGGGCGTGCTCCGTCTCCCTGCGGATCA
>CATJBQ010000225.1 GCA_949738465.1 uncultured Lachnospiraceae bacterium
CTGGGATTGAACTCGGTGATGACAAAATCAATCTCCTGCCCGTCATACTTGGTCAGATCCTTCTCATAGGTGTCGGACACCAGGCTTGCGGGAATAAATACCCGGGTCTCGTCGATCACCACGCTTAAGCCGCCCTCCAGCACCTGTGTTACGGTAGCGCTTAAGATCTCCTGGTTGTTGAAAGCCTCCTCCAGCCTCTTGCTGCCTTTCTCTGCCGCAAGGCGTCTGTAGGACAGAAGAACCTGCCCCTCGCCGTCGTTCACCTTTAAAACCTTTGCTTCCATGGTGTCTCCCACAGAGACAACAGTAGTCAGATCAACATTGGACTCGTTTGTATATTCATTCCGAGTGATGATTCCGTCGGCCTTATAACCGATATTCAGGATAATCTCATCCGGCTTGACACCGATGACAGTACCATCGACCACTTCCCCATTCCTAATAGTTTTAAATGATTCATCCAGCATTTGTTCAAAACTCATTTCTGACATTTTTTTGAACCTCCTCAATAATATTATTTGGCGTTGATGCCCCTGCTGTAATACCTACGCTGCGATTGGATTGCAGTTTTGACACATCAAGATCATTGAGTGTTTGTATATAGTAAGTATTTGCACATTCACCTTTGCATATTTCAAATAGCTTTTGCGTGTTGGAACTTGTCCGTCCGCCAATCACAATCATGGCATCCATCTGCGCGGAAAGCTCCCGTGCTTCCGTCTGTCTCTCCTGTGTGGCATTGCAAATCGTATTTAAAACAATTATATCATAACCTTTTTTTTCTATAATTTCAACTAGTTCTTTAAATTTCTTGTAGTTAAATGTCGTTTGGGCTACGACACAGACCTTTTTTCCCTCCGGAGCCCGGAAACTTTCCGCCCCGGAAGGGCCGGAAATCACGGTTGTGGCCTCCTCGTCCCCCCAGCCGCAGATTCCCTCCACCTCGGGATGGGAATTATTTCCGATGACAACGATATGATACCCCTCCCGGGTATATTGCTCCACCAGGCGGTGGATTTTCTGTACGAAGGGGCAGGTGGCGTCCACGTAATCAATCTGCTGTTCCTCCAGAAGCTGGTAGATCTCTCTGGCCACGCCGTGGGACCTTATCACCACCGTCCCGTCCCGGCATCCCGCAAGCGCCTCCTTATCTTCGATCACCACAACGCCCCGGGCGGCCAGATCCCGCACCACTTCCTCATTGTGGATGATGGGTCCGTAGGTGTAGACCTTCTTCTGCTGCCCTGCCTGTTCATAAACGGTGTTCACCGCCCGCCTGACGCCGAAGCAGAAGCCGGCGCTCTTTGCCACTCTCACTTCCACGACTGCCGTCTCTCCTCTGCCAGGGCTGTGATGGTATCGGTAACCTCCTGGATGGTCATTTCGGAGCTATCCACCAGAACAGCATCCGCATCCTGGCGCAGAGGCGCGATGTCCCGGTTCATGTCCCGTGCGTCCCGCTCCTGGATGTCCCGGCAGATCTCCCGGAAATCACAGGGAACGCCTTTTTCCGTCAGCTCCTGGTAACGCCGCATGCCCCTGGTCTCCACGCTGGCCGTCAGATAGATCTTTAAGGGGGCGTCCGGCAGCACGCAGGTGCCGATATCCCTTCCGTCCATTATGACATCCGCCCGCCTGGCCAGCTCCTGCTGAAGGCTCAGAAGCTTTGCGCGCACCGCGGGATACGCGCTGGTCCTTGAGGCGGTATTGCCCACCTCCTCCGCACGGATCAGCCCTGTCACATTCTCCTGGTCCAGCAGGATCTGCTGCTCCCCGTCTTTGTAGGAAATGGATACGACGATCTTTTCCACCGCATCCTCCACCGCCTTCTCATCCGTAACATCCACGCCCTTTTTCAGACAGGCAAGGGCCATAGCCCTGTACATGGCGCCGGTATCCACATAGATCAGCCCGAGTTCTCTGGCCACACGCTTTGCAATGGTACTTTTTCCGGCCCCTGCCGGTCCGTCTATCGCAATGTTAAATCCCATATCATTCTCCTTTGCTTCTGTTTCCAACACTCTCTCCCGCCAGATACCCGGTAGACCAGGCAATCTGCAGATTATAGCCTCCCGTCAGGGCGTCTGTGTCCAGAACCTCCCCGACAAAGTAAAGTCCTTTTACTAATCTCGATTCCATGGTGGAAGGATCCACCTCCTTCACCGACACGCCGCCCCTGGTAACGACCGCCTCGGAAAATCCCCGCAGGCCCGTCAGGGTCAAGGGCAATGCCTTGGTCAGCTCCACCAGGCGCTGCCGTTCCTTTTTCGTAACGGAATTGACCTTCTTCTCCCCCAGAATTCCACTGAGGGAAAGCATCACCGGCGACAGCTTTGCCGGATACAGACTGCCGGCCACGTTTTTCAACGCCTTGTTGGGGGCCTTTTGGAACTCCCTGAGGATCCGCTGGTCAAGCTGCTCCTCCGTCAGCGCCGGCTTTAAATCGATGGTCATGGAAAGGGGCCCTTCTGCCGCCTTCCCTAGAAGGCTGCTGGCGGTTAAAAGCAGCGGGCCGCTGACCCCGAAATGGGTAAACAGCATCTCGCCAAAGCCCTCATAGCGCCGTTTTCCCTCTCCTGTGATGCAGACAGATACATTGCGTAAGGAAAGGCCCGAAAGCTCCTTCACCCAGCCTTCCGCCGCCTCAAAGGGAACCAGGGCCGGGCCGCATTCTGTTACGGTATGCCCCAGTTCCCCGGCAAACCGGTAACCGTCCCCGGTGGAGCCGGTGGAGGGGTAGGAAAGGCCCCCGGTAGCGATTATCACCGCATCGGCCGAAACGCTCCCGCCATCGGAAAGCTCTGCGCCCGTCACCCTGCCCTCCCGGCTTAGGATCCGCTGCACTCTGGTGTTGAGGGACACCTTGACGCCCCATTTTTTCAAGCCACGGGTAAGAACCGCCGTCACGTCCGATGCATGATCCGTGGCCGGGAAGGCCCGGTTCCCCCGCCCGATCTTCACCGCCATTCCGTTTTCTTTAAAAAATTCGATGGTCTGAAAATTGGAAAAGGTATAAAAGGCGCTGTATAAAAACTTGGGATTGCGCACCACGGCATCGAACAGCTCCTGTGTTCCGCAGGCGTTGGTAAAATTGCAGCGTCCCTTTCCCGTAATGTAAATCTTCTTCCCAAGCTTCTCGTTTTTCTCTATCAGCTCCACCTGACAGCCCTGCTGGGCGCAGCGCAAGGCCGCCATCATTCCGGCGGCTCCGCCGCCAACGACAATCACATGCTTCATTTATTTATCCAGCCTCGCATAACGCATTTTCAGAGAATCGTCGATGTGGTTGATCTCATCACTCTCATAGACCTGGTATTCGTCCCAGATGTCCTCCAGCATCTCCAGCGTCTCGGCAACCTGGGACTGCTTTTTCATGCAGAGGGCCACGATCAGCGCGTTAATCACGCTTAAGGGGGCCACCAGGGAATCCACAATGGAAGCCATGTCGCTGCTGGCAATCAGGTTGCAGGAGGAATACAGGTTCATCGGTGAGTGAATGCTGTCTGTCAGGGTAATCACCTTGGCGCTGCGGTTGTTGGCAAACTCCATGGCCTTTAAGGTACGCATGGAATACCGCGGGAAGCTGATGCCGATAATCACATCCTCGCTGCTGATGCGCACCATCTGCTCAAAGAGCTCGCTGGCGCTGTTGGTATGCAGCAGATGTACATTTTCAAACATCAGATTGCAATAGAAGGCCAGAAAGCTGGCTAAAGGGGCGCAGCTTCTGATCCCTACTATATAAATATGCTTCGCATGCAAAATGGTGTCTACCGCCAGTTCAAAGGCCGTCTGGTCAATCTCCTCCATGGTCTTTTTAATCTTTTCCGCATCAGAGGAAAGCACCGTGTCTAAGATCTTAGACTGGCTGATCCGGCCGTAGGTGACCTCCATCCGCTGGATGGAATTGAGCTTGTTGCGCACCAGCTCCTCCAGCGCCTTCTGAAATTCCGGGTAGCCCTTATAGCCCAGATGGGTGGCAAAACGCACCACCGTGGATTCGCTGACGCCCACCACCTGTCCCATCCTTGCCGCTGTCAGAAACACCGCTTTATCGTAATTGTCCGTAATGTAATTGGCCAGGCACTTCTGCCCTTTACTGAGACTGCCGTACCGGTCGTTGATCCGGTTGATCAGTTCATTGGTGTTACTCATAGCTGCCCCCATTCCTACTTGTTTTTCACTCTAAGGAAAAGTATAAAAAAAATATCTGGATTTTGCAAGTAAATTTGTAAGAATAATTCAAATAATTGAATTTCTTTCAAAAAATACAACAAAGCCGTCCCCAAAGGACAGCTTTGTCGCCAGTCATCATTTTATACCGGATAGGAACCGGTCTCCGGATCCGCCACAGCGGCGTCCACCCTGGTCTTCTGGGCCTGACGGTATTTGAAAAATTCCGTCGCCACCTGGGGGAACAGCGCATAGGAAAGCACGTCCTCGTCCTGCTCCTTCCACTGGGCCATCTCGGCCTCGATTTTATCAAGCTCCGGCTCTAAGAGATCTGCCGGACGGCAGGTAATCACCGTCGTATCGCCGATAACCTTCTTCACAACCTCCGGGTTGAAGGGCTTCACGGTCTGGCCGTACTCGCCCCGTAAGATTGCCTTGGTCTCCTTGGTCGCCACCTTGTAGCGTTCGCCCATCAGCACGTTAAAGACCGCCTGGGTTCCCACAATCTGGCTGGAGGGCGTTACCAGGGGCGGCTCGCCCAGATCCTGGCGCACCCTTGGGATCTCCTTTAATACTTCCTCATACTTATCCTCCGCGTTCTGCTCCTTCAACTGGGAAATCATATTGGAAAGCATCCCGCCCGGCACCTGGTACATTAAGGTCTTAATGTTCACGCCCAGCACCTTGGCGTTCATAAGTCCGCTGTCTAAAGCCTCCTCCCGCAGGGGCCGGAAATAGTCGGCGATCTCTGCCAGCAGGTTCTGGTCAAAGCCCGGATCGTAGGGCGTGCCCTTAAAGGTCTCCGCCATCACCTCGGTGGCCGGCTGGCTGGTCCCTAAGGCAAAGGGTGAAATAGCCGTATCGATCACGTCACAGCCATGCTCCACGGCCTTTAAGTAGGTCATGCTGGCCACGCCGCTGGTATAGTGGGTATGAAGCTGGACCGGAATACTGGTAGCGCTCTTTAAGGCGTCCAGAAGCTCCTGGGCCTTATAAGGCACAAGAAGCCCGGCCATATCCTTGATACACAGGGAATGGGCCCCCATGTCCTCCACGCGCTTCGCGATATCCATCCAGTAATCCAGGGTATAGGCGTCGCCCAGGGTGTAGGACAGCGCCACCTGGGCATGGCCCTGCTCCTTGATGGCGGCCTTCACTGCCGTCTCCAGGTTGCGGATATCGTTGAGGCAGTCGAAGATCCGGATAATATCAATACCGTTGGCGATGGACTTCTGCACAAAATACTCCACCACGTCGTCGGCATAATGGCGGTAGCCTAAGATATTCTGGCCGCGGAACAGCATCTGCAGCTTCGTGTTCTTAAAGCCGTCCTTAAGCTTTCTTAAGCGGTCCCAGGGATCCTCCTTCAAAAAACGCAGGGAAGCGTCAAAGGTAGCGCCACCCCAGCACTCCACGGAATGGTAGCCCACCCGGTCCATCTTCTCTATAATCGGCAGCATCTGCTCCGTCGTCATCCGGGTAGCGATCAGGGACTGATGCGCGTCACGCAGAACCGTTTCTGTAATTTTTACCGGTTTTTTTACAATATCAGACATGTTTTCCTCCTTCTATAATTCCAGGAACCCCTCTGGGAACCCTGGAATCTTATATTCCAGGAACCCCTCTGGGAACCCTGGAATCTTATATTCCAAAAATAGCCATAAAGGTTCCGGCTGCCACGGCTGTTCCGATCACGCCCGCCACATTGGGCCCCATGGCATGCATCAGCAGGAAGTTGGTGGGATCCTCCTCCGCACCCACCTTCTGGGCCACTCTGGCCGCCATGGGCACTGCCGACACGCCGGCCGCACCGATCAGCGGGTTCACCTGGCCGTGGGTAAGCTTGCACATCAGCTTGCCGAAAAGCACGCCTGCGGCCGTTCCGAAGGCAAAGGCAACCAGACCCAGAACGAAGATCAGAATCGTCTGCCAGTTCAGAAATGCCTCCGCACTGGTGGTTGCGCCTACGCTGGTCCCCAGCAGAATCACGACGATGTACATCAATGCATTGGACGCCGTCTCCGTCAACTGGCGGACCACGCCGCTCTCACGGAACAGGTTGCCCAGCATCAGCATACCAACCAGGGGCGCCGTGGTAGGAAGCACCAGTACCACCACAACCGTAACCACGATGGGGAACAGCACACGCTCCAGCTTGGACACCGGCCGAAGAAGCTGCATCCGGATCTGGCGCTCCTTCTTCGTGGTCAGAAGCTTCATGATGGGCGGCTGGATGATGGGCACCAGCGCCATGTAGGAATAAGCCGCCACGGCAATGGGCCCCATCAGCCCCGTCTGCTGCAGCTTTCCTGCCAGGAAGA
>CATJBQ010000226.1 GCA_949738465.1 uncultured Lachnospiraceae bacterium
GAGGCGTATGTCCAGGGATACTGGAAAGAACTGGTGCAGTTTATCCGCAGTATGTTCAATGCGGCCTTTAAGACGAATCCTTATATGGAGCGGGCAATTATGACGGGTATTACGGGGGTCAGCAGGGAATCCATTTTTTCTGATCTGAACAATCTTGAAGTGGTAACTACTACTTCTGAGAAATATGCAGATTGCTTTGGGTTTACGGAAAAAGAAGTGTTTGAGGCATTGGAAGAATTTTCTATGTCAGATGAAAAGGAGCAGGTAAAGCAATGGTATGATGGGTTCACTTTTGGAAAGAAAAGAGATATTTATAATCCATGGTCGATTATCAATTTTCTTGATAAAAGAAAAGTAGGGGCTTATTGGGCGAACAGCAGTTCTAACAGTCTGGTAAGCCTGTTGATCCGGCAGGGAAATGTCCAGACCAAGACGATTATGGAGGACTTATTGAAGGGAGTGGCTCTGGAGACGGAGATCGACGAGGAGATTGTGTTTGACCAGCTTCCAAAGAAATACGGGGCAGTTTGGAGTCTGCTTCTGGCCAGCGGATATCTGAAAGTAGTGGAAAGGTGGTTTTCCCAGGAAACCAGAAGATTTATCTATCGCCTGGAACTGACCAACTGGGAAGTGGAGCTGGTGTTTGAGAACATGATCCGGGACTGGTTCAGCGGGGAGGATGTGCCCTACAACGATTTCATTAAGGCGCTGCTTCTGGGGGATGTGAAAGCCATGAACCGGTATATGAATGAGGTGGCGCTGGAGACCTTCAGCTACTTTGATACCGGCAGAAGGTCATCGTCTAAAACAGAACCAGAACGCTTCTATCACGGATTTGTCCTTGGACTGATGGTGGAACTGGCGGGGAGGTACCGCCTGACCTCCAACCGGGAGAGCGGTTTTGGGAGGTACGATGTGATGCTTGTGCCCTGTAAAAAAGAGGATCCGGCCTATGTGCTGGAGTTCAAGGTGCACGATCCGGAGGATGAGTCTACGTTGGAAGAAACGGTGCAGGAGGCGTTAAAGCAGATTCAGGAAAAGCAGTATGACAGCGAACTGATTGCCCAGGGGATAGAGGAGAAGCAGATCCGCCACTACGGCTTTGCCTTTGAAGGAAAACGGGTATTGATTGGATGAGCACAGAGAGTATGCAGACACGAGAAAAGGAGAACGAAATGAAGCGTTATAATATAGTTGTGGCAGGCGGGGGCCTGTCCGGAGTGGCAGCGGCAGTCAGCGCCGCAAGGGAGGGGATGGAGGTACTGCTGGTGGAGCGGTCCGGCTGCCTGGGCGGGGCGATTGCCAACAATCTGGTATATCCCTTTATGAAATACTGGGAGACGGATGCGAAGGGCGGACGCAGATTTCTTTCCGCAGGGATTTTTACGGAGATGCGCAGACGGCAGATGGAAAAGTCCGGAAACGATACCCTGGATCTGGAGCCGGAGTATATGAAGCTGGCTCTGGACGACATGATTCTGGAGGCGGGGGTTTCGGTGCTGTTCCACGCAACGGTGTGTACTGTGGAGGCGGAGGGACGCAGGCTCCGGTCTGTGGAACTGGCAGCAAAATCCGCTCTCCTGAAGGTGGAGGCGGATTTTTTTATTGACTGTACCGGAGACGGAAACCTGTTCTGCCTGGCTGGCTGCGACTATCAACTGGGGCGTGAGAGCGACGGACTCTGCCAGCCCATGACCACCTGCTTCCGCATGGCCAATGTGGATATGGAGAGCTTTTATCAGGAGCGGGAGGAGATGCAGCGGCTGTATCAGGAATACCAGAAGGAAGGGAAGCTGAAAAATCCCAGGGAAAATATTCTGGTATTTCCGGGGATGGGCGAGGGGATTCTCCATTTCAATACCACCCGGGTAATCCGCCATGATCCCACAGATCCGCTGGATGTAAGCCGTGCGGAGATGGAAGGACGCAGCCAGGTATATGAGATGGTGCGGTTTTTAAAGGAGCATTTCAAGGCCTTTGCACACAGCATGATCGTTTCCGTCGCCTGTGAGATTGGTGTGCGGGAAAGCCGGAAATTAAAGGGCGAGCACATCCTGACGGCGGAGGAATTAAAAAATGGAACGGATTTCGAGGATACGGTTGCCCTGGGGAATTATGAGATCGATATCCATAACCCGGCGGGGACGGGGACAGCCCTTTATTATTTCAAGCCCGGGGAGTTTTACCGGATTCCTTACCGGTGCCTCATACCAAGGGAGCTGGATAACCTGCTGGTGGCGGGCCGCTGTATTTCGGCGGATCACGAGGCCCAGGCCGCGGTGCGGATTATGCCCATCTGCGCCTGCCTGGGGGAGGCTGCAGGGCTGGCGGCGGCCATGGTCTGTAAGGCGGGCTGCGCCGCGGGGGATCTGGACGGAAAGCAGCTTCGGCAGAGGCTGGCACAGAGAGGGGCCGCGGTGTAGGGAAAGCGGAAGCGTGGCATTCCCATATCTGGGGAAACGGTCAGGTAAGAAGAATCTGCTATTTTCGGATAAAGTCAGGGAAATTATCCATTTTCATCGTTGTGTAAAGTTGATATAGTGAAAAAAAACAAATTTACATGAAGGAGATAAGGTATGAGTTTGGAGATTTTTCATGACCAGGGAAGGGGATATATGAGCCCGTTGGAACCCACGGCACAGGAGGGCGTGACCCTGCGGCTGCGGGCAGCGAGGGGAAGGATTGGGGAGGCTTGGGTTCAGTACTCGGCGGATGGAAGCTGTTGGAAGGAAATTCCCATGGAGCGGGGGGCGGCGGACGCCACCGGAACTTATGAGTTCTGGGAAGGCCAGATTCCGTCCATGGCAGAGCGGTACCATTACCGGTTTATGGCAAGGGAGGCAGGCACAGCAGGAGACGGAGAGCAGAAGCTTCTGTATAGGGAGGCAGGCACAGCAGGAGGCGGAGCCCAGAAGATCTTGTATTACGGTGCGGAAGGGGCCGCGGAAGAAGAACCGGTTTTAAGTGACTGCTTTTCGGTAATCCCGGGGCTTAACACACCGGATTGGGCCAAGGGGATTATCTGGTATTCCGTGATGCCGGATTCCTTTTACAACGGCGACGTTTTGAACGATATGGCAGAGACGCGGCTGAAAAAAACCGTGCCCTGGGGAAGCACCCTCCAGGGGCTTTTGGAATATTACGGCGGCGATATCCAGGGAATCATTTCCAGGATCGATTACATCAAGGAGCTGGGGGCGGAGGCCGTTTACATCAATCCCATGTGGACCAGCGATTCCCAGGCCGGGTACGGGCCCAACAATTATTACGAGATCTCGCCCAATTACGGCAACGAGGAGGATTTTGTCACGCTTTGTGAAAAAATTCACGAGCAAGGGATGCCGGTGATGATCGACGCAGTGTTTTCCTACTCCCAGGCAAATTCCATTTTCACCAACGAAAACGGACATCAGCCGCTGCCGGGGGCGTTCCAGAGCCAGGACAGCAACTACTCTGATCTGTTCCGGTTTGAAAAATGGCCGGTTTCCTATGTACATAAATGGGGCGGGATCGAAAATGACCTGGGAAGCGACAAGGCCAGAGAGCTTTTCTGGCGTGGGGAGGAGGCTGTGCTGAAGCGGTATTTAAGGCCGCCGTATTGCGCCGACGGATGGCGGTTTGACGCCATCAATTCCTATGCCGGGACGGATACCAGCCTGACAAAAATAGGCGCGGAGATCCGCCGGGAGACCAAAGGGGTTTTGCCGGAGGTTTTGCTGGTGGGGGAGGATTTTTCCAAGGAAATGATTTTATCAGGAAATTGGGATGCCGCCCAGAACAGTTTTTTCATCTTCACCGCCCTTCTGTGGTTCCAGGGCGGACAGTATGACCAGAGCTGGCTGGCGGACCGGCTCTACAAGATGGCGAAGCTTCCCCGGCCTGTGATGCTGTGTATGTACAACAATTATGAGAATCACGATACAAAACGGATTCTTGGGGATTATGAGACAGAGAAATACCGGATGAAATGTGTCCTGCTTTTGCAGATGACCTTTCTGGGCTCTCCGGTAATTTATTTTGGAGCGGAAAACGGCGCCGGGAAGGAGGGGAACCCTTCCTCCAGAAATAGCTGTAACTGGAACCGGGGAGAATGGAATTACGAGATCCGTATGCTTGTAAAAGCCTTGTGTGAGCTGCGCAAGGGCTATACGGCGTTAAAGGACGGCGTTTTTGGCATCGGCCTTCTGGATGATGAGCGGCAGATGACGGTATTCGGCCGCTGGGATGAAACTGGCACGGTGGTAACGATGCTGAACCAGCGGGAGTATGATCAGACGGTTTTACTTGAGCTTGGGCAGTACAATCTTTGCGACGGCAGCGTGGTAACGGATTATCTGACGGGGCAGCGTTATGTGGTGGAAGATGGCAGGGCGCTGGTAACCGTTCCGGCCGGAGGCAGCGTTCTTGTAACCGGGGATGCCGGAAATTACCGCGGAAGGATGCAGCTCTCTTTCGGGAGGCGTTTGGTTGAGGTGACAATGCCGGAGGAAAACGGTTATGTGCTTTGCCGGAAGGAGGAAGCCGGCAGCGGGCCGGAGGCAGCGCCAAAGGAGCCGGCGGCGGCAACGCCCTTATTTGGCTGCGGATATATTGAGGCCGACATCCGAAGGGAAGCGGCAGGCGGTGCGCTGGTGTTGTCAGAGGCGGCGGCAGGTGCGTCGGAGCCGGGAGAGACGGCGGCGGCAGGCGGCGCGCTGGTGCTGGCAGAGAACCTGGCAGCCAGCCGGATTTTCGCTGCATTCGTGGAGGATAGCCTTGCGGTTTATGACGGAGCGGGCCGTCTGCTTGGAAAAAGGGAGCTTCCGGAAACCGGAAAAGTACGGCTGGGCATCGGTGCGGACAGCCGGGCAAATGTGTGGGTCGATGGAGCGGCGGTTTTTGATACCGGGATTGTGCTGGAGCATCGGGGACAGCTTTACGGCGGACTGGCCCTGTGGGGAGATCGGGTGGCGCTCTCTGGCGTAAAGGCCGGGCAGGATGGGCGGATCCTGGCGGAAGAATGTTTGAACGGCCGTCTGGGCAGGCTGTTCTCCACGGAGAAGATGCGGGGCGCGTGCCGGGTGGATGCGGGGACGCTGACTGTGGAGGCGGAGGAGCTTTCCCTGCTGTTAAGTGAGGAGCAGCCGTCGGATTTCACCTTCCAGACAAGCCTGGAGGCTGTAAAGGGCGGATTCGCGGGCGTAGTTAGCTACAGCGACGATCAGAATGGGGTTGCCCTTGTGCGGGATACCCGAGAGGGGGACCGCCTGGTTTTCGGGTACCTGAAAGGAGGCCGTCTGCTTTCCTGTGAGCAGGTGGAGGGAGATTTCTCCGGTTCCCTGGGGCTGCAGCTCCAGCGGATCGGAGCCGTCTATACGGCGGTGTATTTCCAGGACGGACAGTGGAAGGGATTTTCCTCCTATCTTCCGGCGAATTTAAGCGCAGCCAGGGCGGGGCTTCTCTGTGAAAAGGGCGCCAAAGCGGAATTTTCCTATGCCTGCTTTGGGGACAGCATTCATAAGAAAGGCTCCGTCAATACGCCGGTAACGCCGGGAACGGAAGCAGACCTGCCGGGGAGGGCAGCGGAGGGAACGGCAGCTTCCGTATTGGAGCAGTATGAAATAATCGGGGATGCCGGCCAGTGGGAATATGCCCTGGGAGGAATCCGCAGGACCGTTCTGGAAGGCTTGTCACAGCTTATGGTGGCGAACCGGACCTACGGGGATTTTGCCATACAAGGTACGCTGCTGCTCACAGAAGGAGCGGGGAGCGCAGGCATATCCCTGCTTCGTACAAGGATCGGGGAAGATTTGGGGGACGGTTATCTCCTTTCCCTGGACAGGAGCGGGCGGCTTTCTTTAATGTACCAGGGACAGACCCTGCTGGAGCCGTTTCCGGCGCCGGTGGGCAGATTCGGCCTGAAGCTGAATGTGATCCGTAAGGGCCAGAAGCTGTACCTGTATGGGGGCCAGGAGAACGAATTGCTGGCCGTCGTCCCGGGAATTACCAGAAAGAGGGGATATCTGGGATTTTATTTTGAAAATGCCTGCGGCCATGTGAACAATTATATGATTCTGGATACACAGTCCCGCTGGATGGAGCCCGTAAGCCCCTGGGCGCAGCATATGCGGGAAAAGAACGGGGGATTGGTTGTGGATACCGGAGAGCTTGTCATGGCTGACATCAAGGGGACGGCTTATACCAGCGCAAGGGTATCCGGACGGATTGCGTTAGCGCCCCTGGAGGCGGAAAAAGAAGCTTACGGCGGGATTCTGTTTGGAGCGGCCCATGATGTGGAGCCTCAAAACGGCGGTGTGCTGGCAGCCCTGGATCATAGGGGAACATTGTTTTTTGCAAAAGGCGGAAAGCGGATGGCGTCGGCTGCGCTGGGGGAGAAGGTTTCATCGGTTTATCTGACTGTAACCGTCCGGGAGGGAGCGTATGCGGCATATCTGTTTGCGGAGGATGAGCCTCTCTTAAGCTGGAAGGATTCTTCCGGCGACGGCGGCGTGATCAGCCTGGTATCGGAGAATTCCAAAACAGGATTTTATCATTTTGAGGTGGAGGATCTGACCGGCGCCGTTTGGAAAAAGGAGGAGAAGGGACTTATGGTCAGCCGGAACGGAGTCCTGCAAAAGCAGAAGCAGCCGTTTGTGGAGACGGCTTTAGGGGAGACGGTTTACCGGATTGAACCGTTTTTGAGGGATGGAGATACCTGTCGGCTGAAGGTGGATGTGACCGTCCATCATCCGCAATCTGCGGATTGCTTTCCGGTGATTTATATCAGAGGCAATGGAGAAAAAAAGATCGGATTGTATACAAACGGGGCTTACACCTGCCTGGTGGATCAGAAACGGAGCGTGATCGCCGATGAGGATGCGGAGAGTACCTGGATTTATGCAAAGCAGCAGGCAGGTGTGCCTTATCAGGTCTGTATCGAGTCGGGGCCGGACTACATTTCCGTATGGATCAACGACCGGGTAATCTACCGCAGGCAGCAGCTCTCCCAATGTCTGTCCGGTGACTTTTCCAATCTTCCCATTCTGCCGGAGATTGTCTGTGTGCAGGGGGAGACGGGGCAGCAGCGGACGGAGCTCACCATTGTGGAGTGCTGCCGCGTTAGTATTTAAAAGTAGTTTCAGCGGGGTCTGGCCGGCATCTCAAAGCCGGCAAGCGCCCGGTTGAGATAGTCGTTGAAGGGCTTCATAAGCTGAAAAATTCCGGATGCCTTTGTAAGAAACGCGTCCGCATCCAGAAGCTCCTCATCCCCCAGGGGGTATTCCAGGTACCAGCTTTTGTATTTCAGGTACCCGGCCTGGGGGTGTTCCTTGTCGTAGCCGGCCGGCACATTTTTCAATGCGGTTCCCTGCACGGTAAAATGCGTTTCAAAGGCCGGATCATGGAGAATGCGCTCCCACTCCGCCCCGTTCTGGGATATGTAGTCCCGGATCATCCTGGTGGCATCCTTGAACAGATCCGCAAACAGGCCGCCGCCCAGGAAGGACTGGTTGCCCGGCTTTATCATAAGATAATATCCCACGGGGACCGGCAGCTTTCCTCTGGAGGAAATATGGGCGCGGAAGGCAGGATTGTAGGGGGATTTGTCATGGCTGAAGCGGGTGTCCCGCACCAGCTTGAAGGTAAGCTCCTTCGGGTCGTTTTGTAAAATGCTGCTGTCGAAGGTTCCGATCCGCAGGATCAGTTCCTGTAAAAGTTCTTCAAAGGCAGCGTTGGCTTTTTTGTAATCGTCTTTCTTGGCGTGATACCATTCCCGGTTGTTATTTGCACTGAGCCGGGACAGATAGTCTAAGAGGAATGGTGTATCGATCATTGTCTGTCTCCTTTCATTTTTCCTGGGTAGGAAGTGTGCTGCCGGCATTCTGGACAACAGAAAGCTGGGTGGAAGCTAAAAATTCCCGGATCAGATGCCTGGTGCGTGCGGGGGCCTCGTAGGGCTTGCAGAAGGAAAAATCCTGGGATAAATCGTCGATTTCTTCCATGGCATTTTTGACTTCCAGCATGGCCTCAAGGGGAATCTTTTGGGACGCCGCATAATCCAGCCTTCCGGGATCGATCCGGTGGCACTGTATGGCATAATTGACCCGGTTATTGCAGCGGCATTGGCCGCCGCCGTATTCCCCGCAATATTGCTGAAGGAAATCCGCCATTTTCCGACGCGTTCTGGAAAGCTTCTGCCGGTATGCCTCCGGGGTCATTTCCAAAAGCTCTCCCGCAATGCGGCTGTCAAGATGGAACATGGTTCCCAGGATGAAAACGCAACGGCTTTCGGCGTCGAGGCACTGCAGCATAACGTTGGTGCAGGACATTTTCAGCTCCTCCGCCAGCAGTTCCTTCTCCACGTTCTGGGTCAGATCCGGTACATTGGCAATGTCTGCGTTTTCAATGTCATTTCCATAAAATTCAAAGCTCAGCGGAGTATGGGCGAACATATGTTTCTTATAATTTTTCAGATGGTTCACCGCAATGGAGAATACCCAGGTTGTAAAGGCACTTTCTCCCCGGAATGAGGATAAATGGGTTATCAGCTTCAGCAGAATATCCTGGGTGGCGTCCTGGGCATCGGGAAAGGTGCCAAGCATCCGCAGGGACAGGTTGAATACCAGATCCTGCACCTCTGTAATCAGCTCCTCCAGGGCATCTTTGTCACCGGCCGTGGCTTTTTGGACCAGGGCCTGCAGTTCTTCTTTGGTTTTTTTCATCGTTTTTTACCTCC
>CATJBQ010000227.1 GCA_949738465.1 uncultured Lachnospiraceae bacterium
ATGGCGGCAGAATCACCCTCCACCAGGGTTTCCACCAGGGTCCCCTGGGGATTCATGTGGTGGATTCCCTCCGGATTCATGAAATACAGCCCGCCATTTTCCTCCAGAAGCACCCGCCCGGTCCGCACCTCGGCTCCATAGGAAATGCTGGATTCCTCCTTCTCGGTCTCCACATCCCAGACCGTAAAGCCCGATCCGTCCTCACTGGGAAGCGCCAGTTTTTTCCCCTGCACGTCTGCCAGATAACCGGAGGCGATATCCGGTTTCCGATAGGAAAAGCTGTGCCGTACCCTGCTGCCATCCGGGTCGCAGATCTTGACCTCCTCATCCGCAAACAGAACCGGGCTGCCGTCCTCCATCACCAGCAGATGGCTCCCAAGAAGCAGCATCTGCGCCAGATCGTCGTCCACTTCCACCTGCTCCTGCACCGACAGCTCCACCAGCTCCTTTGTCTCCTTTTTTAAAAATGTTTTACCATTTTCATCAGTCACCAGGGCATAATCCTTCCCGTCGGCCCCTGCCGTGAGCCCGATCACATAAAAGTCCTCCTCCAGCACCAGCCAGGAGGCGTCTCCCTCCTGCCATTCCTTTCCATCGGCCGACAGGTATCTCCCATAACCGCCTTCCTCGTCGACGGTATAGACCTCCAACTGACCATCGGCCCTTTTTAATAAATACCAGGGCTCCTCTCCCGTTTTCAAGGGAAGGGACACATCCTCCTCCACATATTTTCCCACTCCCTTCGGAGTCTGCGGCTCTTTCTCGTTCTTCCCGCCGCATCCGCCCAGGATCCCTGCCGCCAGGCAGAAGGCGAGGGCCAGGGCCGCGATTCTTTTTCCTTTTTTCATGACTATTTACCTCCATAATTCTGATCACTGCTGATAAAAACATCCTACCAGACAAACCTCTAAAAAACTTTTAAGAATCCCACAAATTCCTAGAGATTTTTTAGAGAATTATCTGCTATACTTGTCTTATGAAGTTTTATTGATTATAAAATAGGATAATGTTGTGGTCAAAAGGGGTTTTCATAACTGATATTGGCAAATTGCACAACTTAGAAAATCCCCTTTTTCCCACCCAATATCACAGAATGAGGTGAAATAATGCGAATACTGATTATAGAAGACGACCCGGCTCTCTGCGAGGCCCTGATGGCGCAGCTTGCACAGGCCGGCTACGATGTGGACCTGTGTGGCAGCGGTGCGGACGCCCCTTTTTATGTGATGCAGAAAAATGTGGACCTGATCCTTCTGGACCGGATGCTGCCGGGCCTCGACGGGCTTACTATTTTAAAAATGATCCGGCGAAGCGGCATCCAGACGCCGGTAATTCTGGCTACGGCCATGGACCAGATCGACGACCGCATCGAGGGCCTGGACTGCGGAGCCGACGATTATCTGGTAAAGCCTTACGATATCAAGGAGCTTCTGGCCCGTATCCGTGCCCTCACCCGGCGTCCGCCCGGCCTTCAAGAAACTGATGTTCTCTCCTTTCTGGATCTGACCCTTAAGACCCGGGAGCATCTCATCCGCTGCAGGGATGTGGAGCTGACCCTTTCCCGGAAGGAAACGGCCCTTTTTGAATATTTTTTAAAAAATCCCAGAAAAACCCTTTCCCGGGAGCTGCTTCTGGCCCATGTATGGGGCGCGGATTGTATGGTGGAGGATGGAAATCTGGACAACTACATCCATTTCCTGCGAAAACGCCTGAAAACCCTGAAAAGCAGCGCGGAACTCAAAACGGTTCACGGCCTGGGCTACCGGATGGAATAAAGGCCCCTTTTGAAAACACTTCCCGGGAGGCATGCATATGCTGCAAAAACTGCGTAAAAAATTAACGCTTCTCTACACTCTGATCACCGGTCTCATCCTGACGGCGGTAGTAATTATTCTGGCCCTGTTTTTCGGCCAGGCGGACCGCCGCCAGCAGGAGGCTTTGTTTAGCAACTACCTGATGGCCATTACCAACAAGCTCCAGCACGATTCCAGGATCAGCCAGAGCTGGCTGGCCTCCATGGAACAGACCAACGGCCTGATCATCCACATTTGTGAAAAAAATCAGCCTCTCTTATATGCCGGAGGCTCCCCCGGCGCCACAAACCGCTCTACACTCATAGAACGGGCCCGGCAACAGGCGCTTCTGGAAGGGATCGACCTGACATTCCCGCCGGTTTCCACGGATCTGACCAGAAGCTCCCTCTTTTCCGTTGCCGGGGATTATGGGGATACCTACCAGGCCAGCGCCCTGATTGTCTCTGCCAGAAACAGTTCTTTTTCCCTGATTCTCCTGCGGGATGTAACCGAAAGCAGCCAAAGGCTCTTCCGGACGCATCTGCTGTTTTTCCTGGCGGACGCTGTGGGGATCCTCCTGCTGGCCCTGGCCAACTGGCGTCTTGTGGGTGCCTCCTTAACCCCCATCCGTATCAACGAAGAAAAGCAGCATGCCTTTATCGCCGCTGCCTCCCATGAGCTGCGCTCGCCCCTGGCGGTGATCGGCGCTTCTGCCGACGCCATCTGCGCCCGCTCCGGAGATCCCGTGCATTTTGCCCGGAATATCAAGGCGGAATGCTCCCGCATGTCCCGGCTGGTACAGGATCTGCTGCTTCTGGCCGCCGCCAAAAGCAATGCCTGGTCCCTGACCAGGGAGCGGCTGGATATGGACACCCTGCTCTTAAATCTCTATGAACGCTATGAACCGCTGTTTGTTTCCTGCAATCTTCACCTGAAGCTGGAGCTTCCTGCGGACAGCCTGCCTGCGGTTTTCGGGGATGGGGAGCAGATTTCCCATATTTTGTCGGTTTTTCTGGATAACGGCATGACTTATGCGCCAAAAGGAACTGCCGTGACCCTTTCTGTCACCCGGCAGAAAGCTGCGCTGGTCTGCGCCGTGGCCGATCACGGACCCGGCATTCCGGAAGCGGAGAAAGAACGTGTGTTCGATACTTTTTACCAGACAGACCGCTCCCGGAAGGAGAAGCAGCATTTCGGCCTGGGCCTGTCCGTGGCCCGGGAACTGGCACAGCTTCTGGGCGGGCGTGTCCGGCTTACCGATACCCCGGGCGGGGGCTGCACCTTCCTGCTGGAGCTTACGGTGGAGTGAGCCCTCCCGCCCTCAATGCAGCTCTATCCTTCCCCTTTCAAAGAAACATGGCCAGATACAGCGGCAGCGTCACCTTCCCATCACAGACGCCCAGATTCCCCGCCACCAGCTTGTAAGCGACAGGCGGATCGTACTCCGCAATAAAATTGTTCAGGGAAATCGTGGCCCCCCGCTTCGCCTTCACCTCCACGGGGATCACCGCCCCCTCCCTGGCAAAGAGGAACTCGATCTCCTGGGTGTTGTTGTCATTTTTATAATAGTTCAATGTAAATCCCCGTTTGATCAGCATATCAAAAACCAGGTTCTCGTAAATTCCGCCCTTCACCGGCCCCACCAGCGTATCCTTCAAAAGCGCTGCCTGGGTTTCATACCCGTAAAGAGAGGTCAGCAAACCAATGTCTGTCACATAGGCCTTAAACTGGTTGGGCTTCTCGTAAGCCACAAGGGGAAATTGGGGCGTTGAGACATTGACGCACAGCTTGATCATTCCTGCATCCACCAGCCAGTTCAGGCAGTTTTCATATCGCCGCGCGTTCCCTTCCTTGCTGACGACCTTATACTGGAATTTTGTGTATTCCTTGGCAAGCTGCCTCGGGATGGAGAGGTAGCAGTCGCTGATTTTCTGCCGGATGGCGGAGGAAGCATAGTGCTTGATATCCTCACGATAGCTCTCCATAATCTTCTTCTGGGTTCCAAAAACCTCCTGGAAATTGTTGGTTTTCAAAAATACATTGACAGCCTCCGGCATCCCTCCCACAACCAGATACTCCCGCAGAAGCTGCATAAACTGCCGATGAATCCCATCCTCGATCTTTTCCTTCCGGTCAAAATAACCTTTCAGGGCATCAATTGCTTCCGGCGTCCGGCCCACCGCCCAAAGGAATTCTTCAAAATCCAGGGCGTACATTTCCATTGTCCGCTCATAGCCTACCGGAATCGAGATCATTTCCTTATAATGAAGTCCAAGCAGGGAGCCGGAGGCAATCACATCGTAGCGGTCGTCCATTGCCAGAAACTTCAAAGCCGTCCTGGCATTGGGACAGTCCTGGATCTCGTCAAGAAAAATCAAGGTATCGTGTTCTGTAAAATGAACCTCCCTTACATACAGGGAAATCTTCTTATAAATCTCCGCAGCCTCCAGGGAGCCTTCAAAAATCTCCTTGTATTCGGGATTCTGATAAAAATTCAGATACACGTAATCCGTATACTGATCCTTTCCAAAGGCCTCAATGATAAAGGTTTTCCCGATCTGCCTTGCTCCCTGGACCAGCAGACATTCCCTGTTCTTCTTATTCTTCCACGTTAAAAGCTCATCGTATATTTTCCGTTTCAACATATGCCACACCTGCCACTCGTTTTCTTCTTAAATTCCATTATATCTATAGTCTACCCTCTCGTCAAGAAAAGATGCACCTTTTTTGACAAATGAAACATTGGAAATTGCACTTTTTTTGACAGTTCCAAAAATAAAAAGTGCACTTTTTCTGACAAATAAAACATCAAAAAGTGCACTTTTTCTGACAATTACTTATTTTCTAACCCTTCCTTATCCCCGGAACTGCGCCATATAAAGCTGATAATAAAATCCCTTCCGCTCCATCAACTCCTTCGGCGTCCCCTGCTCCAGAATCCCGCCCTGATCGATCACAAAGATCCGGTCCGCCTTCTGAATCGTGGACAGCCGGTGGGCGATCACAAAGCTGGTCCTTCCCTTCAGCAGCGCCTCAATGCCCTGCTGTACCAGAATCTCCGTGTGGGTATCGATGCTGGAGGTGGCCTCGTCCAGAATCAGGATCCGGGGCATGCTCACCATGGTTCTGGCAAAGGCAATTAACTGCCGCTGGCCGATCGAGAGTCCGGCTCCCCGCTCCTTCAGCTCCGTATCGTAGCCCTTTTCCAGCTTGAGAATAAAATCATGGGCATTGACGGCCTTCGCCGCCCGCTCGATCTCCTCCTGGGTGGCGTTCAGCTTGCCGTAGGCAATATTTTCCCGCACCGTCCCCTGAAAAATGAAGTTCTCCTGGGTCATGACTCCCATCTGGCTTCTGAGGCTGTTCATGGACACCTTCTGGACATCGTAGCCGTCGATGTAAATGTTCCCTTTCTGGATGTCATAAAACCGGCTGATCAGATTGACAATGGTGGTCTTTCCGGCTCCCGTGGGGCCCACCAGGGCGATGGTCTCTCCTGGCCGGGCCGTAAAGGACACATCGTCCAAAACCTTCGTCTCCGCGGGCGTTCCCTCGTCGTAGGTGAAGGACACATGGGAAAATTCCACCTTTCCCTGGATATCCGGAAGCTCCTCCACGTCATTATCGTCAGTGATATCCGGCTTCGTGTCCAGAATATCAAAAATCCGCTCCGCCGCCGCCATGTTGGTAACCACCTGGTTATAAAAATTGCTCAGGTTCATCACCGGTGTCCAGAACATACTGATATAGGTGCCAAACACCACCAAGGTTCCCACCGACACATACTCCGCGCCGATGAGCTTTATGCCGGCCCAATACAAAATCATAGCCCCCAGGCCCCAGCAGAAATCCACCGCTGAGCCAAACATATCGGCCACCCGTACCGCATCCCCAAAGGCCTTCTGATGTTCGTCTACCAGGCTGCCAAAAATCTCCCTGGTCTCCTCCTCCGCAGTAAAGCTCTGCACCACATGCATCCCTGCAATATCCTCGTGGACATACGCATTTAAGTTAGACGCTTTTTTGCGGTAAATGCCCCAGCGGCTGTGGGCCTTCGTCTGGATGATCCACACCGCCACGATCATCAGCGGAATGCTGGATAAGCCTGCCAGCGCCAGCTTCCAGTCCTTGACCACCATGATCACCACCACGCCGCAGATGGTAATAAAATCCGGAATCAGCGTGGTCACCGTATTGCTCAGTACATTTTTCAAAGAATTCACATCGCCAATGATCCGGGCCAGAATTTTCCCGGTAGGCCGGCTGTCAAAAAAGGAAAAGGACAGTGTCTGGATGTGCTCGTAAAGCTCCTGGCGGATATCAAGAAGTATCTTATTTGTAACCTTCGCCATGGTATACATCCGGATCTTCACCATCACGATAAAAATAATATTTAATATGACTGTAAAAATTGCCAGCTTATAAAGGCCGTGAAAGTCCCGGCCTGCAATGTTGACGTCGATGGCATGCTCGATAATCAGCGGGTTGATCAGTGAAACCGCCACTGTCACGCCCATGCACACAAGCACGCCTGCCAGCGTCAGGCGATACTTTAACAGGTAGGACAAAAGCCGCCGCAGGGTCTTTCCCCTGCCGGCGCTCTCGATCCGCTCGTCCTGGCGGTAAGAATCTACTGCCATGCGCTCACCTCCCCATATTGGGCCTTGTAGGTCTCATAATACAGGCCCTTCTTCTCCATCAGCTCCTGGTGGGTTCCCCGCTCCGCAATAGCGCCATTTTCCAGAAAAATAATCTCGTCTGCGCTGCGGACCGCCGAAATCCGGTGGCCAATGATAATTTTCGTTGTATCCTTTAATTCCTCCAAAGCCTCGTGGATCTGGGCTTCCGTCTCCATATCCAGGGCGGAGGTGGAATCGTCCAGCACCAGGATCGGATTGTGCTTGGCAATCGCCCTGGCGATGCTGATCCGCTGCTTCTGCCCGCCGGAAAGCCCAACGCCGCGCTCTCCGATCACCGTATCGTACTGTTCGTTCATTTTTTCAATAAATCCTCTGGCGTGGGCCAGCTCCGCCGCCTGGGTCATGGTCGTACGGTCAATCTGCCTGCGCCTCCCCATCTTGATATTTTCCTCAATGGTATCGGAAAAAAGGAACACATCCTGCATCACCGTGGAAATGCTGCCCCGAAGCTGCTTTAAGGAAAGCTTTCGGATATCCTCCCCGTCCAGACAGATCTGGCCCTTTTCCGCCTCGAAAAAACGCTGCAGCAGGTTGATGATGGAGCTTTTTCCGGAACCGGTGGCCCCCATAATCCCAAGAGTCCCTCCCGGCGCCAACTGGAAGCTGATATCCTTAAGGATCTTCTGGCCGCCCCGTGAAAAATCCACATGGGAAAAGGAGACGCCGCCCGCCACGTTCGGAAGCACCACCGGCTCTGCCTCCTCCTGGATGGATGAGGTTTCCCGGTAAATCTTATCTATTTTCTTATAGGACGCAATTGCTGTGGACAGATCATTGGTCAGCCATCCCAGCATCTCCATGGGCCAGACAATATTGCGGCAGTACTCGGCAAAAGCCACCAGCGCCCCTAAGGTCATCTCTCCTTCCACCACCATGGCGCCCCCAAGGATCACCATGCAGACCGGCAGCAGCTTCCCCACAAACTGAAATACCGGATAGTAGCGCACCAGCACCTTGGACTGGCGGATGTTCAGGTCATAATAGCGCTTGTTGTGGGATAAAAACTTCTGGATCTCAAATTTTTCCCGGGCGAAGGCCTTAACGGTACGCACCCCCGCCAGATTTTCCTCCGCGATGGTGGTCAGCACCGCATTTTCCTCGCTGATCTCCTCGTAAATCTTATCCAGCTTCCGCTCCATCACAATGGCAACGGTTCCGATCACGGCCATCACCGCCAGGGGAATCAGAGCCAGCTTCCAGCTTAAACGGAACATACAGTACAAAACGATGGATACATGGATCACCACCTCGATCACCAGCATCCCCACATAACCGATGGCTCCCCAGATATAATCCACATCATCCTTCAAGCGGGCCATCAGCTCACCCGTATTGGTATCGTCAAAATAATCCATGGAAAGCCCCTGGACGTGGGAAAATAAATCCTTCCGCAGATGCGCACCGATCCTGGCGCTGACCACATCAAAGGTATACTCCTTAAAATAACCGCCCAGGCAGCGGCCTAAGCCTACCACAAAGATTCCTGCCAGAAGCCCGGTAAGCAGCTCCATCCGCCCGTCCACAATCACATCATCCACAATACTTTTTGTAATAATCGGGTAGAGCATATCCAGCACAATCGCCACCACCATACAGATGATGGCGAACAGATACGCATACCAGTATTTCAGCATATATCTGCCTAATTTCTTCAAATAATCCCCTTCTTTCTTAAGTCAAGTTTTAATTTCTCGATGAAATTTTGATTTAACGCACACCCCAGCAAATCTATATCCTGGTTGAAAACGCAAAAAACCCGTGGCTTCTGATTACCACGGGTATCTGTGCATCCATTCAGTTCCTTCTATCCGCCCTTCGGCAGACGGAGATCAATGGGGTCCACAAAGGGCCTGCTCCGGCACAAAATCCATCGAGGTAATGCAATGATCATAATTCTTCTGTGTTCCAATGGTGTTTCTCAACTTAATCATCCTGTTTTACCTCGCTTTCTTCTAAATTTGATTGTTGCTTTCATCACACTAATGCTAGTAAACCACAACTGGAAGCATTTGTCAAGAATGTTTTGGGGCTTTTCAGATTTATTTTCGAACCACTTTCCAGGCTTCATTCTTAACGCCGGCCTGGTCTCCGTCCTCGTAGCCTTCCGCATAAATCGTTCTCTTATACTTCTTCTCATCAAACTCTGTCAGCAGCATATGCAGGACCTCCGTTCTCTGCTTCTCCAGGATATCTTTTAAA
>CATJBQ010000228.1 GCA_949738465.1 uncultured Lachnospiraceae bacterium
CGGATCTGCGGCCAATGGCTGCCGGTTTTTTCCGCCACCTTATATTTCACAGAAACCCGGTAGGACGTGTTTGCTTTGGGCACAAAGGTGCGGTAGCCATCCTCCGTATGATCGTAGATCAAAAATGCGCTGGGCCATTTATATTCATAACCCTTACCTTCTGTGATTTTCATGGCGGCTCCGCCGTTTTCCCCGGCTCCTGACTCTACCCATGCATTATACTGGGAAAAGAGACCCTCAGCTTTTGGCATGGTGCCATTGGAAATCATGTTATATAATTTCCCCCCGCTTTCTACCACTGTCGTCTTAAAGTTGGTATCGGCTTCATCAAAGGTGTTCGTAAGCTCTGCGCTGGGTTCGTATACCGGCTCCGTTTTTTCTGTTATCTTGATGCTGTCGATATACGTTTCATGAGTATGCTCCGCCCACTTATCCGAATCCTTGACAGTAACCGCAATATACCAGGCTGTGGGATTCGATCCGGTCGTAACATACATCACACCCGTCGCCCAGCTATCCATCGCTTCCGGCTCCTCTACGATGGTTCCAAGCTCTTTGATCCCCTCCTGCATGGAATCCTTATCGGTTTCACGGAGACGGATCTGCAGCGGATAGCCGCTGTCTATTGTTTTCACCTTATATCTCACAGATATTCGGTAGGATGTGTTTGCTTTCGGTACAAAGGTGCGGTAGCCATCCTCTGTGTGGTCATAAATCAGAAACGCGCTGGGCCACTGGTTTTCATGACTTTTGCTTGTTGTTATTTTCATGGCGGCTCCGCCATCTTCCCCGGCTCCTGCCTCCACCCACGCATTATACTGTGAAAAATACCCGCCGCTCTTTGGCATAGCAGCATTGGAAATCATGTTCCATATTTTCCCTCCGCTGCTTAATTCTATTTTCTTAAAATTGGTTCCGGCCTCATCAAAGGTGTTCGTAAGCTCAGAACTGGGTTCATATACCGGTTCCGTTTTTTCCGTTATCTCAATGCTGTCGATATACAGCTCAAATTTAGTAGCCCACGGTTGAGGGCCACCGTTGGTAACCGCTATATACCAGGCCGTCGGGGCAGCGTTCGTAGTAACATACATTACTCGTGTCACCCAGCCATCCGTCACTTCCTTCTCCTCTACAATCATTCCAAGCTCTTTGATATTATCTTTATACACCTGCATGGAGTCGTTATAGGTTTCGCGGAGGCGGATCTGCAGAATATCGCCGCTTTCTACCTGCGCGACCTTATATCTCATAGAAATCCGGTAGGATGTGCTTGCTTTCGGCACAAAGCTTTGAAATCCGCCACCCTCCGCCTTGTCATAGAGCATAAATGCGCTGGGCCATTGATATTCATAGCCTTGAGTCGACCCTGTTATCTTCATGGCGGCTCCGCCGTTCTCCCCGGCTCCTGCCTCCACCCACGCATTATACTGCGAAAAATACCCATCGGCTTTGGGCATGGTATTATTGGAAGTCATTTTCCACCCATTTACCTCAATCGCACTAAAGTCCGTTCCATCTTCCTCAAAAGTATTTGTAACGCTTTCTCCCGCAGCCTCCGACTGTTCTGCCGCTACCTTGGAAGCGCCGAAACTGGAAATCACAAGAACTACAGCAAGCGTCAAAGCGAATATTCGTCTTTTCATCCTGTTTTCACTCCTTTCACTCTTAGGAACCGTCTGACGAATTTATTTCTGAACAGTTCCTTATCATTCTTCTACCTCTTGCTTTACTGTGGGATCTATCCATATTCTTCCTTCCCCTGGTTTCTGATACAGACGTACATAATCAATAAAATATTCTGTGGGAAGCTGCGTCATATCAACCAGCGTAGTAAACCATTCCAAATCATCTGTAAATACATGATTGTTAAACATGACATAGACCGGATTCTGGAAACGTGACATATCTTCATTCCCGCCATAGCTCTTGGTAATATCGAAGGTTTGAAATTTTTCTCCGTCCACATACATAGAAATCTCTGTCGCCGTCATTTCACATCCATATGTATGATATTCCTGGCTGAGCTTTGCTCCGCTGGTCTTGAATATATAAGGATTTTTCTCCTCTTCCCATTGAAAATCTCCGTCTGCTTCATGCTTGTGGATATTGGCTTCGATCCGATCCGTTGTACCAAAATTCTCAAAGACATCTACCTCAACAAGATAATCTCTCCTGGTTAAGAGGTCTTCCCCTGCTTTTTCGGACAAATACTCGCTGTTTACCATCCAAAACGATGGCCATGCACCGTCCTGATAGGGCACTCTTGCCCGGATCTCAATATATCCATAGTAAAAGTTCATGTTATAATACGTATTTACACTGTAAGGCACTCTGACTTTTACTCCCTCCTCGGTTGGATCAAAGCAGCGGACCGCCCGCAATTGAAGCCGTCCGTCAGCCTGCGTTACTACATCCTCACTGTAAGCGATCTGCTGGGTCGGCGTTCCTGACATCTTGGGCAGGAAGGACCATTTGCTCCGATCCAAGGCGGCGCCTTCAAATTCATCCCCCCAGACATACTCATAGCCGTCCAGCACTGTAGACACAAAATCCGTATCCAGTTGAAATGTGAATGCCTGGTTCTTTTCCGGTGCAAGACGGATAAATTTCTGAACAGCCGAGTCTACCATCACATCGTGACCGCCGTTCATCACAAGCTTGGAATCTCTGATCTGGACCTCCAGAGCGTTTTCCGCAAGCTGGCCGCTGCTCTGGCTGCGGCTGGTGCCGCCGATCAAGATCTCTTTCTCTGTTTCCGCTGTTGTATCCGCAACAATCTCCAGATCGATCCCCTGGCTTTTTGAGTAATACTGTTGCAACGCCCCTGCGGATTTCTCCGCTTGCGGATTGTCCTTGGGAATCACAATCACATATCCTTCCGGTCCCTCCCAGGCGGCCGTCTCGTAATCAAAATCGCCGTCGGAGTCCACAAACTTCTCTTCTTCCTCTGCGCCCGTACCTTCCTCCACATATTCCGGCCGGTCTGTCCCCACTTCTACATTCATCGCTTCTTCCTCTTTTTTGCAGGCATTAAAGTTCAATACAAAGCATAGACCCAAAAACAAAATCAGTATTTTTCGTTTCATATACGTCTTTCCCCTCAAACAACTCTTATTCGCTTGTTCCGTAGGTTTCCGCAATTTCCGCTTTTGCGGCCTGTACAGCGTCCGTTCCCGCCTGCGCCATATTTTCCATAAGCGGAAGCTGTGATTCGATCCATGCCCTGATCTGGGAAGGACTCATATCATACCGCTCCTCAAAATCTGTATCCTTATATTCGTCACTGTAATAGCCACACAGCATACGTAAACCGCAAGTATGATAATACTTCTTCTGGGTGTTCGCCGGCCCCGTAACTTCAAAGAAGAAATTCGCCAAATCTTCCGAATGGAACGTCAGATCCAGGTCATAATTCGATGCATCCAGATAATAGCGAAGGAAGATTCCTGCCGCAACCGGATTCTTGGCGCCTTTGATCAGCCCCCATCCACGATAAATGCCGGAAGTCACATGCTCGCTGTTCTCATCGTATTTCGGCAAATAGGTTGCGCCGATATGATCCGGGTTCATGGTGGAAAAGTAACCTGTCCTTTTCATTGCGAAAGCGTTGGTGATGGCCATTCCTGTCTTTTCATTTTCAAACTTCGCGGTACCGGGGTTGATCAGTCCGTCCGCATATAATTTAGACAGGAACTGCATGCCGTCATAAAGACGCTCATCCACGCTTACTTTAAACTCATCGCCGTCAAAGGTGAAGAAGGCGGCGTCTATCCCGCCAACAAAAGGTCTTCCAAGTACGTCTGCTCCCAGATAATCTTCTCCTAAGGCCGCTATTTCACGGCAGCATTTCTCAAAGGCCGCTAAGGTCCAGTTCCCTTCCTCGTAATATTCCGCCGGGCTCTTAATGCCGTTTTCTTCAAACAGCCTCTTATTGTACACACAGACATCCACCTCGCTCCATATATTGGAAACGGTATTCAGCAGATAGGTATGTCCGTCAATGGTAGAGTCCTTCAATATCACCGGATCCCAGATCGGATCTGTCAGGTCAAGCTGCGCCGCATCCAACGGCTGCATCACCGTCAGGGACGCCGGAAAGGACTCATTCACAAAGCAGATATCGCCCTGTGTTCCCGCAGCAATATCACCTGCGATAATATTGATATAGTTCTCCTGGTCCACCAACTGGATCTCAACGTTGATTCCATATTTTTCTTCAAACGCTTCAATCACCGGGCCGTCCTCATTCAATGCCGGATCCTTCCATGTTACATAGGTAATCGTCGTACCTCGATAGTCTTCCGGATCAACTCCATCCACCGTCGTGTTCCCCGGTTCTTCAACGTTCGGCTTACCCACCTCGTTGTCCTTGTTATCCTTGCCGCATCCACTAATCATACTTACCGTCAGAGCGCCAATCATCAACAAGCTCAAGATTTTCTTCATTTTTCTTCCTCCTTTACAATGCCTTACCTGTTGTTATCTGTATTATTGCTATTGTGTCTCCGCTTTGTTACCACGTTTCCTCTCACTCATCCCTCCTCATCGAACCACCTCACCTTCCCCTTTTTGGGCTATCCTTTTATTCCCACATGATCGATACTCTCTATAAACCAACGCTGAAGGATCATATATAGCACAAGAACCGGCAGTATAAACAGCAGGCAGCTTGCCATCAATATGGATATCACCTCCGGGCGTTTTGTACCGTAATAGCCGTATGATGCAAGGGTCGTTATGATCCTGTCCAGCATCACCGCCAATGGGTAATCCTTTTTCAGATACATAGACGCCAGGATCGTATCGTTCCAGTGCCAGATTACCGCAAACACAATCACTGTAACAAATACCACTCCCGATGACGGCAGCGCAATCGAGATAAAGGTACGGATCGGACCTGCGCCGTCTACCCATGCCGCTTCCTCCAATTCGCTGGGCAGGCTTTTAAAAAACTGTATATAAATAAATATCAGGATGCCGGACCTGAGTCCGATGGCAAACAGGGATGGGAGATAAAATGCCCATGGCGTCCCGATCAGATTCGGTCTTAGATCTATGCCTGCCAGGCTTTCGATTCCTCCAAGGATCCCCAGGAAATCCATTCTGGAGTAATTTACCATCCGGGGAATGATAATCATGTTTTCCGGAATCAGGATCGTCAGGAACAGGCCTGCCATAAATATTCCCTTCCCCTTGAATTTGAATCTGGCAAATCCATAGGCCGCCACCGAACAGCTTACAACCTCAATGAATGCAGCCACAATTTCAAATAAAAATGTCGACCTTAAGCTGTTCCAGTAATCTGTTGCCTGGATCGCCGTAGCAAAGCTATAGATCGGATCCAGCATATTGGGGATCCAGACACGCGCTGAAGCGTAAAATGCCTCTCTGGATTTCAATGAAGTCACGATCATATAAAGCAGCGGGTAGATAATAATGTATCCGATCGCCAACAGGATCAGCAGCCGCAGTACCGTTATCACGGACTTTTTCACATTCCATTTCATTCGCTTTTTCATCCATATCCTCCTTACTGCCAGCGCTTCATAAGCAGACGGTTATACAATAAGATAAAGATTCCCATCGTCACACCCACGATCAGAAAGTAAAACCACAGCATTGCAGAAGTCATGCCATAGATCCCGCTGTTCATCATGGAATATGCCTTATCGATCACAATATTATTGGTACTGGTAAACAGCTCCACCGTGGTAAATATAATAACCAGGACTGTCACATTCGACAGCATCGGGAATGTGATAAACCAAAATTCCTGCCACCTGGTAGCGCCTTCTAATCTTGCCGCTTCGTATACGGAGCCCGATACCGACTGGAGCCCGGCAATAAAAAGTACGATCTGGATCCCGCAGCTCCATACCAGGTCAAAAATGCGATTGATGATATCGGCTACATATTCCGCCACCATCTGCGGCAGCCCCAGCCACCCCACCACATCCTGTACGCTGAACATAGAGCTGGTCAACGCGGAGGATACGCCGGCCGTCGACAGATTCGCGTCCGTTGTCATGAACAGCAGTTCGATCACCACACCGGATGCAATGATCACCGGCAGAAAGTAAAGGGCCCGGAAGAATAATCTTCCCCTGAACTTCTGGTTCAGCAGCAAAGCCAGCACAAGCGATACCACCAGAATGATCGGAACGGAATAGGCAAAGGTGGTAACCGCCTGTATAAGATTTGTGACAAAGACAGGATCCTCTTTTAACAGGTAATAATAGTTCGCCGCCTTGATAAACTCTGTTTTTACCCCGTCTGTCGTCAATGTGATCTCTGAAAAGGAATACCACAGAGACTGGAACACGGGAACCGCAAAAAAGATTACAAACCCGATGATCCAGGGCGCAATAAACAGATACCCATAACGGCTTTTGATCCTGTTAATCCCTTTCAGCTTCTTCCTTTTCATTCTCTCACCTCTTTCCATATATAGCTCAGGGCTTCCACCTCGCCACAGGGAGACATCTGCTTTTCCGCGCTGTAATTCACATATACTGTCACACCGTTATCAAATACCGTTTCCCGAATCCCATGATCCAGTATACGGTGCGATACAATCTCAGCACCATTTATCGCCGCATAGTAATCCTTCAGTTCTGCACAGGCTGCAACTATGTCTTCTTTCACATCGCTGTACAAACTACCGAAAAAAACATAACTTTGAGCGTCCGTAAATTCTCTCTCGTAATCCGCAATCAGGGTGTAATGTAATCCGCAGCCTGACTCGATGGTCTTCAGAAGATGTTTCCTGGGATCGGCAGCCATATTCATGCTCTCGCTTGTCATCGGCACATATCCCTTATATACCATCTGATAAAAGGGAACGTCTGCGCTGAAAATAAATTCTCCGGAAGAATTTACCGGTGTGCTGAATATCACGTCCGCCTGCGCCGCCGCATAGGAATTAGCGTCTTCTGCCGCTATCTTATACTTTTCGGAAACGGTATCCATAATCGCTTCTACATCCGCCGCCATATTTCCCTTGGAATAATACTTTGTGCTGTTATTGCCGGAATAGTCGGAGTATGCGGTATTTGTAAGGGATGAAAGCGCAACTCCCGTCATTTCCCAGCTTTCTGTCTTCTTCATCAACTGCTTTGCGCCGTCTGCCAGAAGCTCCCTTGCCAGAAAGGCGTATTGGGAATCTTCCCGGCGGCTGCGGGTTGCGACATCATATTGATAACCGTATGCGATTTTATACAATGCGCTGTATGCCGTATCAGAAAATGTGGAATAGCCGCTGCTGCTCTCTTTTAGTCCAATCAGGTCAAAATCGAAATACAGAGAGACACCATTTTCATCACAGAACCGGTTCAGCTCAGCCAGTTCCTTTTTTGTACCAAGATTCTTATTAATCTTAAAACCTCCCCCATAGTCCGACAGATCAATCCCGGTCTTTCCGTAACCGGATAATCTCGCGCTGATCTTCGTATCTGTCGCCGCTGAAATCTCCTCCAGTATTCCACCGGCATCTTCTAATGTCGTAGCAGGAAGCAATTCTTTGTAGGGTATCCCCAAAAAGGATTTGTTTGTCATCGCTCCGCCGATCAGCGTCACATTCAACTCCGTCTCATCTGCCCCCTTTTCTGTAAGCTCTCCTTTATTCTTTAAGTAATCCTTATACGCCTGTGCCATGCCGCTGTAGTCTGCCGCCTCACCGGTCAGGGGATAGAACCCCACGACGAGGGGCGTCTCAATCATGCTTTCGGCATACACATTCATTTTGTGGAAGGCATTGTATAAAAACTTCGCATTATTTGCGCTGTAACCACGTAACCGGAACACCGCATATACGCTGCTGTAGCCAAGAGCGCCAGAACCTACGTTCGCCGTAATATCTGCCGACTCGGCCGCTCCTTCTATGATGGCCAGAGAAGCCATATCCTGTGATCTGGCGCCATATACCGGAAGCCGTACCATCTTCCTGGTTGTCACAAGATTGTCATTCGTCATGGTCGGATCTTCTCCATAGACAGACGCCGTATAGCTTGTACCCGGCTGCGACAGCGTATCACATGTGATCAACGCCCCGGAACCGGAGGGGTAAAACAGGTAAGAGCTCTCATTGTCATTCTCTGCTGCACACCAGAAAGGCGCAACCGCTATAGCGGTGACCTTATTTCCGTTTTCCTGAATCTCCTTCGGCTCGATCCGGATCTCGACGCTGTCCTTCCGGAGCCGGTAATTCACCGGAACCATAATCTCAACTTCATCAAAATAGTATTCCGCACGCAGGCCATCCTCCAGCTCCGATACCCGGACCCTTCCATTCTTCACAGCCCCGGTACGTGCAATGACCTGTTCTTCCGTATAAGTGTCTTCATTCAGATAGTTGACAATAATCGCTGATTCCAACTGCGGATGCACCGTTACCGGAAGTCCGTACTCGTCTACCGTAGGCGCATCCTCCTTATAGGGCGCGGTGCCCCAGCGCTTCCCTGTGTCTTTCTCAATCAGGGCGATCCCGCAATAGGCAGGATCCCATTCCAGACGATACGTATCATTTTCCGCCACAACGGCGGCCTCCCCTTTCTCATCGGTTACCTCTGCGTTAAAACCATCCGGAGTCCATATCTCTTCCGTAGAACAAGCTGTCATGGCGAACATAGCCGCTATACACAAAAACAAACATAAAATTTTTTTCTGCACGCTCTTGCCCCTCCTTCCTACATCAGCAATTCCATTACAAGGGTAACAAGGAATCCGCCAAGCTGCTGCACCAATATCCCCACAAGAACCATCAGGAATATGATCACTGCCATTCCGATTACGCTCAATGTACTGGTTCCAACGAATTTTCCAAAGGAATAATCATGGATTCTCATCATGCCGGTGGTCAGTTCCAGCAAAAACCACAAGACCGCGATCACCTTGAATATGCTCAGAAAGCTTGCCTCGGACGGCAGCAGAACATTTGTAAGAGCCGTCCATACAATCTGCTCCAGAATCAATGGAAGCAGGCTGTAGCAGGTAACCACCGCGATTTCCTTCATGGTTCCGGTTCCCCCCGCAAGAGAGGTTATAAGCCAGTTGGAGCAGATCCAGAGGATCACCAGCCCCGCGCTCTGAACCAGCACCCAGAACGAATTGAAGGTTCCCGGATCATACTGTGTAAACATAAATCCTCCCCATAAAACCTTTAACACAGCCGTAACATAGAATACGGCCAGAAGGATCAGAGACAATCTGACAGAGCCTTTTCTTTTATATTTGATATCTTCAAAAGCATCTCCCGGATGCAGAAGCGTCCGGAACATAAGATGTACCTTCTCATTTTTAAACAACCGCAGCTCCCGTTTCATACTAACCACAAGAACGGCAATCACTACGCCCACTGCCAGAACGGCTCCGACGAATATCAGGGCAAAGTGATCCGACGCAAATTCCTTTCTTTGATATTCGTAGGCAAGGGAATAGGTCTCTCTGTCATATCCCTTCAAGGCCAGCTCCATCGCCCTGCCATAATCCTTTTCCGCAAGGCAGGCACGCGCAAGGCCATTATAAGCCAGCTGAAGATTCCGGTCTTTTTTTATAACCTCTTCCCAGCCCTCCTTTGATTCCAGGTAATCTCCACGGAGGGTCATGGCCGTAAGCTCATGCACCTTCTTTCCATATTCGTTGCATTCGAACACCGTGAGACTATTGTTTCCTCTATCGCACACAAGGATGTCGCCGGATTTTATGGCAATGGCGGAAACATTCAAAAATGTGCCTTTCTGTGTTCCAATTGTCATTCCTCCGCCGAAGGCCGTAACCATTCTGCAGGCAGGATCATAAACAAAGATCCTTCCGTATTTTGCTTCCAGACAATAAATAAACTCGTCTTCATCTATGGCAAGCCCCGCGAACTGCTGGTCATACCAGTACTCCACCCCATAAGTCGTGTTTACGTTATCGTCCTTGAAACGGACGTCAGCTGAATTTAAAATATTGCTTCCCGAGCCCGGCGCCAGCTTCTTTACCGTTCCGGTATCGGTGGTATCCGTCAGCGTATATACAAAGTCCTTATCATTGATGGCGATATCATTAAATACATAGGGCAGCACCCTGCTCCTTCTGCTGGCCTTCTCGTTATTTGGAAACATCCGGTTTAAAAGGCTTCGAAACGCGCCCGCAATCCCGTTTTGCACCGCATTCGCGCCATAAAATCCCACAAAGCTTTTATCCGGCGCATACAATAACGCTCCGTAGTAAGAACCATCGCTCAATACATAGACATATCCTCTGGAATCCGCTACGGTCCGAATCGGCCGGAACTCAAAGGCTTCCGGAATCAGAGGAGAATCCGGCAATGTAAACATCTCCATGTATGTACCGTTCTTATCACAGTGAAGCACACGCTTATTCTCCGTATCGCTGATATAGAGCGTGCCGTCCTTATGGACAAAAATATCGCTGGCTCCTGTGAATTGATATTCTTCTTCCCCTCTCACGGATGTGATCTCATTTACAAGGCGGTATTGTTCATCCAGAACCACAATCCTGGAATCCGCATCCAGAAGATAAACATATCCCGCATCATCCACACATACATCCCGCAGCTCTGTAAAAGGGTCTGTGCCGATGTCCGCAGCATCCAGCACACGCGCCGTCTCATACATCGGGCGATTGTACACGGCTTTCCTCTCTGATCCTGATATATCTGACCAATAGGTATAACTTTCATAGGGTACATACTGTGAACTTTCCGCCGAGACAGTCATCCCCATCCCCAGATTCATCACAGCCAGAAGAAGTAGTAGTATCCTTCGCCAAATTGCTCTTTTTGACATACGTTTCATTGCCTCCCTGAAAAGCTACTCTTTGATACCGGCACTCGTCATCGCCTCCACCACGTTACTCTGTGAAATCAGATATACCAGTATCGGCGGTATCATCATGATCACCGTGATCGCAGCTGCATTTCCCGCTCTTGCCGTACCGCCGGCTACGATCTGCGACGTGATCATCGGAAGCGTTTTCAGCTTCTCTGATAATATAGTCGTTGTCGGCACATTGCTCCAGGCATCCCGGAATCCAAACAGCATCAGGGTCAGCCATGCAGGCTTGACGACAGGCATCACGATATGCCAGAATATCCTCCAGTATCCCGCGCCGTCTATCTTTGCCGCCTCCAAAAGCGCATCCGGAACAGAGCCCTCTATATACTGTTTCATCAGAAACACGCCCATGGTGGTCGCAAGCTGGGGCAAAATGTACATCCAGTAGGTATCAATCATGTGCAGCTTCGCATAAATAAGGTAACATGGGATCCCCAAAGTCGTGCCGTTGAACATCAGGGCAAATTGGACAACCCAGAAGTATACGTTCTTCCCCTTCCATTTTCCTTTTGCCAATACAAATGCCGCCATTGCCGAAATGATAATATAGAAGGCAGTTGTGGCCACACTTACAAAAATACTGTTAAACACATATCTTGAAAACGGTATCGTCAAGTCTGACAGCAGATCCGGCAGCGCCGTATAATTCATCACCGTCGGCCGCATAACAAAAAACCTCGGCGGGAATACCAGTAATTCTTCCAATGGTTTAAAAGAGGTCAGTACGGCATAGATCAACGGTAAAACCGAAAATAAACCTAACAAAATAAGGAATACAAAGTAGAAAAAATTCCCTGCCTTTGATCTCCGGAAACGCTTGCTGTAGCTGCCTTTCCTGTTGGACAGCCTTTTTAAAACCGGTAATTTCTTCATCCCTACACCTACTTTCCTGCCATAGACATAATCTTGCCGACAATAAGCCTGGTTGCAAACATCATAAGAAATAGAACCAACGTAATCGCTGACGCGTACCCATATTCAAAGCGTACCGTAGCTGTATCCGTCATATGAGTTACAATCGTATCTGCCGCGTACTGCGTACTTGGAAAGCCTGCCAGCTCAATGGCAATGACGCTGACAGAAAACGCGCTCTGTATCTGCATGACCGCGCTGAACAGCAGCATATGCGACATACATGGCAGCGTAATATACCGCAACTCCTGCCAGCGGTTGCGCACCCCATCAATGGTTCCTGCTTCATATAGATCCCCACTGATATTCTGAAGACCAGAAATATTCGCAAGAAAGGACACGCCCATGCTCTGCCATAGCTGAACGATAATCAGGATTGGCATGATATACTCTGGTGTCTTCAACCACAGAATCGGTTCTGTGATCACTCCCAATGACAGAAGCATACTGTTCAGATAACCATAGCTGTCTCCGCTAAACAGCACCTTCCATATGAAATAGGCGTTTCCAACCAGAGACGGCGCATAAAACATAAATGACAAAAGCGCTCTTACCTTGGGCGAAAATTCATTTACAAACCATGCCAGTACAAACGAGAGCAGGAAACCGATGGGTCCGGCGATCACTGCGAAAACGAACGTATTCTTTACTACAATCCCAAACACCTCGTCTCCCAGGAACATCCGTTTAAAATTGTCCAGTCCCACAAAGCTCGGCGTATTCAAAAGATCATAGGAGGTAAAGCTGAGCGCTATGGACGAAAGAATCGGAATGATTGTAAACAATACAAAAAATACCGTAAAGGGGGCCAGCATAAAGTACATTGGCATATTTTTTCGCAGCGCACTGCTTTGTTTGTTCTTTTTTCGGGATAACTTCTGCATATTCGTCTCCTGTTCTATTGATACTCTTCTATTTTTCTTGTAATCTCACCGTCTGCAACCTCCGACCACTTTATGATTGCATCCTTGGGATTCCCCTTATCGTTCAGCACCGCCCAGAATGCCTGGTCAACCGCTCTTGTGAGATAATAGCTGCCCGGTACTTCCGGCTCCTCTCTTACATTTTCCCATTGCGCAAGTAGTTCTTCCAGATCCCGCGGATTCCATGAGAATCTCGAAAAAGCTTCTACATTCGAGGTAGCTGTACGCCCAAGCACACCGAGAATCGACTCCACATTATTGCAATATCTTGTCTGTGTGTCAGCCGAGGTCCACCATTTCAAAAATTCCCATGCCTCCCTGGGATGCTCGGTGGCTTTTACAATGGAACAGCCTGTACCGCCTCCGGCCACGTAAGAATTCCCATCTTCTGCACCAGGAACATTGGCCATACTCCACCGTCCGTATATCTCCGGCGCTGCGCTATATAGCGTCAGATAGGTAGAATACGGAGCAATACCAAGGGGCATGGAGCCATTCCTGAAACGGTTATAGAAATCCGCTTCCCTCAAAAACCCATAATCGGTATAGAGCTCCGTCCAGGCGTCAAATACCTGGATCGCCTCTGGATCGTCTAACGCCGTTGCATTCAATTCCTCATTATACAGGCTCAAACCATTCTGCATCATCAGCGTCGGGTACAGATTCAGGCTGCCAATCCCCGCATTTACCGTCGTGCTGGTTGTAATCTGTGTATATGGAAGATAAACATTCATATTGTGGCGGCGGATGACTGTAGCGCAATACAGGAATTCTTCCCATGTCGTCGGAATCTCCAGTCCCAATTCCTCAAATACATCCGTACGGTAAAACATAATATAGAAGGTCTGCGTATCCGGTAACGCGTATAATTCCTCCTGATACCAATAAGGTATATCCGCCCCCTCCTGGAACCGTCCCAGCACCTCCTCATAATCATCAAACTGGGTCAGATCCAGAAGCGCCCCGCGCATGCCGTAATTGACCGGGTCTGTCCTGGAAAGCTGCAGCATCAGATCCGGGTAATCATCGGAAAGCAATCCGTTGATCAAAGAATTCGCTGTAATCTTAATATTTACCTTGATTCCGGTTTCCGCCGTAAAAGACTCCCGGATCAGCGAATCCAGCGCAGACGCCTGATCCCGTCCCCAGTTCACCCAGATCGTCAATTCCGCTTCTTCCTCATCCCCGGCTGTACCGTTGTCCTGTACAAAGGAGTACCATAATCGTTTGATTCCATACCACATCCTCTGAGCAAGGTTCGGCTGATCCCAATCAAATTCCTGTCCGGCATATACAAACTGCATTTCATCCAATGCCAGGGGCATCTTTTTCATATCCGTCAGCCAGGAACACAACGTGGTATAGTTCGTATAATAATCCTTCACATAGGTATGCGCGATATATGGCGCATCCACCATCTTTTGGATCACACGTTTCATATTATTGATGGCCGCCGTATACTCACTGCCCTGCTCCCCGGAAGTTCCATTGATATCTTTTACCAGCAGATCCAGATCGTCATAAATCGAAGTCAGGGTTTCATTAAAATCCGGAATCTGCCGGAACAATTCATAATCGCGGTCTACATCCGGCGTTTCACTTGTAATCATAATGATATCCAGATATAAGTCTCCCAGCGCGGCAACGGATTCATTCATTCTGGCATATACATCCGCCATTTCTCCCAGTGTGGTTTCCAGAGAAAGGGTATGCTCCCCTTCCTCCAGCCATATGTAATAGGGCGCCCCCTCATCCGCAAACTCGTAATACTGCCATTTCGTTGCATAAGGAAAGCGAAGCGTTTTCGCCTCATCAAAAGGCGTCTTCCCGTCAATCTTCAGCCACCGTATGCTTTCGCCATTCACCAGCTCATTTTGCTTATAGCGGGCGCCAAACTGATAATATCCTGCCTTTTCTACCTGAAACGTCCACGATATGCTCTGCCCCGGACTGTTCCATGCGCTTCCTCCGATATAATTCAGCTTTGACAGATACTCATGAACCGGATACAGGCCCGCATCGCCGTTCCCCGCCTTCGGAATCAGGCTGCTGGAGGTTTTTGTTGCAGCGGCCTCCCCGTGGATCCTGATCGGTTCGACGCTGCCGTCTTCCTCTATCCGATACCCTTTTGACAGTACCTCATAGTCCTCTGTCTGTTCCGGCGCCACAAATTGCAGCTTTGAAACAGCAATCGGATATCCCACCCCTTCGAGCGTCACAGTATGCGTTCCCGCAGTGAATCCAAACTGATATGGCTCCAATACAACGCCGGTATCATCTGTCAGCATTCTCTCTATATACCGGCCTGTTTCAACCTGTTCCGGAGCAAGCTCATTCCCTTCCTTATCCACACGCGGTTCCTCTGTCGCATTCACCCAGTCTCTTGACAGCTTCACCGCAGCCGCTCCGTCAAAAGGAACTATACCGTCAATATATAACTTGAATTCCACTTCGTTCCCGCTCTTGAGGGGAAGGAAGTTCAACTTCATACTATATAAACCGTCCTCCGGAATCTCAAAGGTCCATGTAACAGAACCTTTTCCGTTCTTCCAAAGCAACACATTTTCTGCCCCTTCGTATTCCTGACATACCTGCGCATCGCTTCCGTCCTGTTCCGTATAATCCGCTCCATCCAGAACAACATTCCCCTCCGGGTATCCAAAACCTGCATATGCATCGGCATATTCCCTATATTTCAGCAATCCGTCATCCGAACTTCTCTGAATTTCCACTAAACTGTCGCTTATTTCATTCTCTCCTGCCGGGTCAGGCTGGGCGCTGCCAGTTATGAGAACTGAACCCGCCGCTAAAATTACTGTCAACAACAATGAAAATAAGGTTTTTCGTCTGTTCGTCATTTCTCTCGTATACTCCTGTTTATTCAACAATATAATATCTCCTCTTTTACTATTATATACTGTTTTTGGCGGAACAAAATATGATATAATGCACAAAAAGTTAGAAATAACACACGTATTCCCTCTTTGCGTATTTAATCCTTTTTGTCTTGTTTACAGAAAAAAACCAGCCGGAAATTTTTTCCAACTGGTTTGTACAACTCAAATTCGGTCCGGCAGACTGGCTCTCTGCACCTTTTTGCGGTATTGGGCCGGAGACATACCGCAGCGTTTTTTAAACATGGCGGAAAAGTAATGCTGGTCATTGTATCCGATCAGGTCGGAGATCTCCTTGACGGACAGCTTTGTATTTTCCAAAAGATTCCGGGCGCTGAAGATCTTCTGCTGGATCTGGTATTCGTAGGGTGTCACGCCGAAATCGGAAAAGAACCGCTTGATCACATAATTCTTGGACCGGAAGATGAGATCCGCCAGCTCCTGGTTGCTGACAAGGCGCCGCTGGTTCATGGTGATATATTCGATCAGGCGGTTCATCTCATCCTGGGCGCTCATCAGCTCCCCGCCGGATTCGCTGCCCATCTTATCGAGATTGGACAGCTTGATGATGATCCCCAGAAAATCCACGGCCGCCCGGTCGAAGATCCTGGACTGGGCCACACTGTCCTCGGAAACATGCTCCAGCATATCCCGGAAATCCTGTTCCAGCCCCTGGGCATTCAACACCACCTTGTCCCCGCCGCCCAGCTGGTACTCATCTAACAGCTTTTCCGCTAAAGAGCCCCGGATATTAAAAAAGATCTTCACCCAGGGGGATTTGGCGTCGGACCAATAAACGTGGGTGGTCCGTTTCCGGAGAATATAGGCTTCCCCGGAAGATGCCATGTAATTTTCCCCATCCACATTCAGATACCCGCAGCCCTCCACCACGTATTCCAGCACCGTCTCGCTGCTCTCCTGCCGCCTCATCCGGTAGCTTCCGTCACAATAGGAGATCCCCGCCATTTCCAGATAGAAGGGAACCTTCTTCTGGGGTACATAAAAATGGACAATATCTTCCTTCATGAGCTTTGTCACCACTTTCTGCATTCCTTTTCTCCCATTAACTTAACACAAAATCCGAATCTTACCGTCTCAATGGCAAGATGCCCGGCCTGTACCGCCCGGCCGATGATGCTGGTATGCAAGCCCTCACGCACCATGTCCGGAAACAAGGTCAAAATATAAAAATTCATGGCACGCTCCTAATCCTTAAGCCCCGGCAGCACATGCACCGTCATGGTCCGCCCTTCCAGATCCACCTGAAGGATGCAGTCCCGGATGGCCGGGAGCAGCAGCTCCTTCTGTTCCGGACGGCTTACCACATACACATCGTTGGCTCCGGTACTCAGCACGTCGGATATGGTTCCAAGAGCCTCGCCCTCCTCAGAAACCACCGCCCTTTCCCGGATCCATCAATACTGTCTTTCATTTTTTAAACCGCTTCATATCATCGGTGGTGGGAAATACCTTGACCTCCCCCCCGTATACCGTGGGTGGTGGTGATTACGCCTACCTGCAGCAAATCTTCCATAAGCTTTCCTCCTCTATCCTTTGGGAACATCTCCCTTTCCCTGTCTTAGCATACTGGAAATCAAAGGATTTGTCAACATTGACAGAATTTCCGGGCCAGGCAAAGCTGCGCCGTCTTTTCTTCAAAAACAGGATTGATATTATTTTAACAATATGCTACAGTAAGAAAAAAACGGAGGGATCAAACATGAAGCACGCAACTATCTTATCTGTAACCGACGGGGCAACGGCAGACTGGTCCGACATCCCCTCCCTGGACATCGACTGCCTTACCATGAAAGTGTCTACCGATGTCACAGCCTCCGCTCAGATCTGCCGGGATGATACGGCGCTGTATTTGCATTTGTCTGCCAATGAGGCAGAGATCTGTGCCGAAGAAAACGGCCCTCTGGGCATGCCCTGCCGGGACAGCTGCCTGGAATTTTTCTTCTGTCCCAGGAAGGGGGACAGCCGTTATTTCAACTTTGAGTGGAATCCCAGGGGCTGCCTGTTCTTAGGATTCGGCTCCGGGATCCAGGACCAGACACGGCTGCTTCCCGGTGAGGCGGAGTCCCTGTTTTCTCCTGTGATTCGAACCCGTACCGATGGCTGGGAGATCTTCTTTTGGATCCCCTTCGCTTTCATCCTCCGGTTCTTTCCGGATTTTGTGCCGGCTGCCGGAACGTCCATCCGCGCCAATTTTTACAAATGCGCCGAGCAGGTCTTCCAGCCCCACTATCTTTCCTGGAATCCTGTTACCGGGACGGAGGGGGCGGTGTTTCATGCCCCGGATGATTTTGGAATGCTTGACTTTGTTTAAGCCGGGCTTTCCCTGTCTGACAGACTGGAGCCTGCCCCTTTTCTGGAACATTTTTCCAACAGAAGCCCCTTGGGATTTTTTCATGAAAAAAGACTATGAAACCCGGCTTTCCCGAACCTTCATAGTCTTTTCTTTACTGTACGATCTCAACGATCTCTTTCTTTTCTTCTCTGGCTGCTGCTGCCTTTACAACGGAACGGATCGCCTTGGCGATGCGCCCCTGCTTACCGATCACCTTGCCCATATCGGACTGGGCGACCCGAAGCTCAACAACAATGGATTTCTCCGTTTCCTTCTCTGTAACTGCAACCTCATCCGGATGTTCCACCAACGCTTTTGCAATTACTTCTACCAGCTCTTTCATAGTGTCACCTCATGTATCCTACTTTTCGATACCGGCCAATTTGAAAATCTTACCTACCATCTCAGTGGGCTGTGCACCATTTGCAAGCCACTTCTTGGCCAGCTCCTCGTTTACGTGGAACTCGCTGGGATCCTTGGTGGGATCATAGGTTCCGATCTCCTCGATGAATCTGCCATCTCTTGGAGAGCGGGAATCAGCAACAACGATTCTATAGAAAGGAGCCTTCTTCTGTCCCATTCTCTTCAATCTGATCTTTACCATTACGTTTCACCTCCTCGTGATTTCTTTCTATAATAACCTGCATCTGCAGCTTATTTACTCTTTCAAAGGTATGAACTTCCGTTGTGGGCTGTTCTAAATCAGAAGGGCATCTTAAACCTGCCAAACATTCCCTTCCCGCCCCGCTTGCCCATCAGGCCCGGCATCTGCTTCATCAGCTTCCTGGACTGCTCAAACTGCTTCACCAGCCGGTTGACCTCGCTGATATCCACTCCTGCCCCGGCTGCGATCCTGCGCTTGCGGCTTGGATTCAGGATACTGGGATTGGCCCGTTCCTTGGGGGTCATGGAATAAATAATCCCCTCGATCCGTGCCATCTTCTTCTCATCCATGGCATTCTCAATCTCTGCAAGCTGCCCACCGCCTATTCCGGGCATCATGGAAAGCACGCTGGCAAGGCCGCCCATCTTCTTCATCTGGCTCATTGACTCCAGATAATCGTCAAAGCCGAACTCTGCCTTACGCATCTTCTGCTCCAACGCCTTGGCCTTGTCCTCGTCCATCTCCTCCTGGGCCTTCTCAATCAGGGTAAGCACATCACCCATGCCTAGGATCCGGGAAGCCATCCGATCCGGATAAAACTGCTCCAGGTCTGACAGCTTCTCGCCCATTCCTACATACAGGATCGGCTTGCCGGTCACCGCCCGGATGGAAAGGGCCGCACCGCCCCTGGTGTCGCCGTCCAGCTTGGTTAAGATTACGCCGTCGATGCCGATCTTATCGTTGAACATGGTGGCCACATTCACCGCATCCTGGCCTGTCATGGCATCCACCACCAGGACGGTCTGTGCCACGTCCACATGCTCCTTGATCTCAATCAGCTCGTTCATCATCTCTTCGTCAATATGAAGACGTCCCGCCGTATCAAGCAGCACCACCCGGTTGCCGTTCTTGGCTGCATGCTCTAAAGCTGCCTTGGCAATGTTCACCGGCTTATGGCCGGTTCCCATGGAAAATACCTCCACGCCCTGCTTCTCCCCGTTGATCTTCAGCTGGTCAACAGCTGCCGGGCGGTAGATATCACAGGCTGCCAGCAGGGGATTCTTCCCCTTCAGCTTCAGCTTTCCGGCCAGCTTGGCCGCTGTGGTAGTCTTACCTGCACCCTGCAGTCCTGCCATCATGATCACTGTAATCTCCTGGCCGGGCCGCATGGCAAGCTCCGTAGTCTCCGAACCCATCAGGTTCACCATCTCTTCATTGACGATCTTGATGACCATCTGCCCCGGATTTAGGCCGGTCATCACGCCCTGGCCGATGGCCCGCTCCTGCACCGTCTTGATAAACTCCTTTACCACCTTGAAATTGACATCCGCCTCCAGAAGATCCATCTTGACTTCCTTCAGGGCTGCCTTCACATCCGCTTCTGTCAGCAATCCCTTGCTTCGCAGGGATTTGAATACGTTTTGCAGTTTTTCTGATAAGCTGTCAAATGCCATATAAAAGCTCCTTACTACAATTCTTCCAGGATATCCCCTGCAAGCTGGCGGATCCGGCTCCAAACCTCATCCTTACTCAAAGCCGCTTCTTCCGGCTTCTGCCGCTCCTGGCACGCCTTAGGCTCCTGGCCCAGCTTCTGCCGCTTCTGGCACACCTTAGGCTCCTGGCCCGGCTGTGTCTCTTCCTCCCCGGTTAGCCTGTAGATCTCCGCGATCTTGGCCTTGATCTTCTGAAAGCGTTCCAGCAAATGCAACTTCTCCTCATAATCCATAAGAATCCGGTCGCACCGCTTCACCAGGTCGTGAACCCCCTGCCTGCTGATGCCCTGCTCTTGGGCGATCTCCGTCAGGGACAGATCCTCCAGCACGAAGGCCTCATAGATATTCCGCTGGTGCTGGGTAAGAAGCTCTCCGTAAAAATCATACAGATAAGTCTGAAGCACTTTCTTTTCCATATCAAATCACCTTGGATATCATACTATAAGATTCTGCGGGTGTCAAGTGTTTTTTCTTTACAAACATTCGTTCGTGTTGTTTCGTGCTGTGCGATCCTTGTTGTATTCAATATTACTACCTGATCATAGGTGTCCAATGTTACGAAAGCCCCTGATTGCCGGAAACCGCCATTCCATACATTTCCTTTGGCAGGCGCATCCACCTGTCTTATTGCGCTGCCATAAAATCCTGTTTCCTGCATACGCCTCCCTGCCATGCTCCCCTGTCGGGATTTGTCAGCGTTTTCCCAAATTTCCTTTTGCGGCCCCAATCAACACCTCTTTCCCGCGGAACGCAAACCCATATTTCTTGATCTGCCCTTTGGCAAATCCCTTTGCAATCAGATTCGCCTCATACCTCTTCTCTTCGATCTGCTTTAACGCTGCCTCTACCGCCTCCCCAAGGCTCTCACCCCTCCTGGTATTCGCAACCTTAAATTCAATCACAAATGCGTCCTGCATTTTATCTTTCGGCTCTATCATGATATCATACCGGCCAAAGCCGCTTTCTCCATTAGAGGTAATCTCATATCTTCCCCGCAGCTCTACCATTAGCCCAAGTACAAAACCGTGATAAAAACGTTCCGGATGTGTTTTTCCGGAAGGGTTCTTCCCGGTGTCAAAGCTGCTGAACAGTTCCTCCGCAATCTCACTCATATAATCATTCATTTCCTCCAGGTCATCATGAAGTAATGCCTGCAAAAAAGCATTCTTAACAGGGCGGAGGGAATGGAACCATCCTTCAATCATCTGCTCGAACATTACCTGGACTTCCAGATTCGTCAGCCGCAGCTCATATTCCATTCTCCGGTACTCTGTATGAAACTCTGCAGATTCTGCTTTCAGGTACCCACTGGCAAGAAGCAGGCTCCAGATAGATCCTTCTTCCTGTCCCAGCTGGTTAAATACGATCTGCTCATCCAGCACAGTATAAAAACTCTCTCCCCGCAGCAGCCTCTCCATCTGGGCCTTAACCTCTGCTTCTCCTTCCCGAATCAGCTTCCCGACCAGGCTGTTCGAACTGGTATTTGCCCAGTAAGGCCCTACCTTCCCTGTGTCAAGGAAATTAATGATGGACCAGGGATTATAGATCTCCTTCACCTTTCCGAACCGGAATCCATCATACCAGCCCTTTACCTCTTCCTTTCTTTCTGGCAAGCCAAATTCATCCAGCGCCCGGAATACTTCTTCCTCTGTAAATCCGAAGCAGTCTGCATACTCCTCCGAGGTCGTAGTCACCACTTTTAGGTTATTTAGATCCGAAAAAATGGATTCCTTGCTGACCCTTGTAATGCCGGTCATGATGGCACGTTCCAGGTAAGGGTTCGTCTTAAATGTGGCATTAAATAAGCTTCTGATAAAACCTGTCAGCTCCTCCCAGAAGCCATTCACATAGGCTTCCTGCATAGGCGTATCATATTCGTCCAGAAGGATAATTACACGCTTGCCAAAATACCGCTTCAAATAATCCGACAGGCAATTCAGGGAATCCACCGCAATATAATCCTCCATCTCAGCAGAAACCTTTTGATACAGCTCTTTCTCTTTTTCATTCAGCTTCCCACTATCCAGCAAAAAATCATACCGGTTATATAACTTCGTAATGATCTCACAAATCATTTTCCGGGTATTTGGAAAAGTTGTCTCCTTTACCTTGGCAAAGCTTAAGGAGATCACCGGGTATGTCCCCTGCAGATCACGGTATTCTTCCTCCTGCCAGATATCCAATCCTTCAAAAAGATCCCCACGGCCCATATAATTCACTGAAAAAAACTGCTCCACCATACTCATCGTCAGCGTTTTCCCGAACCTTCTGGGCCGGGTAATCAAAGTGACCGAATCCCCCTTTTTCCACCACTCCTGAATAAAGTGGGTCTTATCAATATAAAAGTAATTATTTTTTCTGATTGTCTCAAAATCCTGATGACCGATGCTTACTGTCCTTGCCATCTTTCCTTCACCTCCTGTATTTGCCTCGTATCTTTTTTTCTTAAGTATAACGGATTCCGTTCAATCGCACAATGCCCAAAATTCATCCGGCCTCCTCTTTTTCCGTTGTTTCCTCATGGTCACTTTCATAGCTCCTGGCCGTCCGGTAAAAATGATGTGGATTGCATATGAATATTTTATTGTGGAAAACAAAGATGTTGATTTTTTGTTTCCCGTATTGATCTTGGTGGGTGAGAAAGACAGCACAGGCAAGGTAAAGGCATATTGCAAAGAATGGGCAAAACAAACCGGTTATCCTTTGCATGTTATAAAACAAGCAAAGCATTTTGCAAATGGAGATAATCCAAAGCAAGTAAATAAGGAAAAGCCAACTATCCTGCTACTGCATGGGGCGGGCGCGCTTGATACATTTTGTAGGCAGTATTGCTTTTCTGATAAATGCCATCTTGTTGTACCTCACTTGTAGATTTTTGAATACGGAAAGGACAAGAAAACCGCCGCTAAAAGCCGCAAGCCCTGTCAGGAACAACCGCAGATATTTTTTCCATCCATGCCTGATCCCCTCGGCCATGGATGCGTCAAAACCACTATAAGTCCGGCTGCCGACAGGGGCATAGACGGCCCAGACGGTAACCGCGATCGTTTTTCCTAAGATCCGGCTTATAATCTCTGGTATGCAGAATACAGACAAGCATGGCAGCTGAATTTCCAGTCGTCACGCCCCCGAATGTAACCGGTATAATAGTCCACCTGCGCCTCATAGCTCGCCCATGTCCGGCAGACAATAACCCTTGCCCTGCTGCCCCACGTCATATATCAAATACCGGGAAGCTGCAGGGCAAGATCCTTTTTTCCACGCAACCACACAAAAATTATTCCAGCGCCTCCAGGATCCTCCCCCGCAGCCGGTACAGATAATCCTCTCCCTCTGGCAGTGATCCGAAGCGCACGTCCTTGCCCGCCGTCTCATCAATCAGCGCCGTCACAAAATCCCTGCCCCGTTTCTCCTCCAATGCCTGGCACAGCGCCAGATCCTGCAGTCCCTCATGGAACACAAGGGCCCGCATGGAAGGATACACGCCCCCGGCGCCGGATAGACGGAGAAGGGATCCCCGGAGGGAAACGCCCCGTCTGACGAGGTGGTAAGATAAGGATTGACCACGTACTCCGAGTGCTGAGAAAAATAAAAATTATATCCCCACTGCAGAAACCCGGTAATCCCGAACTTGTACATCAGGATCCCTATCACCCGGTTCCTGGCAGAGCTCATGGCAAGAAACCGGTTGGAAACCCCCTGATTCTGGCCGCAGCAATAATACACCCAGCGCTCAGGCGGATTCTCCTTTAAAAAGGGCTCGATATGGTCCGAGGCCGGAATGGGGATCTTTACAAGCCCCCGCTGGTAAAAGGCAACATCCGACAGGGCATCGATCACCTTCGCCCCCTTCAGGAGTGACTGGGCGAGAGCCGCACATTTCGTGAAAAATCAAACCGGTAGCCTTCCTGGGTCTTCTCCACCTTCATCAGCTGCACATTGGGCCGGGCAGACCCCACCTCCGTATCCAGGGGCGGCGTGTGCACCGGCGTCAGGATCATGTTGACGCCGCAGTCCGCGGCCATCTTAAGATAGGCCTCGATCAGCTGCCAGTGGCCGGAAGAATAGATCTCCACATCATGGACCGACGCAATACAGTCCGCATAAAACCACTGGGTATAGATCAGCTTAGGTACAGGCAGCCTTTGGGGCAGCACCTCCAGAAGCAGCTCCGCCTGCCCCAGCCGGTTCCCCTCGTCATCCGAAAGCGCCACCACAATGGGATACCGCCCGGGCGCCAGATGCCCGGACACATCCACCCGGATCCAGAAAAAACGCTCCTGCTCCCAGATCCGCACCCGCTTCCGTTCCCCCGAAAGGGGCCTTAAAATGTCCGGGATCCGGCAGGGGGTATGGCACAGGTACTCCCCGCTGCCCCTCTGCTCCTGATAGGAGGGCAGATCGCAGACTGCAGCCTCCCTTGTATTTTTTATTCTCCGATAATTCCCGCAGTCTCCTTTCTACGTCATAACCACCGGCCGGATCCCTCCTTCCTCCACGTACATCCGGTCGATACAGAGCTGCCTGGCATCCCTGGCAGTATCCTTGGCCCCCCGTCGGTGGTATACCAGATAATATTCCTCCTTCTCCGGTATGTAATAATAGCCGTTATGCCCCGGGGCCTTTGCCAGAGCCTCCTGGGATTCCACCACCACCCCCTGCTTTTCAAAGGTTGCCAGTGGGGAATCCGCCATGCCGTAATACACGCAGTAGGAGCTTTCCTCCCACTTTCCGGAGGACCAGAGAAAATAGTACTTCTCTCCCTCCTTGATCATGCAGGGGCCCTCCACATACTCCGGCGGGGTCACCTCCCTGCGCAGGGCCCCGTCCTCAAAGGGAAGGAAGCCATCCATCCGGGAATTCATCACCGACACTATACAATGGCCCCAGCCGCCGTAATACAGATACACTGTCCCGTCGGAATCCTCAAACAGATGGGCATCGATGGGCTGCGCTCCCTGATAGATATCCTCCACCAGAGGACGGCCCAGCCATCCCCGGAAAGGTCCTCCCGGAGAATCGGAAACTGCGATCTCCAGTCCACCCGGTTCCTCACTGCTGTGGATATCGTTGGAGGAAAAGATCATAAAATATTTCCCGTCCCTTTGGATCACCGTAGGAGCCCAGACCGCTCCCCAGATCCAGGGAAAGCCCTCCATCGCAATGATATCCTCATGCTTCTCCCAATGCCTCATATCCTTAGAGGAAAATGCCGTCACATTTTTCTGCTCCGGAAACGGCCGGGACTGGGTCGCATAGATCCAGTATTCCCCCTCATAGAACCTTGCCTCCGGGTCTGCATAATATCCAGGAATAATCGGATTCCCTATTTGTGTCCTTTCGTGTTCTCGCTTCTCCATGCTATTCTCCTTCTTCCGGCTCCCGGAACAGGGTTACTACCCCCTCTGCCGGTACGGTAACCTGAACTACCTGGCCGGGAAAAACCAGCTTGCAGACCTGCTCCTGCTCCTTTGCGGCGTTGACGATCACAACCGCCAGGCTCCCGTCCGGATTCTGCGCCGCCAGGTTCAGAAGCTGATATTCCTTCCCTGCCGTATCCGTGGAATATACCAGCCGGGCTCCGGGACGGATGCATTTGCTGAAATGGGCCAGCGCGTAATAATCCTTGCCGCAGGTGATCCTCTTCGTATCCCTGTGGCAGGTAAGGAGCCCCGAGCAGTGGGTATTCACGTCATGGAAGGTGGGGCCTCCCTTCTGATCCAGGGCCATATTCCACATAAGATAGCCGCTGGCTCCCGACCGCAGGCTGCGGACGATGTTCCCGGCAATCCATACCAGCTTCTCGATTGTGTCCGGATTATCACTGGAAGCCTCCGTCACATAGACCTGTTTTTCCGGGAAAAGATCCGCCACAGAACGCATCTGCTCCGGCATCCCCTCATACCAGTGAAAGGCCGCCCCCTGGGCGCTTGCGCGGGTTGCCTGCATCACAGCGTTTACCTCCCGCTCGTAAATATAGTTATGATCCACGTTAAGGATCCCGGTATCCAGCCCCGCCTCATCCAGGGCCGGGCGGAGATAGTCATTTACAAACGTAGTCAATTCCTCTCCAGTCCAGAACATTCCCGGCCAGGGTACGTCTGCAAAGGGCTCGTTCTGGGCAGATACCGTGTAAACCGGAAGCCTCATTTCCTCATAGGCCTGTATGGCTTTCACCAGATACCGGGCATAGACCCCATAGCAGTCCCTTCGGAGCCGCGGCTTCTCCTTGGCCTGCCAGACCGGCTTATCCTTCATCCACAGCGGCGGGCTCCAGGGCGCCAGAAACAGCAACAGCTGGGGATTGATGTCAGCCGCCCGCCGGGTCAGCGGCACAATCGCCTCCAATGCCCGGGAAAAATCAAAGTGCGTAAGCTCCCAATCCTCCTCCCCTTCCGGCATATCATCATAGGTATAATACTCCGGTGCAAAATCCGAAGCCTCGATACAATTCCGGACCAGGGAAAGGCCGATCCCCTCCCCGGGGTCAAAGAGCTGCTTCATTGCCCGCTCCAGTTCCTCCCTCGGCATCCCGGCCATTACTATGGCCGCAGTATCTGTAAAAGAAGCCCCAAAGCCATGGATCTCTTGCCCGCTCCGCTTAATGTCAACTACAATTATAGTTCCTTCGGACGCATCCCATACCTCCCGGCCATATACCATAAAAAAGCCCTCGTCCTGCCCCTGAAATCTTGCCTCATCTGCCGAAAGATATGCCCGCAGACGTCCCGCCCCGGCGCATTTTTTTCCACTGTCCATAAAAACCTCCTTCTTCCCATTCCTGCAAAATGGGAGGCAGTATCGCTACTGCCCCCCAGTAAGCTTATGATTGGTTTATTTTTGCTTTTTTACGCTTTTTACCGGCAAAAGCCACAACTGCAATTCCACCGCCAATCAATACAACCGCGCTTCCTGTAATAGCAGCTATCAAACCGATCTTTCCGCTGGTACGGGCAGCAAGCGCAAGCATACCCGCAAGGTCGCCGGTTTCTCCTGTCTTCCCGGTAGGAATAACGGATATATTATCAAAATAGACATTGGCGCCCTTCGATGTCCGGATCAGCATATAAGGAGCATTGGCGGTAAACGTTACCGTATACTGTTTCCACTGATCTTCTTCCATCCCAGAAAAGCTCATCGCTTCTTCATAGCCGACAACGCTTGCATTTACATCCGGATATTTGGTATGTACCAATTCCATAGCGCCGGAAGCATCCTGATCCTCTGTATATACCCAGAAGTCCATCTCATATTCTTCGCCAACTTCCAGTTTATTCTCGTAGGACAGTAAGAATACAGATCCTTCCTCCTCTGTTCCTGTGCAATGCATAGACTTTATTTTCTGGTATACATATTTTGGTAAGTATCCTGCCACACCCGGCACAAAATGTTCTGCACCGTCATTATAGTCATATTTCTCATCGTAGGTTCCTTCAAAATCAACCGTAAATCCAAGAGGCTCCCATTTCGCGTAAAGGTGTGTATCATAATCCGGAAAGGTCTCCAACGTACAAGGCAGATCCAATTCCATGGAGTGATACCATCCCGCAAAGCGATATCCCCTTTTCTCAGGCATCGGAAGCTCCGGCATTTCATCCACTCTGGGATACCCATAAACAGCTTCACATTCCGATCCGCCCGTTGAAACGAACTCAACCTTCACTTTATCAACAGCACGTTTTGAAGAATATGCATCGGAACCAAACACCTGCAGAACTGGTGTTCCGTCTTCTACGGTTTTCCATACCTCTTCGAAATCGAAGCCTTCCATATATTCCTTCGCATATTCGCCGTACATCAGAATCAGAGGTAATTTCATGCTTCTCTTCGGAACCGTTCCATTCGAGTAAATACTGTCATAATAGCTCCACTGAAAGCCGATATTTCCCACGATCGGATTATCCTCCAGCGTAGATGTATAGCAATGGCTTATGGTGTGGTATTGTGCCTCCGGATTCCATCCGTCTCCAATCAGCGAACCATATTTTTCTCCGGATATGGTTCCTGTGAAGTAACAGTTTTCCATATGTACAGCGCTTGCCGCACCACCAACAATTCCCCCTGCATACTTTGCCTCCACAGTTACAGAATCATCTGCGAAGCACTGACGGATAATTGCCCGCTGCTCATACTTCTCATCGTTCATCCACTCAACAAAGCCGGCAATTGCCGCAGCATTTGCATCCGAGTTCGCATTCTGGTTATACAGATAAGAATCCACCACGCCGACCTTCTCGATCACCGCGCGTGGTCCTACGCTCGGGAACAACCCCACATAGGTGGCAGTTCCATCAATGTGATAGTATAGGCCGGAAACAATATGGCCGTTGCCATCAAAATGACCCGTAAACGCCGTTTTGGTAAGCAGCCAGTTCCTGGCATTTTTCGTCCAATCCGATCCGGACGTATCATTGATCTTTATATCTTCACTAAGCTTATAATACTCATGGGACGTGCCGTCTGCGATCAGGATGGCTCTTGCAAGCTGCTCCGGGGTCTCAATCCGGTATGGGTCCCGTGCAGTGCCGCTTCCGCCGGCAAATCTGGTGGCGATCTTTCCGGACCAGGGCCTTCCAACTACTCCCTCGTCTGCACACTCCTTTATCTCGATGCGGTCGATATACATTTCAAGGCTGTCACAATACCATTCCGGATCCTCGGTGGTCACCGCGATATACCAGGCTGTCGGATTATTTCCGGCAACAACATACATATCACGCATTACCCAGCCGCCCGTTGTTCCCTGCTCTTCTGCAATAACTCCCAGCTCTCGGATGTTCTCCTGATCCACCTGCATGGAATCCTCATAGGTTTCACGGAGACGGATCTGCGGCCAATGGATGCCGCTTTTTTCCGTCACCTTATACCTCACAGAAATCTGGTACGCCATATTTGCTTTGGGCACAAAGGTACGGTATCCGTCCTCTGTATGGTCATAGATCATAAACGCGCTGGGCCATTTGTACCCATATCCCCGGGCATCCGCGATCTTCATGGCTGGTTTGCCGCCTTTTCCGGCTCCTGCCTCCACCCATGCGTCAAACTGCGAGAAAAGTCTTTCTGCGCTCCTATATATCAACTTTTTTGCTATTATATACGATTCTGTGTGAAATAAAATACGATATAATGCACAAAAGGTTAGAAATAACACACGGATGGTTCTAAATTCCGAATCAAAAAACCAGTTGGCATATTTTTCCAACTGGTCTGTGCATCTCAGATTCTATCCGGCAGCTCCGCCCTCTGCACCTTTTTGCGGTACTGGGCCGGTGATATCCCGCAGCGCTTTTTAAACATGGCGGAAAAGTAATGCTGGTCGCCGTATCCGATCAGGTCCGTAATCTCCTTCACCGACAGCTTTGTATTTTCCAAAAGATTCCGGGCACTGAAGATCTTCTGCTGTATCTGATATTCGTAGGGTGTCACGCCGAACTCAGTGCAGAACCGCTTAATCACATAATTTTTGGAACGGAAGATATGATCCGCCAGCTCCTGGTTGCTGACAAGGCGCCGCTGGTTCATGGTAATATACTCGATCAACCGGTTCATCTCATCCTGGGCGCTCATCAATTCCCCGTTGTTTTGGCTGCGCAGCTTATCAATATCAGACAGCTTTATGAGCATTTCCAGAAAATCTACGGCCGCCCAGTCAAAAATCCTAGATTGAGCGACAGTACTGTCGGAAACATGCTCCAGCATTTCCCGAAAATCTTGTTCCAGGCCCTGGGCGTTCAGCACCACCTTATCTCCGCTGCCCAGTTGATATTCATCCAGCAGCTTCTCCGCCAGGGAACCCCGGATATTAAAAAAATTTTCACCCAGGGAGATTTCCGACCGGTAAACATGGTTGGTCCTCTTCCGCAGAATGTAGGCGTCGCCTGCGGAAGCCATGTAGTTTTCCCCATTCACATTCAGATATCCGCAGCCTTCCACAATGTATTCCAGTACGGTCTCGCTGCTCTCCTGCCGTCTCATCCGGTAACTGCCGTCACAATAGGAGATTCCTGCCATTTCCAGATAGAAGGGAACCTTCTTCTGGGGCACATAAAAATGTACAATATCTTCCTTCATGGACCCTGCCGCCCTCTTTCTACATTCCTTTTCTCATATTATAGGAAACGACTTAAGTCGTTTCCTATAATTTAACACAAAATCCACTCCCCTTCAGGAAAAACCTCCTTCCTATGAAAAAGGTGCAAAGCCTTCATCATTTAACAAAGACTTTACACCTTATTTTTCTTGGTTTCTACTGGCTACTCTTTGATCTCGTCAATATCTGTAAGATTCACGCTGGAGACATTGAGCAACGCCTTTAATGTCAGATACTCTTTTTTTAATTTTGCATATGTTTCTACGGCGTTTTCTTTTTTGGCCAGTAGCATATACTCTTGGATTTTTTTAAAATCATCAAGGGCTTGTTTTATTACTTCCATTCCGCCTGGCATTTAACAAACTCCCTGTGCCAGCATGGCCTCTACCACCTTCTCAAAGCCGGCGATATTGGCTCCTGCCACGTAATCGCCCTCTTTGCCGTAGCGCTTCGCAGCATCGTCGATGTTGTGGTAAATATTCACCATGATGCCCTGCAGCTTGGAATCTACCTCCTCGAAGCTCCAGCTAAGGCGCTC
>CATJBQ010000229.1 GCA_949738465.1 uncultured Lachnospiraceae bacterium
ACCCGGACGGCCCCGGTATCAAGAAAGGTGAATTGCCCCAGAAACGTCTCCCCGGACCGGTCTGTAAAGGCCAGGGCCAGCGTTCCTCCCTCCCGGGATATGACCCGGACACTTTCCGGAAAATATAGGTTCCCTGTAGGTTCCATCTGATTCTGCATTGCTCTTACTCCTTATTCTTTGGAATTTTTTTCTACAAACCGCACAATTTCTTCTGCCTGCTCTCCGTCCTCCGCCTCGGTGTGAAGATACAGCCCCCTGGCGGAAAGCTCCTCCAGCAAAATCTGAATATCCGAGGCCGGAGCCATAATGATAAGGCCCTTGCCTGCCGCCTGGATCCGTTTTAAAACCGGAAGATAATGGGCCGCGGAGGGCTGCCCCGCCACATGGGTCCACTGGATCGCCCGCAGCTTTGTAAGCGACAGCAGGCAGTCCAGATGCTTTTCCTGCTCGATCCCGTCAAAATGATAGACCGGATATTCCAGCCACTCCATCTGCTGGTTCAGCTCGTCCATCACAAATTCCTCATACATCTTAGCCGAAAACATCACCGACATGTCGCACTGCATATGGGTCAGCCTGCCGGGCGCTAACAGATGCATCCAGGCGTGGGCCCCTCCGCCGTTGACCTCCCTGCTGATCTGATAAAATTTTTCATTGGTGGTGATCCAGCCCCGGTTCACCACCTCCACCGCATGCTTTACCTGCTCCGGTTCCTCGATCATATCCATCAGCACCTGCTCCGACCCATACAGGTGGCCCAAGGCGTCGATGGTCCCGGTGCTGTCCGGCATCCCCACAAAATATTCGTCCTTTGCCCGCTCCGTCAGATACCGGGCAATCTCCAGGTGCTTTTCCAAAAGCTGCTCCGTGTAAGCCTCGTCCACCCTGGTGAGGCTGTCCCACACCGGGTCAAACCATATGGTATCGTTTCCGTACACCGGCTTCGCCCCAAAATAATTGCAGTGGCCGGAGGTGCCGTAATTCTGGAAGATGATCGGAAGGGTGTCCCCTCCCAGGTAAGTCTTCTCTAACCGTTCCAGATTATTGCGGTAAATGGTTTCTTGTTAAATATTTATCAAGCCAAAACCGGCTTGCGAAAAACAGCCTGTACCCGGCCGGATCTACAGGGCCGTTCTTTCTCCTGCCTTACTCCTTTAAGGATCCCAGCATAATTCCTTTTGTAAAGTACTTTTGTACAAATGGATACACAATCAAAATGGGCACCGTGGACACGATGGTCGTGGCCATTTTCAGGGATTTTGCAATCTGGACCGCACCGCCGCCCACACTGCCGGACATCTGCGCCTGCAGGGAATTCACATTCCCCTGCACCAGAACCTCCCTCATATACAAAGCCATGGGCCACAGATCCCGCTGCCGGGACAGATACAGATTGGCGCCAAACCAGGCGTTCCACATCCCCACGGCATAGAAAAGCGCAATCACGGCAATGGAGGGAACCGACAGCGGCAATATAATTTTCAGCAATGTCTGGATCGTGCCTGCCCCGTCCATCTGGGCGGATTCCTCCAGTTCCTTGGGCAACCCCTGGAAATAGGTGCGCATCATCAGCATATTGTAGGTGGAGATGGCGCCCGGAATCAGGATTGCCCAGACCGTCCCGTCGATGTCCAGCGTTTTGGAAATCAGCATATAGCTGGGAATCAGCCCTCCTCCGAAAAACATGGTGATGCTGATTAAAATCATCAGAAACTTTCTGCCCCACAGCTCCCGCTTGGACAGCGGATAGGCCAGCATAACGGTTAAGGTCACGCTGATGGCCGTTCCTGCCGCCACATAAAACACCGAATTCCGGAAGGTGGTCCACACCTCGCGGGTCTGGAACACGGCCTTGTAGGCCTCCAGGCTGAAGCCCTGGGGCCACAGCATGAATCCCCCGGCCTTTGCAATCCCTTCCGCACTGGAAAAGGAAACCACAAGCACGTACCAGAAGGGATACAGGGTCGCTAAGCAAAGCAGCAGTAAGACTACCACAATAAAGCTGTCCAGCGCCATGTCGCCTGCCGATTTTTTTCTTCTTCTTTTTTTCACCCTCATTCGTTTCACCTCGCTAGAACAAGCTGTTTTCTCCCTCGCTCAGCCGCCTGCTGATAAAGTTTGATCCTACCAGGAAAATAAAATTAATCACCGAGCTGAACAATCCCACCGCCGTCGAGAAGGAAAACTGCGATTCCTCAATTCCTTTCCGATACACGTAATACACAATGTTATCTGAAACCTCATAGGTAATGGGCCTGGCCAGGTTCATGGTCTTGTCCAGATTCCCCGACATGATCCCTCCCATGGCCAGGATAAACATGATGGTAATGGTGGGCCTTATGGTGGGAAGGGCAATATGCCAGATTCTCTGAAGCCTGCTGGCCCCGTCCAACTCCGCCGCCTCATACAGGGCCGGCGATACCGCCGTCAAAGCCGACAGGTAGATAATCGATCCCCAGCCGATTCCCGCCCAGATATCCGAAAGCACATAGATAAAGCGGTAATATTTCGTCTCATTTAAAAAGTTAATGGGATTTGCCCCAAACAAAGCCCGGATTCCATTAATCGCCCCGTCGGTGGATGCAAAATCTATAATCAATCCACAGATAATAATCACGGAAATAAAATGGGGCAGGTAGGTGATGGTCTGGACCGTTTTCTTAAACCGCTCCATCCGCACCTCATTCAGCATCAACGCCAGGATAATGGGCGCCGGAAACCCCACCACGATTCCCCAGAACGCCAGTACGAACGTATTTCGTACCAGCCGGAAAAAATAAGGGCTCTGGACGAAGACCTGCAGGTGCTTGAAGCCCACCCAGTTGGCCCCATAAAAATACGGATCTCCCGGATGGTAATCCTGAAAACCGATCACAATTCCAAACATTGGCACATAGCAAAAAATAAGATACCATAAAATCGGAAGTATCAGCATCAGGTACAAGCCCTTGTGCTTCTTTATGGAAAATTTAAAATTTTCATGTACCTTTGGAGTCTTTTCCTTCCTTCTCCTCACGACGATCCCTCACTTTTCCTGCTCATATTTCTTTCTTTTGTTTACCTGGTAAACATATTATAAACAATAAAACAGAACAAAAAAATGGGCACTTTGTGACATTGTGTTGCAAAAAATGACTTTTTTCTATTGTTCACTGTGCATACTGGTTTTCTATTTCAATGGCTGTTATAATGGGTTTTTCGAAACGCCCTCCGATATGCGCTGGGTGAAATCCCCTCGCTCCTCTTAAAATGCTTAAAAAAGGTCTTGACATCATTCATCCCGATCTGCCCGGAAATCTCTTTGACTCTCAGGTTCGTGGTGGTCAGCAGGTATTTCGCTTTCTCAATCTGCATGCTGATAATATACTGCTTGGGCGTCATCCCGGACGCCTTGCGGAACATGCGGCTGAAATACTGGGGATTATAGCCAAAATGCCTGGCAATATCAAATACCTGCGGATTTTTATAGCAGGTTCCACGGATATACTCGTAAATCCGGTCGATATTGGCCCCCGCTTCTGTTCCCGATCCGGAAACGATCAGTTGTTCCTCGATCCTTGCGGCCAGCATCTGCTCATACAAAACCATTTCCATCATAAGGTTGCAGGGGCGGACCGCTTCCCCGGTCTCTTTCAGCGCCGACTGGTAATGCAGCAGATAATTAATCATTACGATGATCCGCACGTTTTCTCCACGGTCGCAGAATTCTCTTAAAATAATCCTGGAGCCTTTTTTCCATCCGGTTCTTTGGGCAAAGTCCCGAAGACCCCGCTCCCCCTCTACCACCTTTTCTGTTCCCCGAAACTGGAAATGCAGCCAGTAAAAGGATACATTCCACACCTCATCCATCCCGTAATGCTCCTCCCCCGGGAAAAGGACCATGCAGTCCCCTTCCTTTAATTCCCTTCTCACCCCCGAAACTGCAAGCTGAAAACTGCCTCTTAGCACAACAATCAATTCATAATCGGTAAGTATCATTCTGGGGTGCGTCCAGGCTCCATTCGATACAAAATGCCCTCCGGAGATATAAATAATCTCCGGATTCTCCGGCCCGATAATATAGCGCATATGATACAGTCTCCCTGTGCCATCCCTTTTCTCCTATGTTACACATCTATTATAAAGAATCTGGGATTACAATAAAATGTGTCTTTTTTGACATTAGGGTGCATAAAGTGACTTTCCTTATTCCAACAGCAGCTCCTCCACCGTCACAAACTCATATCCCTCCTCCTTTAAACGGTACACCACCATCAGGGCCGCCCGCACCGAGGAGTCCGACGCGTCATGCATCAGGATGATGTCTCCCTCCTGTACTTTTTTCACCACGCGCGCTGCCACCGCCCCGGCATCATTGGCAGCCCAGTCCCTGGGATCCACATCCCAGAGCACCTCGATCATGACCGTCTCGCAGTCCAGCCCGTCCTTCCAGTCCCCGTAGGGGGGCCGGAGATACAGAGGATACTCCCCGGTAATGTCGTAAATCAGCTTATTGGTGCGCTCCACCTGGGCGCAGGCCGCCTGGTCGCTGAGTTTACTCAACTGCTCATGCTGATAGGAATGGTTTCCGATCACATGGCCCTGCCGATGGATCTCCTCCACAATTTCCGGATGCTTTTCCACTTCTTTTCCCAGCAGAAAAAACGTGGCCTTCACACCACGTTCCGCTAATCCCGCCAGCAGCGGCTCCGTATAGTAGGGGTTTGGCCCGTCGTCAAAGGTCAGAGCCACCTTTTTCCCCGTTTCCCGATAGGGATCGCCATCCTGCGCCCCTTCGCTGCCGGCCTCCTTCCTGCTGTCCGCGTCTGCCGGCACGCTGTCCGCCCTCCGCTGCCCTTGCAGAACGGAAGACAAAAAGACAGCAAAAAGCATATATGCAAAAATTCCATCAACCATCAGCATTTTTTTCCAGGTGAATTTCATGAAAAAAGCCTCGTTTTCACTGTTGATAGAGTATATGCGCCTTTGCTGTCCCATATCCGTAAATCCTTGTATCATGCCCCAGGCAAAATGAAGGGGATGCCAATCCGAAGCCTGGCATCCCCCTCCTGCGTCTATCTTACGTCCCCAGCAGCATACACATCACAGGGATCGTCGCCATGGAGCACAAGGTTGTAAACACCACCGCGATGGAGGCGGCCTTTCCCTGCTCTCCAAAGGGCGCAGCCCCCATGGCTACCAGGGAGCCGATGGGCATCCCCACGGTGATGGTGGCAATCTTTACGATCTCATAATCCGGAATCAGGAGCTGCACCACAAGATACGTCAGCGCCGGCAGCAGCATCAGCCGGAAAACCGTCACAAAATACACCCGCTTCTCCGTAAAGAGCTCCCGCAGAGGATAAGAGGCGATACTGCTTCCAATCACCAGCATGGACAGGGGCATGCAGATATTTCCGATAAAGCTGCAGGTCTCCGTCACCACCTCCGGCAATGGGATCCTGCAGAAATAGATTACCAGCGCAAGGATTGACGCAAGCACGCCGTTGTTGGCCACCTGGCGCACCACCTTCCACTTCTCTGCCGGCCGTAAGGGCCTGTCCTTCTGATAGTTGTCCACCTGGGCGTCCCGCCGGATCAGGATCATCCCCAGGGAGAAAAACATCAGATTATAGGCCATATGGAAAATCGTCGTGTAAAAAATTGCCTGATTGCCAAAGAGCGCCGCCACCACCGGATAGCCCATAAAGGTGTTGTTGGAAAAGATCAGCATGCACATATAGGTTCCCCGCAGGGTTACCGGCACCCGCAGAATCCGCACCAGCACCCAGGCAATCAGCGGAAACAGGCAGTAACAGAGGATCCCTGCCCCAAACAGGAGGAGCACCTCCCCCGGGTCCCCCTCAATATCCGCCACCGAATTGATAATCAAAAAAGGCAGCACATAGTTGACCACCAGGGTGGAGAGCCGCTTGCTGGTGCCCTCCTCCAGGATCCCTCTCTTATTCAGATAATAGCCCAGCAGCAGGACTGCCAGAAGCTTACACATGGTTACGGCAATTACCATTTCAAACACTCACTTTCTCACTTTTGTATCGCAGGGGACGGCAAACCGCATCCCTGCGGCTTATTTTAGTGTACCATTGGTTTTGCAAAATAGCAAGGTGTATCGGAACCGGCTGCCGGACGGTTCTCCTTCCGTGTTACAATTCGCGGCCTGACAGCACTAAAAATAACTATGTGAAAACATGTAAGGTTGTTCGTATGTGGTCACATTATGAGGCTGTGAAATAAAAAGAATACTGATTTCCTACGATTTTCCCATGAATAATAGATGGCAGCATCTGCATATACTACCCATGAGGTGTCTGAGATGAAACGTTTCAAATGCATTACGATCATGGGGATCATTTTTGTGCTGGCCACAGGCTCGCTGGCACATTTTGTATATGGATGGACGGGAAACAACAGGATCGCCGGGCTTTTTACTCCGGTAAATGAGTCGGTGTGGGAGCATATGAAGCTGCTGTTCTTTCCGATGCTGCTCTACGCATTTTTTATGATATGGCTGTGCCATGACCGCTTCCCCTGCGTGGTTTCTGGCCTTTGCTTCGGGATCGCTGCCGGAACCATCCTGATCCCTGTCCTTTTCTATGCCTATACCTCTGTTCTTGGGAAAAATACACTTGTGCTGGATATCGGGACCTTTGCGCTGAGCGCAGGAGCCGGATTCTGGATCGCTTACCGGCTTACCCTGTCCTGCCGGCTAAAACGGTATACACTTTTGGGATGCGTTCTGACAGGCGTTCTGTTTGTCTGCTTTTTATGGTTCACATACCATCCGTTGGAGCTGAAGCTCTTTGAGATTCCTGATTAACATTTGTATCATTCCCTGCAGCGACAGAAATCATTTTCCAAACAGATCGCTGTGCGACCCAGTGCGGGACAATGTTAGAACCAGAACATCATCTTCCATCCGATAGATCAGAAGCCAGTCTGGCTGGATATGACATTCTCTATGCCCCACCCATGCACCAGTCAGTTCATGGTCTTTGTTTTTCTCCGGCAACACCTCTCCTTGGGATAAAGCCCGGATAATATCATCCAGCAGCTCCATGTTCAGTCCACGCTTCATTGCAGGTTTGTAATCTTTTTTAAACCTTGTAGTCCAAACAATATCACGCTTCATCTTTTCAACTCCCTGAGGGCTTCCTCCACATCGGAATAATGCTTCACCTCCGGATCATGTGCAATGCGTTCCGCTTCCAGCATAGCCGCAATTGTTTCCCTGTTGGGCTGCTCCAGCTTCACCTCAAAAGGAATACCACCAACTCGGAGAGACTGGCGCAGGAAAATATTAATCGCAGTGGTAAGATTCATACCTAATTCACTGTACAGGCTTTCGCACCGTTTTTTAATATCACTGTCCATACGGACGCTGAAATTAGTTGTAGCTGCCATTATAGTGACCCCTTTCGCATTTCATTGTACTTATAGTATATATGATTTGCAGTACAAAATCAACTCAATTGCTGTTTTTATTCCGCCATCTGACCAAACCCCATCCCAGCGCGATTCCCACCGCGGCCCCCAGGGCGTCATACCCCACATCCGTGATCATGCATGCCCGGCCCGGGACAAAAAATTGATGGATCTCATCCGATGCGGCATACAATACCGCCATCAAAAATGCGGCAGGAACCGCTGTCCATTCCTTTCTCCGTGGTCCAACCGCCCCCAGCAGCAAAAAGCCCAGGACCGCGTACTCGGACATATGGGCCGCCTTTCGGATGGGATAGCTCCATTGCTCCGCAAATGCCTGCTGCCGGCTATTGGGCCACTCTTTAAAATCCGCATGTACGATCCTTCCCACAAGCATCCCCACGGCGCTGCTGTCCTTGGTGGACTCCTGGGCATTTTTTGCGGAAAAAGAAAAAATGACGATCATCCATAGGATCGTTAAGATTCGGAATAT
>CATJBQ010000230.1 GCA_949738465.1 uncultured Lachnospiraceae bacterium
AATGATGTCTTTTACATGGTGCTAGCACCATGTAAATAAAGTCGATAAGGAAAATTGTGGTCTTGGTGCCAAAACGGTGCCAAGAAATCATGCAAATAAAAATACGCCACACAAAAACAACGATTTTATGCTGTTTTTCGCAATAAAAAGCATAAAAAATACTACAAAAAACGCTATTCAAATACCGTGAGGGTGGTAGAGCAGTAGGTTCTGGAAGGGTTGCAACAATCATTATCGAGTAATACTGAAGAAATGTAAAGTGGTGCCAGGAAAATTTGTGAACTTCGAAAAAAGTATTGAAGAAATCCATAAATTTGATATAATCAAAAAGACAAAATTGGCTGTCCTTTTTTTGGGGTAGAAGTGAGATTGAGAGGTAAGGGTTATGCTGGAATTTAACCCGGAGATTAAGGGAAAGAAGGATTTGTCGGAAATGACATTGGAGGAATTGTGGCAGTTGTTCCCGATCATCCTTTCGGAGCATAAGGATTATTGGCGTGGATGGTTTGAGGAAGAAAAGGAGAGTATCACAGCACTTTTTTCAAGTGAATCATTTGCTGGGGATATTCAGATTCATCATATAGGAAGTACAGCCATTGAGGGAATCTGGGCCAAGCCCATCGTGGATCTTCTTGTGGAGATCCCGGGGAGTACTTCCATGGAGGATTTGAAAGAGAGGCTTGTAAATGGCGGCTATCGGTGTATGTCTGAGACGGAGAACAGAAAGTCCTTTAACAAGGGGTATACCGAAGAAGGCTTTGCAGAGCGGGTATTTCATTTGCATCTACGGTATGCGGGCGACCGGGATGAGGTGTATTTTCGGGATTATCTGAACGCGCAGCCTGCGCTTGCGGCGGAATATGAGCGGCTGAAGCTCTCGCTCTGGAAAAAATATGAACATGACCGGGACGGTTATACAGAGGCGAAGGGAGCCTTTGTGGAAAAATATACAAAATGTGCTTGCTGTTCCAGTAGGGTAAAATAAGTTGTTCGCGAATGGAGAATGATAAAATGCGTATTTTATTTGAAATGGATAAAAAAGATTATATTCCTGATGGAAACGTTTATAAAAGACCTTCAGCAAGAGCGATCATTATTAAGGATGGCAAAATAGCAATGGTACATAGTAAGAAATATAATTACTACAAATTTCCGGGCGGCGGAATAGAAAGCGATGAAAATATAGAGGAGGCTTTGATCAGGGAAGTCTTAGAAGAAACCGGTTTATGTGTTATTAAGAATTCTATTCGGGAATATGGACAGGTACATCGGGTTCAGAAAGGAACAAAAGAAGATATATTCGTACAAGATAATTATTACTTCTTCTGCTGCGTGAAAGAGGATTCAGTGGGACAAAATCTGGACGCCTATGAAGCGGAAGAAGGTTTTAGGCTTACATTTTTGAAACCGCAGCTTGCTATAGATGTAAACAGAAAGACGAAAGTGGATGATTTTAATCAGACAATGTTAGAACGAGAGGCACTTGTGTTAGAATTACTGGTACAAGAGGGCTATTTTGGTGATAAATGAAAAAATCAGAACCGCAATCCGTTGATAATGCAAGGAATTGCGGTTCTAATAAAATTAAACCAAACTTAACTATTTGGAATCCGCAGCACCTGCCCAATGGACAGCAAGTCGCTGGTCAATCCGTTTAAATTCATGATCGCGCTGACGGTCGTGCCAAATCGCTGCGCCAGCAGCCAGAGGGTATCTCCCGGGCGGACAACATACTCAAAATAGGATCCCCCGCCGGGATTTGTTGTGGGAATCCGCAGCACCTGCCCGATATGCAGCAGATCGCTGGTCAATCCGTTCAGCCGCATAATCGCGTCAACCGTGGTATGGAATCGCTGGGCGAGGAGCCAGAGGGTATCGCCGGAACGAACCACGTATTCCATAACGCTGGTATCGCCACTGGGTGGAATAGCATCATTGACTCCCAGGTAGGTATTGTACAGCGCCTGCCATGTGAGCGGTCCCACAATGCCGTCGGGGACAAGATCTGCCGCACGCTGGAAGGCGGCAACCGCCTGCTGGGTTTGGCTTCCGAAGATTCCGTCCTGTCCCGGAGCCGGAATGGCAGAATTAAATTCCGCCGCCACATTCAGAAGATATTGCAATGTAATGACATCCTGCCCCCTGGAGCCCAGGCGCAGGACAGAGCTGGGCGGGATCGTTCCAATTCCCAGGGAAGTCCCCTCGCTGTCCAGCTCGGCAAGCCTTGTCACGGAAGTATACAGATAGGAAAGCTTATTCCAGGTGGATTTTCCGACAATGCCGTCGGACAGCAGATTAAAAATTTGCTGGAATTTGGTGACGGCCGCCCTTGTACTTTCTCCGAAAACCCCCTCCTGGTCCGTGATTGCAGGAATTGCAGGGTAGTTGCGCCGGACCCTGCCCAGATAAGTCTGAACCGTCAGTACGTCCAGACCCGTACTTCCTTTTCTTAATGCGGTGCCGGGATAGGAGGAGAGGACGCCGGTAATAATGTTGGTCTCCGCAATCTCAATATCTTTTGGATAATAAGAACGCAGGATCTGTAAGGGATTCAGGCCCTGATCTGCCAGCGTGACCGTTCCCCACTGGGACAGACCCGGACAGGTGGCAGTGGTTCCGTTGCAGAACGACGTAAAATAGGGCGCAGTCTGCCACTGCCGGCGGATAAATTCATTGAAAATTTCGTCAACAATCCGATTGATGGACTCATAGGTATTCCGCCCATTTATAAAATATTGATCGTAGGCAGTGCTATTTGTGATATCAAAGCTGTAGCCACGGCTCCTGTACCATTCGGTAAAAACCCTGTTCAGCGCAAAAGTGATAATGGCATAAATATTTGCCCGCAGAGCGGCCTGTGGCCAGGTAGGGTAAATTTCACTGCTGGCAACATTTTTTATATAATCGGGAAAAGATACCTGGACATTTGCTGCCGACGCATTGGGAGTGCCCAGGTGCACCGTAATCGGGTTTGGAATGACCACCTGGCGAAGCACCCGGGATTCCGCATCGGGTCCTTCCTGATCACGATTTCCCGTCATGGAGACGGCGGGCATGCCGATCTGGATCTCTGTCACGTCCGGGGTACGCTGCAGCCTCTGCATAGGAATAAATTCTATTGTCTGGATGGCCGTTTCCCCGTCCAGAATCGGGATGCCGGTAATGTGAACGGAATTGAAACCGTTTGCAAGGGCAAGCACGTTATAGCTAAGATAAGGCGTTCCGGAAAAATTGGGATCCAGGGACAGGGATCCATCCAGCGTTTCCAAAGGAATGCGTTCTGTTTCTCCGCTTTCATCCGTTGTCACATAATACGTATGCTGCTCCTGCTGATCCATGATCCAGATCTGTACCCCGCTTAAGGGAAGCGCGTCGTGTGCCGTCCGCGCCTGTAGGATTAAATAACCCGTAGCCATAAATGAAAAGTTCCTCCTTCCAATCGTTTCGGGAAATTGTTTCTGGGTCGGCAGGAGATGCTGCCATTTGACCGCCGCAGGCATTACGGCACAATTCCCTATATATTACAGTATGAAAAAAAAGCGATACGGTTACTACGCCATAAACTTTATGGTGGAAAAGGCGGGCGTGAAATGGTATAATCGAAACTGTAAAGCGGGAAGGAGGATCCATATGGAGAACTGGAGCCGGGAGGCAGAAAAAATAATGATTGAGCGTTTTGGCAGGGATACGCTCCTTGCACTGGCAACCACAGAAAACGGAGTGCCCTCTGTGCGGAACGTGAACGCTTATTATGAGGACGGCGCATTTTATATTATCACATACGCACTGTCAAATAAAATGAGGCAGATCGAAAGCAATCCCACCGTTGCCATTACCGGCGAGTGGTTCACCGCCCATGGAAAAGGCGTGAATCTTGGCTACTTCGGAAAAGAGGAGAACCGGGTGATTGCGGAGAAGCTCCGGCATGTTTTTGCAGCGTGGATTGATAACGGGCATAATAACTTTGAAGATCAAAATACCATCCTTTTGCGCGTGGATCTGACAGACGGCGTGCTGTTTTCCCATGGAACACGGTACGAATTCGGCGAGCCGGGCGGGGCCGTATCTCGTATATGGAAGGGAAGCCTGATTGCGGCGTTTCGGGCACTTCCGATTCCGGGGCTTGAGGAGCTTAAGGAGCTGCACGAACTGAAAGGCTCTTTTATTAACCTGGAATATCCTTTGCCGGGCGGGCAGAGGGTAAGGCTTTGGGACGACAATCAGATTTATCTGGGAAACCAGTTACATAAAAAGGGCTGCGACAGATGCTATGGAATTGCCGCGGATGATAAATATCTCATGGTGTCAGAGTACGGCGAGAATGGTTCGGATGCCGAACTGGTTCTTTTTCAGCGCTGGGCGTCCAGGTATCGGATCAAAGGTCTGGGAAAAAATGAGGTTGCGGAGGTTTTTGCCCTTTGTGCGCAGAATACCACCTTCTACCAGTATCATCCGCCCTTTGTGACGGAGGAAAGCATTTTGGAGGATATGCAGGCCCTGCCGCCGGGAAAGGAGCCTTCGGATAAAGCGTATGTCGGCTTCTATGAAGAAAGCAGGCTGGTTGCGGTTCTGGATCTGATTTTTGATTATCCGCAAAAGGATACCGCATACATTGGTTTCTTTATGATGGATATGGGATATCAGGGCCGGGGGATCGGAACGGCAATTATCAGTGAATGTGCCGCGGCGCTGGCGGGGGCGGGAATGAAGAAGCTCCGGCTGGCAATTGACAAGGGCAATCCCCAGAGCGAGGCGTTCTGGAGCAAGAACGGGTTTGTGAAAACGGGGGAGGAAATCCCCAATGATCATTCGGCGTATGTTCCGATGGAGCGGGAACTATTTGAATGATTTGTGCAAATGATTGAAAAATATAATATAGAATATATAATTTTTTATTTATTTGTGTAAAATAAGCAAAGAGTAGAAATGAAATGGAGTCTTTTCTTGAATATAAAAATAAAATTTGTTATAATAAATATTCAGAGTTGAAAGTAATTGGGAAGGCAGGAGGCGTCATATGGCAAAAGAATTACTAAAACCTATTTACGAACAGATTTATGGTGAGAAATTTAACGCATATTCTTTTGAACCCCGAATGGAAATGCAGAAGGCGATTTACATTTTGCAAGAAGCTGGAATCAGAGTGGGAGATTATGATTTCCTGTGGTATAAGCATGGACCTTACTGCCAGAATTTGCAGGATGATATATTGTGTCTGAACAAAACATCTGATATCACAATCAGATATTCCGAGGATGCAAAAGAAGTAATTGAGCGGGTAAAAGAAGTGTTTCATATGAAAGTGGAATATTCAAGAAGTGCCTGGGTAGAATGTCTGGCATCTCTTCAATATTTGCGTGCGAATATATTTTCGTGGAATTCGACGAAGGAGGATATTGTCCGTGATTTAATGTCCAAAAAACCACATTTGGATAAAGTGGAGACAAATCTATTGGCATTGGACAAACTGGATTATATTCTTGGCTAAAATGGGTGTATATATGAGCGCTTCAAAAGATATTTTTTTTACTGGCCGTGTTTTGGATAATGTGCATGGTTTTATATATTATACAGAAGCGGAAGAACGTATTATGAATACGCTTTTGTTTAAACGATTGCAGAGCATTAAGCAGTTAAGTATTGTTAATTGGGTATTTCCCGGATCAGAACATACGCGGTATATTCATTCATTAGGTGTAATGTATATTGCTGATAAGATGGCCTTGCAGTTGAAACTGCCAGTTGAGCAAAGGAAAGTAGTCAGGCTTGCAGGATTACTGCATGATATAGGCCATTATCCGCTTTCGCATGTATGTGAATATCCCTATAAAGAGAGTTTGCAGGACTTTCCGGATAGCAGCTATTGTAAATCTATTAATAAAAAAGTGAAAAATGATATTGACGAATTAAAAGAAAGATCTGGCCATGTATATATGAAAAAATCAAACGGCTGCCATCATGAGCAGATCGGTGCGGATATTGTTTGTCACAATGAAGAAATCCGGAATATTATAATTAACGAGTGTGGTGAAAATGCGGTTGAAACTATAGCGGATATGATTATTGGAAATGTGGAAAGAACAAATCCGCTTCTGGTCCAGATATTACATTCTGAGTTAGATGCAGACGGAATTGATTATTTAATGCGGGATGCGATGTTTTCCGGCACCAGTTTTGGCGCATTTGAATTAGAACAATTGATTGGATGCATGTGTATTGGTAACTATAAGGAGAAAGAGATTCTCTGCATATCGCCAAAAGGGATTGCTGCGGCCGATCAATATTTAATAAATAAATTTTTTTCATATTCTCAAGTAGTATTTAACAAGCATATTAGCGTTACTGAATGGATGGCAGAGCAGATTGTGAACTGGATGCAAAGAAATAATGCATATTTTCCACGCAGTTCACAATTAAAGAAGTGGGTTATGAACCCGGAGACCGAAGATAGATATATTGATTTTACAGATAATTATTTTTGGGCGTCACTACAGAATCTGCTTGCAAATCCGCTGGCGGATACAGAACCGTCTTTTATAAAATATTTTTGCAGACAACTACTGCATCATAGTGAACTTCGATTTGAAGATAATAGTGAGGTAAGAATTGTATCGACAGATATACAAGTTATAAAACAGGAATTACAAAAATCTAACTATTATGAAAGATTAGAAGGCTGGGAGGATAGAATAGGGATTTTAAATGTCAGGCCGATTAGCAAGCAGGTCCGGCAGAAAGATTTTGACAAAATGCTGCAAACGAAGATAGAAGAAGGCAATAGGCATCCGAACGAGTTGGACATTGTTACGGAAGAAGATAGTTTCATGCTGCAGGCAAGGCGGTTAATGGAGTGTATTTGTGTAAAAGAGGGAGACGAGTTACATCTTTTATGTGATGACAAAAGATCCATGATGCAGTCAATGTATAATTTGAAGCTTGCAATCTTTAGAACCTATCAATGCAGGCCAGAGCATGAATGCGCTGGAAAGAGAAGATGAGATGAATAAAAAGAGAAGACAGTGGTAACTGGAAATTCTGCTGCACACAATACAAAAGAGATAGGAGGGAAGCGCCATGATTCGTCCCGACAGAATCCAGGAGGCGGCTAATAAAAAGGAAAACGAGAATTTCCGTTTCCGTACATTTTTGAAAAGATACGGGGATGAGGAAGAAGTGGATCGCCAGTTTCTGCGTCTTCATGAGGAGTTATTTGCGGACTACGATTGCAGCAAATGCAGAAATTGCTGTAAGATGTACCGGGGCTGCATTCCGAAGAAGGATATCAAAAAGGACGCCGCCCACCTTGGAATTTCGCCAGAACAGTTTGTGGATTTCTTTCTGGAGGAGGATCCTGGCGGCGATTATCAGACGAAGCATATGCCCTGTGATTTTCTGCAGGAGGATGGCGGCTGCCGTCTGGGGGATTGCAAGCCGGAGTCCTGTAAAAAGTATCCGTATACCGATCAGCCGGAGCGTTTGTGGAGCATGCTGAGCCTGATCGAGGCGGCAGGGGTCTGCCCGGTGGTCTATGAGATGTTCGAGCGGCTGAAAAAGGAGTATAAGCAGAGAAGGAAGCAGAAAATGCCGGTAAAATAAAAATCTGCCCGGCTTAGAATAGGAGGGAACTGATTATGACACAAAGAGAAGCGGTATTCGCAATGATGCGGGGAGAAAAGCCCGACATCATCGTCAATGGCTGGGAGCCTTTTCAGATTGTATTTGATGATCTTCTGATGCATACGTCGCCGGCCCGGCCCGGGGTGAAGATTGTGGACGCATGGGGCGTTACCATGGACTGGTCCGATCCCACCCAGCCCGGATCCATGCCGGTGGAGGATCCCGAGCTTCTGGCCTGTCCGGACGTGACGGAGTGGAAGAAGTATCTGACGCCGCCGGATGTACGCAATATGGAGCTTGACTGGGGATCTGCCTTCGGTCAGAGGGCGGCGGCCGAGGCGGAGGGGAAGATTGCCCTGGCCTTTATGCCGGTGGGAGTATTTGAGCTCTGCCACAATATTCTGGGATTCGAGGAAACGCTGGTGAATTTCCTGCTGGAGCCGGAGAGCATGCATGAGCTGATCGACGCCATCTTCGACTATAAGCTGGCCTGTATTGAGAGGCTGGCGGAAGGATGGCATCCGGAAGGAATTCTGTTCCACGATGACTGGGGATCCAAGGACAGCCTGCTGATGCAGCCGGAGGTATGGCGGGAATTTTTCAAGCCGGGCTACACAAAGCTTTATGAGTACGCCCACCAGCAGGGGATTTTCATTATGCACCACTCCGACAGTAACAATGAACTGATCGGGAAGGATATGGAAGAAATGGGTGTGGACATCTGGCAGGGGGCCCTTCCCCAGTGTGACCTGGCCGGGCTTCAACGGGAGCTTCCGGGCAATATGCTGTTTATGGGCGGCCTGGATGCGGCGGTGATCGACCATGAGGGCATTGATCCCGAAATTGTGCGCAAGGAAGTGTTTCGGGCCTGCGAGGAGTACCTGCCGGGCGGAAAGTTCATTCCCTGCATCACCTACGGCGCGCCCAACGCGATCTTTGCAGGCGTAGATGAAGCGATTGCGTCGGCGGTCCATGCGTTGAATGAGAAGAAAGCTTAGCCGGTAAGGCATGGAACGGGTGAAAGGGAGGAGATTTATGCGGGATCCGGGAATCAGGGAATATCTGGCCCAGGTGGGCATCCGCAGGATCACAGAGCTTGATACGGCGTTAATCGAAGCCTTTGGTCAGACGGAAGGCGTCCGGCATATCGAAAAGCTGACAGAATTGTATGAACAGTCAGAGAGGCGGCTGTTGTACGGTGCAGAAGATACGGTTTATCTCCGCCGCCAGGAGGCCCTTGTGGACTATCTGAACCAGAGTATGGCGATGAGTCTTCTGGCATCCTCCTTTTACGACCGTGTATTTTTCCGGAAGGTTATGGAGTATCTGTCGGAATATAACCGCTATTGGGAAGGGGATATTCTGGACATTGGCTGCGGGAACGGGATTCTGACCTGTTTTCTTGCGCTGAGGCGCCCGGCCTTTGCGGTCACGGGGCTGGAGCTTTCTGCCAATGCCGTTTCCGTGGCGGAGGAGCTTGCCGGCCGCCTGGGGGTGGGAAACGTGCATTTTGTCAGCAGCTCAGTGAGGAACAAAAGCACGAACGCCAGTTCTGGAAAAATCTGGCGGAAGAAATGCGACACACTGTTTTCCTGTCGTACGGTTCATGAAAATGTTGCCTGCAGGCCGCTTCTGGAAAAAAAGGATACGTTGTCTGCCGGGGAACAGGCCGTACCGCAGGAAGGATATGCCAGGGAGCTCTCGGCGCTGGTAAAGCCCCAGGGGTATTTCATCAGCGTGGAACGGTGGGAGGACGACAATGCATCCGCCGGTCTGATCTGCGCGCTGGAGCGTGCGGGCTTTGCGCGGATACGCGGAACGCAGGTACAGTTTTCCTGCAGGAACGGGGATGAGAATGCGGCATTCGAGGCCATGATTTTTCAAAAAACAGGACCCGGGGAGAAATAAGATAAGCAGGAGGCTGGCCAGATAACTGACCAGCCTCCTGCTTTATAGTTAGAAGGGGCTGCGGAATTCCAGCTTCACTTCGTCTCCCACCCGCTGGATGGTCTGGAATTTTCCGTTCAGAAGGAGATTGGTATAGGTATAATCCACACGCTTATGCATCCCTCTGGTTTCCTTCCGGTTCCGTGCCATAATCATCAGGGCCTCGCCCACCTCCATCAAGTCCAGGGTCTCCAGGACGCGCATGAACTCATGGGAATTGGTGGCGTACAGGTGCTTTAAGGATTCCTCCTTCAAGGTTGCCAGATACGCCAGGCCGGCGGCGAACAATGACTCGGAGCGGACGTTGGCTCCGGCATAGTCGTTCATGATGTTTTGCAGGGTCGCGCCGGCTTCCTTCCAGTGAGCTCCGGATTCCCGCTCCAGAATCTCGCTGTAAAAGGCGATTTTCTCGGCGATCAGCGGATGATTTTCTACGGATACCTCATCCACCGTTTTCACATAATCGGCAGCCGATTCACCGGCCACCATGCCGATGACCACAGCGCCCGCCAGGCTGCCCTTGACGTTTCCTACGCTGCCTGCGGCAAAGATGCCGGGAACATTGGACATGGCGTGGGTATCGATGTCTACGCCCTGGGAGCCGATGCCGATGTTGTAGGAACCAAATTCAATCATTTCCTTCCGAAGGTCGATGTTCCGCTGGGCAAGCTGGTCGGTGATGGAGTCGATTCCCTCGCTGACCATAGCGGTATGCAGCATGTAATCCAGATCCTCGTCGGTGGTCTGGGTACAGTTCATGTACGTGGGCCCCTGGCCGCACTGCATCCGGTCCCGGTAAGAGCCGGGCCAGATATCCGAAGCGATATCGCCGTTTTCGCGGGAGGGCTTATCCTGGTAGGGGGTGATGCAGGTTCCGTTGATGTCGCTGGTGAGGCCGATCCAGGTACCCTTGCCGCCCCGGGCAAAATAGCGGGGGCCGGCGTGACCGGCAGCCATATCCAGGTTCGCAAGCTTTACGCCGGCCCTGAGGGCCATGGCGTGGCCGGCTCCGGTATTGGCCGGGCAGCCGCAGTCGTTAAACATATACTGGGGAGTGATGCCCGGATAGAGCCGGGAAGCGCCGCCGGTGGCCAGCAGCACCGCTTTGGCCTGGAAAATCACAACCTCCGGCTGGGTGTCGGAAATATCGATACCGATGGCGCCCACCACACGGCCCTGGTCAAGAAGCAGCTCATTGACCACCATCTTGTTCATAATCTTGACGCCCTTGGCCTTGGCTTCCTTTGTCAGAGCCATTTTCTGGTTGGTTCCGTCGTACTTCAAATGGTATCTCTGGTTTCCGGGCACCGAATGTCCCTCAAAGTTCCATTTTCCCGTGGGCCGCATGTTGATGCCGATGGCCTCCCACTTCTGTACCACCTCGAAGCTTCTGGAAACCCACAGCCGCAGCATGGTGGGATCCTGGAAGGGGCCGCCGTCCATGGTCATATCAATCTGGCGGATCACCAGTTCAAAATCATCGCCGTGGCATTCCGGAATATAGCAGGCAAAATGGTCGTTGCCGTTGGCGCCGCTTCCGGACCGGCGGGTATCGGCCTTTTCCGCGATCACCACGTCGATGCCCTTTTCGCCGGCAGCGATGGCCGCCTGCATACCGGCAGAACCGCCGCCGACAATGAGAAAATCAGTTTTTATAATCTCGTTTCTAATTTTAATCGACATTTTATTTTCCTCCCAAAGGTTTCATGTTTAACATCAGGTGGGACAGGGGATAACGCATCGTGATCGCGTTTTTGGGGCAGTCCTTCTCGCAGGCCCGGCAGTGCCAGCATTCGTCCGGGTATTTCACGACGGCCTCCTTATGTTCCATTTTGATAACGTCCACCGGGCAGATCTGGGCACAGTAGCCGCAGGAGACACATTTTTTCTTATTAATAATGGGTGGCATTGGGCATTTCCTCCTTTTCTTTGCTAAAATTAAGATAAGATTTAACCTTTTACGGCGCCTGCCGTAATACCGCGGACAAAGTACTCCTGGAAGAACGGGTAGGCGATAATGATGGGGAGAGCGCCAATTACGGCCGCGGCCATACGGGCTGTTTCCGTGGGCAGGGACGCCCCGCCGCCGGAGCCCTGCATCAGATACTGGGAGCTCTCGTTGATGGCATTCAGGATACTCTGGATGCTGTAAAGCTTCTGGTCGTCGATATAGTACATGGCGTTCTGCCAGTCGTTCCAGTAATTCACACCCACCAGCAGCGCCAGGGTGGCGATGATGGGCTTTGATAAGGGCATTACGATCTTGATAAAAATGCCGAACTCGGAGGTTCCGTCAATTCGGGCCGCCTCCACCAGCTCCTCGGGGATGTTGGAGTTAAAATAATTCTTTACCATGATGATGAAAAATGCATTTGTCAGAAGGTTCGGTATAATCAGGGCCCACAGGGTATTTTTGATATGGAACACCTGGGAGTACATGATGTATGTGGAAACAATACCGCCGTTGAACAGCATGGTAAAAATTATAATAAAATTAAACAATTTCCCGCAGGGCAGCTTTGGCCGGGAGAGCATGTAGGCCAGCATCATTGTAATCACCAGGCAGAGCAGCACGCCGATCACCGTGACGGCGATGGTAATCAGATAGCCCCGGCCGAAGATCTGCCATTTCTGAAGGAGAAACTGGTAGGCGCTTAAGGACCATTTTTTCGGGATAAAGGAATACCCGTTTTTTACCGCATAGCTCTCCTCTGACAGGGAGGCAGTGACCAGCAGCCAGAAAGGTGCGATACAAAGAATCGAACCAAAAATCAGGAAAGCATGGGATAATGCTAAAAATTTCTTATGACCTCTCATCTTATTTTACCTCCGTCAGAATAATGCGTCTTCCGAACTTGATTTCCGGATTACATAGTTGAAGATGATAATTGTAACGAAGCAGACAATGGACTGATAAAATGCGGCAGCCGAGGACAAGCCGATATTGCCGTCCTGTAGTAAGGCCCGGAATACATAGGTATCGATGGTATCCGTCACATTGTACAAAAGTCCCTGATTTCTGGGGATCTGGTAAAACAGGCCAAAGTCTGAACGGAAGATATTTCCAACAGACATGGTAGCAACCATAATGGTGGTGGGCTTCAGCAAGGGCAGGGTGACATAGTGGATCTGCTTCCACTTGGAGGCTCCGTCCAGCTCCGCCGCCTCATAATATGTATCATCGATTCCCACCAGGGTAGCCAGAAACAGGATGCTCCCGTAGCCCACCTGCCGCCAGAGATACACGAAGGTAAGGATAAAGGGCCAGTACTGCTTTGACATATAAAAAGTAATGGACGGCTTTCCCAAGGCATTCAGCAGACTGTTAATCAGACCGGTGCGGTCGCCTAAGAATGCATAGGCCAGGTAGGAAACAACTACCATGGACATCAGATAGGGAAGCAGAATCACCGTCTGGTAAAATTTCTTCGACCGCTTGCTCCGCACCTCGTTCAGGAAGATTGCAACAGCGATTCCCAGGATGATTTTTAAAATGATAAATGCAATGTTATAAGCCAGGGTGTTCCGGGTAATGATCCAGGCGGCGTCGTTTTTAAACAGATATTCGAAATTCTTGAAGCCGCACCATTCGCTTCCGGTGATTCCCAGAGAGTAATTGTAATTTTTAAACGCGATGATCAGTCCGTATAACGGAACGTAGTTGTTGATGATCAGATAGATTAATCCGGGCAGTCCCATCAGAATAATCGGGACCCACTTTCTATATTGCAGGTTACGTTTTTTTCTGCCAGCGCTCTTTGCCTGCATGGAATCGTCCTCCTTATCTTTTAAATACGGAGATATTTCAGTTGAAACATCTCCGTATTTTCATAAAATCCGATTAGTTTTGCGTAGCCAGCCAGTCATTCAACTGCTTCTGGTTTTCCTCGATGATCTTGTCCATGCCGGCTGCTTCCAGTTCAGCCGTAAACTGGGGGATCATTTCTTCCGGATCCACAATGCCGCACTCTAAGGCAGGCGCATACTTGTTGATAATTGCGGTCACAGCGGAAATCTCTGTGGATACATTGGTGGTGTCAAAGGTATAGCCAAGGTACTTGGAGGCTTTTGCGTTGCCAAATGCAAACTTGGAAACAGTCTCGGTAAACTCGTCGGTCAGCGGCTCCCTTACGTAAATGTTCATGTTATCGCAGGGAATGCCCAGGAAGTTACCATAACCGCAGGTGCTGGGATCAACGCCTTCCGGATAGCCGATTACGTTGCTGCCTTCCGTTGTGGTGTAATGTACGCCTTCAATACCAAAGTTCATCAGGTTAATAAAATCAGTGTCGCTGTAAAGCAGCTCTAAGAACTTGATGGCCTTCTCCGGATTCTCACAGGTTGCGGAGATACCGTAGCTCATGGCGGTTACGTTTGCAGACTGGATGATAATGTCGCTGGTGGGGATCACGCCAAGTGTCTTGCCGGTGGTACGGTTCAGGTTACCTTCGTTCATACCGGAGCCGTGGTTGTTAAGAATACCAAACACCATGCCCTGCTTTAAGGAATCTGTGGTAGTATAGCCGTTGCTGATGGAATCCGGTACGCAGTATCCCTTCTCATACCAGTCTCTGTGCATTTTACATTTTTCCATATAGAGATCGGAGGAATAAAGGTTTACAATGGTGTCGGTGGTGTCGTCATTCATGATGACGCCGTAGGAGAAGAAGGACTTATCTCCCAGACAGTCAAAGGCATATCCGGTAGATGTGGCTTCCGCCTTGCATCCGTCGCCCAAAGAGATTCCGTATGCGTCCATGCCGCTGTCCTTGATCTGGGAAAAGAGTGCGTCCCAGTCCTCGGCTGTCTCAAGCTTGTCGGGAAGCTTGATATTGTACTGTTCTGCAAGCTCTTTGTCATAATAGAAGGCTGTCTCGATGCCGGCCGCTGTTACGCCGGGAACCGCATAGATTTCGCCTTTGTATTTGCAGGCTTCGATCACGCCCTCGGTGGCCTTTGAGAGGATCTCGGAATTCTCCACATATTCGGTGATAGGCATCAGGGAACCTTCTGCGGCCAGCTTGGCGGGATAGGTGGTCAGACCGGTGCAGACAAGATCCATCTGCTCACCGCCGGAAATCATCAGACCCAGCTTGGTACCCATCTCACCGATCGGTACGGTCAGGAACTCAACCTCTACGCCGATTTCCGGAATGGTACGCTCATTGACCTTATCCTGTACCATCTTAATGTCGGGGTCGTCAAAACCAAAGTTTACAATTTCCATGACCATGTGATAAACTTCGCCGGAATCGGCATTGCCATTGTCGCCAGAGCCCGCTGCGTCATCTTTAGGGGTCTCCGTATTGCCGGCAGAATCGCCATCCTCCGTCTGGTTTCCGGCGTCGGTTTTGTCGGTTGCGCTGTCGCCGCACCCGGCCAGCAGACCGGTGGTCATACCCAGTGCCAATAAAACTGCAATCCATTTCTTTTTCATAACAAAATTCTCCTTCCTGTTTCGTTTTCTTTGATGTGCTTATTCTAGCAATTCTTACGAAACAAAAAAAGGAGAATAATGACGTGGGCTTGGATAAAAATGACTAGTCTCTCTTTTTGGTGCGGAAATAGCTGGGGCTGTAGCCGGTTTCCTTTTTGAATACCCTGGTAAAATAGGCGTAATCGGAGTAGCCCACCATGTGGGCGATTTCCTGGATGGAGAGATTGGTTTCCTCCAGAATCTTTTTCGCCAGCTCCAGCCGCGTGCTTGTGATGTATTCCACGATGGACATATCGGTTTTTTTCTTAAAGGTCCGCATCAGGTACTGGGGGTTAAAGTGAAGGGCCCCGGCAATATCGCTGACGGTAATGTTATCTACCAGATGTTCCCGGACATACTTTTTCACTTCCAGCTCCACATCCCGCTTTTCGTCGGACAGGGGAGCCTTCAGGATGGTTTCGGGCGTATTCTTCTCCCAGTCCCTGGCAGAGGTCATTTCAATGACGCCGTCGGACAGCTCCATCTTGCCGATCAGCCCGGTAAGCACACGGACAAATTCCTCGTAGCGGATGGGCTTTAGGATATAATCGTAGCAGCGGAGCTGGATTGCTTTTCGCATATAATCGAATTCCGGGTGGCAGGTCAGGAAAATGCAGTTGATCTGCCGGTGGTTTTTCCGGAACCATTCCAGAAGCTGGATGCCGTTTCCGCCGGGCATCTCAATGTCGCAGATCATAATCTCGATTTTTTCCTGATCCACATACCGGATGGCCTCCGCCATGCCGCAGGCCTTAAAAACCTTGCGGATCCCGCATTTGCGCCAGTCGATATTCCGTTCCAGCGCGTCAATGGTTCTGGGTTCATCATCTACAAGCAGTACATTATACATCTATGGTCACCGGCCTTTCATGAATGTGTATCCTTTTTCAGGATGGGAAGGTAAAGTTCAACTACGGCTCCGCCGGATAAGGCATTGCGGAAGCGGACCGTCTCGGTTCTGTCATATAAAAGGTCCATACGCTCAATGGCATTTTCGATGCCCACGCCCAGGCCTTCCTGATGCTCCCGCGTTTCCAGAAAATGGGCAAGCTTCTGCATGGTCGCTTCGTCGTAGCCGCTGCCGGTATCCGCGATCATGAGCTTCAGCCGGTCATCTTCGATGCTGGCAAGGACGAAGATATAGAGGATCCCCCGGGTATGCAGGGCGTATTTGATACTGTTCTCCACAAAGGTCTGGATAATCAGGGGCGGGATCTGCAGCCTGGCCGTCTCGATTTCCCATTCCACGATAAACTCAAAGCCGTCCATGTACCGTTCCTTTTGAATGTACAAATAATTCTGGACATGGTGCATTTCCTGCTCCAGATCCAGGAAATTAACTCTTAAATTAACAATATAGCGGAAGTAATCCGTCAGATGGAGCACCATTTTTTTCACCAGGTCGAATTCGGTCACATCGTAGGTATAGATGATGTTGAGGGCGTTGAGGATGAAATGGGGCCGGATCTGCTGGCTGATATACTTTAATTCGATCTGCTGTTCCCGGATCTTGGATTCGTACAGCTTAAAGCCCAATTCGTTGATCTCGTCCATCATTTCATTAAAACGGCGGATCAGCCGGTCAATTTCATCGGTTTTTTTCTGGACCGGATGCTCGATGCGGTAGTCCATATTGCCCTCGCCGATCATGGTCATGGCGTCGTCGATGGCCCGTAAGGGCCTTGCTATTTTTTTCTGGAGCCAGGATATGATCAGGGGTACGCAGAGCAAGGTGAGGACCAGCAGCACAAAAATTACCCGGATTCCAATGGGAAAGGAAGTGATAAGCTGCTTTCGCGGGATCAGGATCCCCATGTGAATGGAATTGTCCTTGCCTCTGGCAATCTTATTATAATAGGTCAGATCTTCCACCCGGAGGGTGCTGTCGTCGGAGGTTTCTTCTGCAATCGCCTGGTTCAGCGCCGGGTCGGGGAGGGTATTGTTCATTTGCTGGTCGCAGAAATAGACCCTGCCCAGGTAGGCGTCGTCTGACAGACGCAATTGCCGTTCCAGGTCGGAAACGGGAATCCAGGCGGCGGCCAGGAGCTTTCCGTATTTATAGACATTGAGCAGATAATAGTGGTTGTGGACCTGCACCACCTTCCAGGTATTGTAGTCCCCGGTCTGGCGGGAAATCCGCTCACGCAGATATTGGTGCATCTCAAAGTTGCTGACGCCGCGGAACATGAAGTGGTCGATGTTTTCATAATAGATCATAATTCCCTGGAGGTCCTGGTGGACGCTTACGTTCATGGTCATCCAGGCTGACGCCTCGCTTTCATAGATGGCGTATTTCTTCTGGGCGGTGCCCGGCCGGAAGCTTGCCAGCAGCTGGTTTGCCTCGTTGCTGTCCCAATATTCCCAGAAGGAGCTGTCAATCTGTTCCATCTGATACGCGAGCTGGTTCTGGGAGATCTGGACAGAGCTTAAGTTGCTGTTTAAGATTTCGTTTTTCATATGGATGTATACAAAGAAGCATGCCACAAAGGATACAACGGTAAATAACCCCATGACAGACATGGGCAAAATCACAATTTTTTTGACAACGGACCGGAATCGCTCTTTTTCCATGAAAGCTGCCCCCCTTCAGGCTGATGGTGTGTTGCAGGTATGGATTATAGCATAGATCGGGGATTTTGTAAAATATTTTCCATATTTTCCATATTGTCATTTTTTTCACATTATTTATCACGATTTTCCTATCTTCAAAAGAATTTCTCTGGTATAATGATTAGGAATATATTATATAGAAAGAAGGGGTATTCTATGAATTACATATTACCATTTTTATGGATGAAGGGTGAATCCATGGAGGTAATTGCCAGGGAGATTGAGAAGATTGCGGAAGGCGGCATCGGGGCTGTCTGTGTGGAGTCCCGTCCCCATCCGGATTTTGCAGGACCGCAATGGTGGGATGACATGGCGTTTATTATCGAAGAGTGCAAGCGCAGGGACATGAAGGTGTGGATTCTCGACGATGCCCATTTTCCTACCGGCTATGCCAACGGTCTGATCAAAAGCAAATACCCGGAGCGGAAAAAGCATTATCTCAGATATAATATGGTCCATGTGTGGGGCAAGCAGGGGAAGGTGTCAGTGAATGTGGGCGATATGATCCGGCCGCTGGTCAGCTTTCTGGATATCGGAAAGCCTATGGATCTGGAGGAGCGGGCGAAGAACAAGCTGGTGGCGGTGCTGGCCTATCCGCTGCGGGACGGCGACTGCCTGCTGGAGGAAGGGGCCATGGATCTGACGGACCAGGTGCAGGGAGATCTTCTGGAGTATGCGTTCCCTAAGGACAATTACCGTGTTTTCGTGGTATACGATACCTGTACCGACGGCGGCAATCCGGAATACATCAATATGATGGATTTTGAGTCGGTGAGTACGCAGCTTGAGGCGGTGTATGAGCCTCATTATGCCCATTTTAAGGAGGAATTCGGCAAGACCATTGCGGGCTTTTTCTCGGACGAGCCGCCCATTGGCAATATGAACGGCTTTGACAGCGACGCCCAGATCGGGAATCCCCAGATGCCGCTGCCCTGGAGCGGGATGCTGGAGGAGCGGCTTATGTCGGAATATGGAGAAAACTGGCGAATTTATCTGCCTTACCTGTGGAACGAGACGGTGGAGATGGAGCGCTGCCCCCAGGTCCGCTATGAATTCATGAACCTGGTGACCCAGCTTTACCGGGATAATTTCAGCCGGCAGTTGGGAGAGTGGTGCGCGGCCCACGGTGTGGAATACATCGGCCATATTGTGGAGGACGGAAATCTCCACCAGCGTCTGGGAAGCGGCATCGGCCATTTTTTCCGTGCCATGGAGGGGCAGCATATGTCCGGAATCGACGTGATCAGCGACCAGGTTACGGTGGGGGACGACGGCTATGTCAGAAGCGGCGCCATCCGCCGGGACGGCGGGTTTTTCCATTATGCCCTGGCGAAAATGGGGGCGTCTGCGGGACATCTGGATCCCAAGAAAAAGGGACGTACCATGTGCGAGCTTTTCGGCGCCTCCGGCTGGGAGACTGGTGTACGCAATATGCGTTTTATTTTGGATCATCTGCTGGTGCGGGGGATTAATTATCTGGTACCCCATGCCTTTTCCATGAGCGAATATCCGGATTGGGACTGCCCGCCTCATTTTTATGCCAGGGGGAATAATCCCCAGTTCCGGTATTTTGCAAAGCTGATGAAGTATGCCAACCGTATGTGCCATCGGCTGCAGGGGGGGAGGCATCTTGCCAATGTGGCGGTGCTCTACCCCGGCGACTGCGAGTGGGGCGGAAAGGCCATGGAGCTTCAGATTGTCGCCAAGGTGCTGCAGCAGGCCCAGATTGAGTTTGATGTGGTGCCAGCGGACCTTCTGGCAGAGGCGGTTATCCCGGAAGATAAGGAACAGTTTACCCTCAATGGACAGAGCTTTTCCTGGCTGGTGGTACCGGAATGCGAAGGAATCCCGGCCGGTGTGGCCGCTTTTGCCGGAAAGTATGATGAGGAGCGGGTGCTTTTTGTGAACCGCAAGCCCTACCGGATTCTGGGTCTGCTGCCGGATTCTGTGAAGGATGCGGAACGTGGAGACAGGGAAGCTTTCGGACAGGGGAGCGTGCCGGGACAGGCCGTAGCCCTTGGGGCGCTGGCATCTTATCTTGCAGAGCGCCATGCAGAAGCCGTAATGCTGCCTGAGTCCTTCAAGGATCTGGTGTATTATCACTACCAGGGAGAGCAGGAATTGTTTATGTTCCATAATGAGTGCGCCTTCGATACCTTCCGGGGGGAGATCGCGCTGCCCTTAGCCTGTGGCGCCGTTTATTATGACGGCATGGAGGATGTTTTTTATGAGCTTCCTGTCCGAAAGGAAAACGGCCAAAGCTATGTGGAGATCGAGCTTGCACCCTGCCAGTCCTGTCTGATTCTGGACCAGAAGGGCGGGGGACTTCCGGTTTACGAGATGCTGTCTGCGAAACTGTCCGCCTGTGACGGACAGATCATTTCGGATGGTCCCTGGAGCTATGCGCTGGCAACGGAGAAGCAGTTCCCCAATACCACGGATGCCGGGGAGATGGAGAAGCTTGCGCCTGTTTCGGATTTCCTGCCGAAGTTTGCCGGGCATGTCTTCTACGAGAAGACATTTGAACTGTCAGGGAAGCCGGAAAAAGTGTACCTGGAATTTACGGAGGTACATGAGTGCATGGAGTTGTACGTGAATGAGGTGCGCATCGGCGATGCGCTGGGGATGCCTTATGTATTTGAGGTGACAGAGGCTTTGTATGCGGGAACCAACCGGATCCGCGCCATCGTTACCTCCACGCTGGACCGGGATCAGGCCAACTATCCGGAGCACCCCTATAAGCTGGACCATCATGTGACGGAGCCTGTGGGGCTTGGCGGGGAAGTGCGGCTGTATCAAAGGTAATGTGAGTGTCATCGAAGGAACTTCAGGAGGCGGAGAAGTGTGTGTGAGGATCAGGCTGTATTATTAGCAAGGCTTCGGGAACAGATTGCATTGTGTGAGGCGGAGCACCAGCGTCATATCAATGACTCCTTCCTTTCCCATGTACTATCAAGCAAGCGGGAAACCTTACGGTCCTTTCAACGCTGCCTGCTGGAGGGGCAGCGGGCGCAGGAGCTTGGGGCGCGTTTGACAGAAGAATTACCCAGGCTCCTGGCAGACCGGGAGGACGAAGCGCAGCATCCCAGCTTTGACTGGTACGATGAGCATTATCTTTACAAAATACTGGACGGAAAATGTGAGGCGTACCAGTGTATGCTAAGGCTGCTGGATGCTGCTGCCGGTGGGCTCGACAGGAAGGATTGAGGGGTTGAGAGAAAAATAAGAGAAAAAACAGAAAATCGTTGACTTCTGAAATTTTTATGTTATACTTAGTAGTGATGGGGCATTAGCGCAGTTGGGAGCGCGCCACACTGGCAGTGTGGAGGCCACGGGTTCGAGTCCCGTATGCTCCATTTTCAGGAAGGATGGGATTTTGTATTCAACAGAGGATACAAGGTTTCCAGCCTTTTTTTCATTCCTGTGTGTAATGAAGAAAAGAGCCATGCCTGCATGGATCTTTGACGAATGACGCGGGGGATCTGACTTTGATAAAAATTTGACAAGGAGGTTTGGGGATGAAGCTGCATTTTCTGGGAGGCGCCATGGAGATTGGCGGGAGCTGCATTTATATACGGGCAGCAGGGAAGGGGATTCTCTTGGACTGCGGGATCCGGCAGAGCGGATCGAAGGATCCGATACCGGATTTCCATACGATACAGCAGCAGGGTGGACTGGATGCCATTTTCATCAGCCATGCCCATATGGATCATATCGGAACGCTGCCCGTCATCAGCAAGGCGTATCCCCAGGCACGGATCTATATGACGGCCATGACGGCGGATCTGACCCGTGGGCTTTTGTATGACAGCTTAAAGATCATGGATCAGAGGGAGGGGGAGATCCCGCATTATACGGAACAAGATGTGCTGGTCATGCTGAGCCGGGTTACGCCGCTCAGGTATCAGGCGGCGGTTTCCCTGTGGGAGAATGTGACGCTGACCTTTTATCCGGCGGGGCATATTGCAGGGGCTGCCTGCATCTATCTGGTTACGGAGGAAGGAACGCTGTTTTATTCCGGGGATTTTGCCGGGTTTTCCCAGCGGACCATAGAGGGAATCCGGATTCCGAAGCTGCGTCCGGACATTGCCATTGTGGAGTCCACCTATGGGAACCGGCTTCACGGAAACCGTCAGGTGGAGGAGCGGCGTCTGGTGGAACTGGTGGCGGAATGCATCCGGCAGCAGCAGAAGATCCTGATCCCCGCGTTTGCCTTGGGGAGGGCCCAGGAGGTGCTCCTGATCCTGCGGGCGGCGATCCAGAATGGCCAGATCCCGGCAGTTCCAGTGCATGTAGACGGCATGGTGCGCGACATTAACACCATGTATACAAGAAATCCTGTATTTTTGAAAAATTCTCTGGGAAAACGGATTTTAAAGGGGAATGAGCCCTTTTACACAAAGGAGATCCAGCCGGTTGCACCTGCCCAGAGGCGGGAGGATCTGTTAAAGGGGCCGGAGCCGGTGATTCTGGTATCCAGCTCCGGTATGCTTACAGGCGGGCCCAGCGCGCAGTACGCCCGGCTTCTGGCGCCTTCAGAAAAAGGCTGCATCATTATTACCGGGTACCAGGATGAGGAATCCCCGGGCCGCCAGTTACTGAATCTGCTGGACGAAGAAACCGGGGAGGAAGGCGGAGAGGCGGGGCATTCCGTGGGCGGACGGCGTCTCGTGCTGGAGGGGGCAGAGGTTTTGGTAAACTGCCGGGTTGCCCAGGTGGGGCTGTCGGCCCATGGGGACAAGTCGGAGATTCTGGCGCTTTTGGACCGCATTTCGGCCCGGCATATTTTCCTGGTGCATGGGAACGAGGATTCCATCCAGGAGCTGGGCAGAGAAGCAGCATCCGGGGATTACCGGCGACAGGTGTATCTGCCGGAATGCGGCCAGGAATACGAGATCCTTCTCCGCACAAAACGGAAGCAGCTTTCCTTTGAACTGCCTTATACCATGCAGAAAACGAAAGACTTTGCGGAAGATGGAGAGAAGCTTCTGTGGGATTACTGGCAGGCCCATTACCCGGGAAAACGATTGACGGTGGAGCAGATTGCGCGGGTCTGGTATGGCAAGGACGGCGCAGAGGAGGAAGTGCTTCAGGCCATGCAGGAGCGGCTTTTAAAAAGCGTTTATTTTTCACCCTGCGCCCGTCAGATGTTTTTGTTTGAGGCGGTATCCGGGGAGGCCGTTGCCCAGGCGCTGGCCCAGGGAGAGCTGACCCAGCAGGAGCTGCTGGAAAGGGCGCAGGAATGCTTTGCTGCTTACGCATATCGTAAGATCGGGTATCACCGGGAAAAGAAGGAAATACAACTGCAGTTTGATTTTCCGGGCAGCCTGGATGTGGAGGAGTTTGAAGAGAAAGCGGCAGCCTTTGCGGAGCAGACCGGCTTCTTTGTGAGCATTCACCCGGCTATGAATCACAATGCGGCAGGAACGCTGCTTTACCAGATGTTTCCGGGCAGGCTTCGGAAAACCTCTTATTTTGTGGAACAGCAGGTTTATGCTGTTACGCTTTCAGAGGACCAGGAAGGGGATTGGGAGGCGGCAAAGGAATTTTATAAGGTAACGGGCTGGAAGCTTAAGGTCAACGGACGCTTTCTGGAGGATGATAACGAAGCTGGGGTGGCGCATGGTTTGGGCGGGCCGGAAAAACCGGGGCATCCGGGAGAATTTTTTCCCCAGAATCCGGACGCACAGCCCCTGGAGCAGAACCTGGCTCTCTCCTGTGCGGAGCAGGAATTTATGGACTGCCCGCAGGCGCCGGAGAAAAAGAGCGTGAAACGGGACGGAGCGGGAAGATACTTAGAGCTTGCTTTTATTTCTCCGGCCATCGGCCAGAGGTACGGGGAACAGCTACAGTCCCTGGCCAATCAGACCGGCTGGCGGATCCGGATTGCCGACAAGGTGAATCAGAATGCGTTGTTTCAAATCGCTGATCTGCTGTGTACCAGGCAGGGGATATCTCTTCTGAAAAATCCGTCGTTCCAGCCGCAACAGAAAAGAGTAATGCTGAAGACGGAGGCAGAAGCATCCAGGCTGGCGTTAGAGGCAGTGACCGCAGCCTTTGTGGAAAGTACCGGATGCACATGCGAATTTATTTAAAATGGATTTAATTTTTTGATTTAATTATAAAAAGGAAATGGACAATCATGGAACACATATTTTCAAGGACGAAACAATTGCTGGGGGAGCGGGCCCTGGAAAAATTAAGGGTCTCCCGGGTGGCGGTTTTTGGCATTGGCGGCGTGGGCGGCTACGTGTGCGAGGCTTTGGTGCGAAGCGGCGTCGGAGCCTTTGACCTGGTTGACAGCGATACCGTCAGCCTCACCAATATCAACAGGCAGATCATCGCCACCCACCGCACCCTTGGGAGATATAAAACGGAGGTCATGAAGGAGCGAATGCTGGAGATTAACCCTTCGGTGGAGGTACGCGTCCACAATTGCTTTTTTCTTCCGGAAAATGAGGGGGACTTTTCCTTTGAAGAATACGATTACGTTGTGGATGCCGTGGATACGGTGGCGGCCAAGCTGGCCCTGGTGATGAAGGCCGAGAAGAGCGGGACCCCCATCATCAGCAGCATGGGGGCGGGGAATAAGCTGGATCCCGGAGCCTTCCAGGTAGCGGATCTTTACGATACCAGGGTCTGCCCGCTGGCCCGGGTGATGCGCCGGGAGCTGAAAAAGCGCGGCGTGAAGCGGTTGAAGGTGGTGTATTCCCAGGAGGAGCCCATTTCGCCCCTGGAACCGCTTAGGTCCCGGGGAAGGAGCGGGCCGGAAGGGAACGGGTCCCGGGAACCGGAGGAGGGCGTGCGGAAAAGCGTACCGGGCAGCGTGGCCTTTGTGCCTTCCGTGGCGGGCCTTATGATTGCCGCAGAGGTGGTGAAGGATCTGATCGGCGCATGTCTGTAAAAACGCCGGAACGCCATAAGGAGAGATCTGACAGCGGAAGGAAGGTATTTATATGGAAGAAACAGCATACAGCCGCAGGGTGGAGCAGAGCCTGCAGAAGAAGTTCCGCAAGGATATATTAAGCCGTTTTACCAAAGCGGTTAAGGATTATGAGCTGGTGGGAGAGGGGGACCGGATTGCCGTCTGTATCTCCGGCGGCAAGGATTCCATGCTGATGGCAAAGCTTTTTCAGGAGCTTAAGCATTATAAGGAGCGCCATTTTGAAGCGGAATTCCTGGTGATGGATCCCGGCTACAGCCCGGCCAACCGCAGGCGGATTGAGGAAAACGCCCGGAAGCTGGATGTGCCCATCCGGATCTACGAATCGGATATTTTTTCTTCGGTGTACCATGTGGAGAAATCGCCCTGCTATCTCTGCGCCAGGATGCGCCGGGGCTACCTGTACAGCTACGCCAGAGAGCTGGGCTGCAATAAAATTGCCCTGGGCCACCATTACGATGACGTGATTGAGACGATTCTGATGGGAATGCTCTACGGCGGGCAGGTACAGACCATGATGCCCAAGCTGCACAGCACCAATTTTAAAGGAATGGAGCTGATCCGGCCCATGTACCTGATCCGTCAGGAGGATATCATTGCCTGGCGGGATTACAACGGGCTGGAATTTCTCCAGTGCGCCTGCCGCTTTACCGAAAGCTGCGGCAGTGACAACCAGGAAAACCGCTCCAAACGGATGGAGATCCGGGAACTGATCCGCCGCCTGAAGGAGACCAACCCCTTTGTGGAGAGCAATATTTTCCGGAGCGTGGAAAATGTCAATCTCGACACGGTGATTGCCTATAAAAAACGGGGGGAGCGCCATCATTTTCTGGAAGAATATGATGAATGAGCGGCAAAAATATACGTTTTAAAGGTCCCGGATCCTTTCGTACAGCTCCGCTGTATTTTCTGCGAAAACGGAAGCTCCGTGGGCTTTTAGGAATTCCCTGCTGCGGAAGCCCCAGGTTACACTGATGCAGGGAATGCCGGAATTGCGGGCAGTCTCGATATCCACGTCCGAATCGCCCACATAGACGCAGGAGGCAGGAGTAACGCCAAGCTGCTCCATGGCGGCAAGGACCGTATCCGGCGCCGGCTTTTTTGCAATGCCCGCAGCCTCATGTTCCCCGATGGCAACCGGAAGGAGGCTGCCAAAGTATTGATGGCACAGTGCCTTGACGGCAGCGTCGAATTTGTTGGAAACCACGGCCAGGTGAAAGCCTTCTCCGGAAAGCCGCTCAAGCAGAGGGAGGACGCCGGGGAACGGCCCGGTCTGGTCCTGCATATGAAGCTTGTAATGCTCCTGGAATTCTGCGACGCATTTGTCAAAGTCCGGCTGTTTCCGCCCGCCGGGGATGGCCCGTTCCATCAGCACGTAAATGCCGTTGCCCACCATACGGCGCACCTGGTCGGCGGTGTAGGTGGGAAAATGATGCAGCGCCATGACATGGTTGACGCTGGCAGTAAGATCCTTTAACGTATCCAATAACGTTCCGTCCAGATCAAAAATGACAGTATTTTTGTGTTCCATATACATATCTCCTGATAATATATTTTCAACAGAGATTATACCATAGAATTCAAGCTTGTGTACGATAAAATCACGAAAAAAGGAGGGCCCATATGATAATCACATTACCGGAAAAGGTTAAAACAATCATTAATAATTTGGAAAGATGCGGATTTGAAGCCTTTGCTGTGGGGGGGTGTATCCGGGACAGCATTCTGGGGCGCGATCCCCAGGACTGGGATATTACCACTTCGGCCAGGCCGGACCAGGTAAAGGCGCTTTTTGAACGGACCATCGATACCGGGATCCAGCACGGGACAGTAACGGTTTTGCTGGAGCGGGAAGGCTTTGAGGTGACCACCTACCGGATCGACGGAGCCTATGAGGACGCCCGGCATCCCAGCCAGGTGACCTTTACCGGGAACCTCAGAGAGGATTTAAGACGCCGGGATTTTACCATCAACGCCATGGCCTATAATGAACGGCAGGGGCTGGTGGATGTATTTGACGGTGTGGGGGACCTTCAGCGTGGAGTGATCCGCTGCGTGGGAAGCGCCGGGGAACGCTTCCGGGAAGACGCCCTGCGTTTGCTGCGGGCGGTCCGCTTCTCGGCACAGTTGGGATTCACACTGGAGACAGAGACGCGGGAGGCCATTGTGCGGCTGGCGCCCAGTCTTTCGAAGATCAGCGCGGAGCGGATCCAGGTGGAGCTGGTGAAGCTTCTGACCTCTCCCCATCCGGAGGAGATCTTCACCTTGAAAGACACCGGCATTGCCCGGGTGCTGTTTCCCTGGCTGGAGGCCATGTTTGAGACGCCCCAGAAGAATCCTCACCACTGTTACAACGTGGGGGAGCATACGGTTCATGCGTTGATGGAGGTTCCCGCCGATCGGGTGCTTCGCCTTACCATGCTGCTCCACGACGTGGCCAAGCCTTGCTTGCGGACCACGGATGAGACGGGGGAGGATCACTTTAAGGGGCATCCTGCAGAAGGGGCGTCTATGGCGCGTAAGATCCTGCGGAAGCTGAAATTTGACAATGATACCATCGACCGGGTCTGCAGCCTGATCCTGTGGCACGATGACAACCCCGCCGTGACCCCCAGGAATATCCGACGGGCCATGAACCGGGTGGGGCTTCGGCAATATCCGGAACTTTTCGCGGTAAAACGGGCGGATGCCCGTGCAAAAGCGCCCCGTTTTTTGCAGGAATTTCTGGATTATGTGGATGCTTACCAGCGCCAGTACCAGGAGATTCTGGATGAAGGGCAGTGTATTTCCCTGAAAGAGCTTGCCGTGGGCGGGGCAGACCTTATTGCCGCGGGCATGAAGCCGGGGAAGGAGCTTGGCGCGGTGCTTTCGCAGATGCTGGAGCTGGTGTTAGAGCATCCGGAATGCAATACAAAAGAGATTTTGCTGGAAAAATGGTTTCCCAGGGGATAGAAGAAAATTTCCGGAAAAGTTGTCCCGGCGGGCATAGATGCGGATTTCCTTTCATAAGATAGAGAGACAGCGAAAATATGGAGGGGTTTACGTGTATCATCGGGTGAATCAGATTTTAGAACAATATCCATTTGAAGTGACCGAGACCGGAAAAGCCCGGGGCGCAGTTCTGTGCGTGACCGACCAGGGGCTGCGGCTCCTAAAGGAATACCGGGGCTCCGAGGCGCGGGCAGATTTTTTATATAAGGTACTTAATTATCTGAGGGAAGAGCATCATCAGCGGGTTGACTGTATTGTGCGGACCATAGAGGACCGGCCGGTGGCGGTGGATGTGGACGAGACGGCCTATTACGTGCGGGAATGGTATGAGGGCCGGGAATGCGACACCAAGAACCGGGATGACATTTTAAAGTCCATCCGCCAGTTGGCCCGGCTGCATACGGATCTTCGGGCCTATCAAGGGCAGGTGCCGGATTATCTCGTACAGCAGAAGGACAATCTGCTCCTGGAAAATCAGAAGCACAGCCGGGAGCTTCGGAAAATAAAAAATTACATTGCCGGCAAGCGGAAGCGCAACGAGTTTGAGACGGCTTACTTAAAGGAATACAACCGGTTTGCCCACCAGGCGGACGCCATCCTGAAGCTGCAGGAGCGCAAGCTCCAGGAGGCGGTGGAAACAGAACTTTACGGCCTCTGCCATGGGGACTTTAACCAGCATAACGTACTGTTTTCCAGGGAAGGATGCGCCATTGTCAACTTTGAGAAGGCCTGCTTTGACGTGCAGGCGGGGGATCTGGGGAATTTCATGCGCAAGATTTTAGAGAAGCATAACTGGAGCCTGGGGCTTGGCATGGATATGTTAGACGCTTACCAGAAGATCCGCAGGCTTTCCGACAGCGAGCTGTCCCAGTTGTACATACGCCTGGCCTATCCGGAAAAATTCTGGAAGATTTCCAATCATTACTACAACAGCGGAAAAGCCTGGGGCTGTGGAAGAAGCATGGAAAAATTGAAAAAAGTAGTGGAACAGGAGGAGGCCAAAGAATCCTTCCTGCAGTTGATTTCCCACAATCTTTTGTTTTAATTTTGAAAAAAATATGATACAATAAAGGAGCGGCGGGCCGTTCCGCTGCCCAGACGAAGCGAAGCGGAAGAATAAGAAAGAATACATGAGGTGACAACTTGACTACAATGCGAAGAAGAAAGGCCCGGCCTGGCCGGCTTCTGCCTTTCCTGCTCCTGCTGCTGGCCCTGGCCGGCTGCAAAGAGACACAGAAGGAGCAGGACGGCAAGGAGGAGGCGGCGCAGGAGGAGACCGCTCCGGAGGCGGAGGAGGAGAGCGGCAGTGCCCAGGATCCGGAGCTTTATATACTGTTATACAGCAATCCCGACACAAAACGACTGTTTTTGCAGAGCGCGTCCACCGGACGCCAGGAGGAATTTTCCTACAACGGCGGCACCTATATTTATGACCGCTTTGGCGAAAGCACCACTATTTCCAGGATCCCGGTGGGGACGCTGGTGTATCTTGCCTATACGGATAAGATGCTTCTGACCAGCCTGAAGGAAGCTACGGATACCTTCTTATACGAGGACATTACCAATTACAGCCAGAATCCGGAGAAATCCATGTTTACCATTCTGGGGAACAACTATTACTACGATAAAGATCTGAAGGTGTTTTCCCAGGAGGATCTGATTGCCTTAAACGAGGTGGGCAGCCAGGACGCGCTGACCATCCGGGGCATGGGAAAGCGGATCGTATCCATTGTGGTAAGCCGGGGACACGGCGCCATAGCTTTGAAGAATACGGAGCTTTTCGAAGGCGGGATGGTTGTGGTGGGCAATGTGGAGGCACAGGTCATCACGGCAAATATGAAGCTTGAGGTTCCCGAAGGAACCTACAGCCTTTCCGCAGCCAATGACGGATACGGCGGAAGCTGCGAGGTTACGGTGAAGCGCAATGAAGAGGTGGAAGTGGACTTAGAGCCCCTCAAGGGCGAGGGGCCCAAGTACTGCCAGTTGAAGATCGACGTGGAGCCGGACGACACCATCATTACCCTGGACGGAACCGAGATCGACTGCTTTGCGGTCCAGCAGTTAAAATATGGCGTCTATGCCATAAAAGCCAAGGCTCCGGGCTATCAATCCTGGTCCGGCCGGCTGGTGGTCAACTCCGAGGAGGCGGTGATGGACGTTTCTCTGATCCCGCTGGGAGACGTTAAGGAGGAAGAAGCTGAGGAGAAGGATGAGGAGGAAGAGACGCCGGAGGAGGGCAATGCGTCCGGCGAGACGGTGACCACAGGTGGTTAGCCGCAGCTAATATCCGTTGGGGGACATAAAAAGTATGTACAGGGACAATTCCCTTACATATAGAAAAAAGAAGTACAGGAGGAAAAATATGGGTTATCAAGAGGTATATCAGGAATGGTTGGACAATCCCTATTTTGACGAAGCTACCAAAGAGGAGCTTCGTGGAATTGCCGGCAATGAGAAGGAGATCGAGGAACGCTTCTACACAGAGCTGGAATTCGGTACGGCGGGGCTCCGCGGCGTGATCGGAGCAGGCATCAACCGTATGAATATTTATACGGTCCGCAAAGCCACCCAGGGCCTTGCTAATTATATCCTGGGGATTGGCAATGAGAAGAAGGGCGTTGCCATTGCTTATGACTCCAGAAGAATGTCTCCGGAATTTGCGACAGAATCCGCACTCTGCTTAGCGGCCAACGGAATCAAGGCTTATGTGTTCGAGTCCCTGCGCCCCACGCCGGAGCTGTCATATGCGGTCCGCAGGCTGGGATGTACCGCGGGAATCAATATTACGGCCAGCCACAACCCGCCGGAATACAACGGCTACAAGGTATACTGGGAGGACGGCGCCCAGATCACACCGCCCCATGACGGCGGCATTATGGCAGAGGTAAAGAAGATCACCGATTTAAGCTCCGTGAAGACCATGTCCCTGGAGGATGCCAAAGCACAGGGGCTGTATCAGGTAATCGGGGCAGATATTGACGATCCCTATATCGCCGAGCTGAAAAAGCTGGTGCTTCATCAGGACGCCATCGACGCCGTGAAGGACGAGCTTAAGATCGTTTACAGCCCCCTGCATGGAACCGGCAATATCCCGGTGCGCCGGGTGCTTTCCGAGCTGGGCTTTACCCAGTTATACGTGGTGCCCCAGCAGGAGCTGCCGGACGGGGAATTCCCCACCGTCAGCTACCCGAATCCGGAAGCGGAAGAAGCCTTTGCCCTGGGTCTTGCCCTCGGAAAAGAAATAAATGCTGATTTAATTTTGGCCACAGACCCGGATGCAGACAGGCTCGGCGTGTATGTGAAGGATTCCGAGACCGGCGAGTATCACCCGCTGACCGGGAATATGTCCGGCTGCCTGATCGGTGAATATGTCATCGGCCAGCGCAAGGAACGGGACGGCTCCCTGCCGCCGGACGGCGCTTTGGTGAAGTCGATCGTGACCACCAACATGGCGGATGCCATTGCCAGATACTATGGCATCGAGCTGATCGAGGTGCTGACCGGTTTTAAGTTTATCGGCCAGAAGATCCTGCAGTTTGAGACGGAGGGCAAGGGAACCTACCTCTTTGGCTTAGAGGAGAGCTACGGCTGTCTGCCGGGAACCTATGCCCGTGACAAGGATGCAGTGGTGGCTTCCATGGTGCTCTGCGAGGCGGATGCCTACTATAAGACCAAGGGCAAGACCCTGTGGGATGCCATGATCGATGCCTATGAGCGTTACGGCTACTACAAGGACGATGTGAAATCCATTACCCTGAAGGGGATCGAAGGACTTTCCAAGATCCAGGCCATCATGGACACCCTGCGGAAGGATACGCCCAAGGAGATTGGCGGGGATCCGGTAATTTCTGCCAGGGACTACAAGCTGGATACCGTTACCGATACGAAGACCGGAGAAGTGCGGCCCACAGGTCTGCCCTCCTCCAACGTGCTTTACTACGATCTGCCCGATGATGCATGGGTGTGCGTAAGGCCCTCCGGAACGGAGCCCAAGGTGAAGTTTTATTACGGTGTAAAAGGTGCCTCCATCGAAGATGCGGCCGCCAAATCGGAGGCTTTGGGCCGGGAAGTTCTGGCAATGGTGGAAAGCATGCTGTAAAAATGCGAGAAATATACGATTGTTCTTGACAAACCCGCCAAAAACAAGTATAAATATGTTTGTAGGCAATCAAGAAGTGTAAAACACTAAAATAAAAAGAACAAAAACAAACCCAGAGGAGGAATTTTGTCATGAACAAAGCAGAATTAGTAGCAGCAATTGCTGACAAAGCAGAATTATCCAAGAAAGACGCAGAGAAGGCTCTGAAGGCTTTTACAGACGTTGTAGCAGAAGAACTGAAGAAGGGTGAGAAGATCCAGTTGGTAGGTTTTGGTACCTTTGAGGTATCCGAGAGAGCCGCAAGAACCGGCAGGAACCCCCAGACTGGCAAGGAGATGAAGATTGCTGCATCCAAGGCTCCCAGATTCAAGGCCGGCAAGGCTTTAAAGGACATGGTGAACGCATAATCATCTGAGTGGGATTATGAGATTAGATAAGTTTTTAAAGGTATCCCGTCTGATCAAGCGCAGAACCGTGGCCAATGAAGCCTGCGATGCAGGCCGCGTATCCGTCAATGGGAAGCCGGCCAAGGCGTCTGTCAATGTGAAGGTTGGAGACGAGATTGAGATCATGTTCGGTACGAAGAACGTGAAGGTAGAGGTCCTGGATATCCAGGATACTACCAAAAAGGATGAGGCGAAGGAACTATTCCGTTATATTTAGCCTTAATTTTAGTCATAATGAGGAGCACCTCCTAATATACTTTAGATGGGACGAACTTTCGTCTAAAGGAAAAGGAGGTGCTTTTTTATGGAAGAAAAGACCCTGCAGAAGGTACATAAAGTGATGCTGTCCAACCGCAGAAGCGGTGTTTTGAACGGAGTAATAGATGTATTGTCCTTTGATGTGGGAGAGATCCTGCTGGAGACAGAGCAGGGGATGCTGATGATTAAGGGCAGCGACCTGCATGTAAACCGTCTGAACCTGGAAAAAGGGGAGATTGACCTGGAGGGCAGAATCGACAGTCTGGCATATTCCGACGTGAACACTCCCAAGAGCGGCGAGTCCTTCCTGGGAAGATTGTTTAAGTGATGCAGGTCAGCGAATCCATTTTCCGGGAAACCAATATCCTGCTGGTGGCCATGGCTACGGGGGCGCTGCTGTTCTTTGTGTACGACCTCTTGCGGATCATGCGCAGGATTATCCCCCACGGCACGTTTTTCATCGCCCTGGAAGATGTCCTGTTCTGGCTGGGAAGCGCCGCGGTTATCTTTACGATGCTGTATCGGGAAGCGTACGGAAGCCTGCGGGGCTTCTCCATCGGCGGCGTGGTGATTGGAATGCTGCTCTATGCATGCATCTTAAGCCGTTTTGTAGTAAAAGGAAGCGTTTTTCTGCTGGAAAAGATTCTTTATGTGCTGCTGCGGCCGCTTGTGTGGCTGGGCAGGCTGATCCGGCGTCCCATAAGGGCCTTGGGGCGAAAAGGAAGAAAAGGCGCAGGTTTTTTCAAAAAACGATTGAAAAAGCTATGGAAAACAGTTAAAATATGTTTGAGTAAACAGTAACAGTGGACGAGTAAAAGTTAAATGTAGATTAAAGTTTCGAGGAGAGAAGAATGGATGAACGCAGGGCAAAGCAGCGTCAGGCCCGGGTCAGAAGGGCCGGCCAGAGAAGGCAGCGCTATCATAACAAACAGAATAAGACAGGCATGATCTGCGTCACCTTTGTGGTGCTGTGCCTGCTGGTGGGTGTTTCTACGCAGATTGTCCGTCTTTACCATAAGAATGAGGCTTATAAGATCCGGGAGGAGCAGCTTGTGAACCAGTTGGAGCTGGAACAGGAGCGGCAGGAGGAGCTTGCGGCCTATGAGGAGTATATGAATACGCCGGAGTACATCGAAGAGCTGGCCAAGACCAAGTTGGGACTGGTGAACGATAACGAGATTATCTTTAAAGAGGAGAAGAAGGATCCTTAAGACCTGCCTGAATATCCTCTAATTCTTAAACTCCCTCGAAAGGAGAAAAAGTCCCAAAGCGGCACTGATTTTGCCGAAAAGTTTTTGCCAAGGATTCCCTGATTTGACAAACATTTCAGGGAATTTTTTTTATAATGGCCTCTGCCGATTTTGATTGGCGGAAAGGGAGGTCATAAGAATGGACAGAAAAAAATGGAAACAGCTATTGGTGTATGGACTGACCCTGGGGGCGTCCAGGGTGGCAGTGGCCGGATGCTTTCCCCTGATACCGGGGGTCTTCACCGCGGCCCTTCTGGTGGAGATCAATCCCACGCTGCTTCTGATCTTCTCCCTATTTGGCATGGCGTTGTTTCTGCCGGTGCAGGCCATGGCAAAATATGGGATGGCCGTCCTGGTGACGGCGGTGGCGGTGCAGTTGGTGCGCTGGGCCATGAAAAGCTGCCGCACAATTGTGGGGGCGGTGATCGGCGGCGCAGCCACGCTGATCCTCACGATAGCCGGAGAGCTTTTAGAGATCAGAAACCGGGGCAGCCTCTGGATGGGAATCTTGGAAAGCATCTTTGTGGGAGCCTTTGTGCTGCTGGCAACACCTCTGCTGTACGGATTTATGGAGCAGGGACAGGCCCGGCAGTTAAGACGCAGGGTGCGGGCCCCGGAAAACGGCCAGCGTCTGAACTCCTATGCGGAAGCCTTTGGCGGGCTGTCCCGCCTCTTTTCCCAGATGAGCCATAAAAAGGATCAGTTTGCGGCGGAGGAGATGGGACGGATGCAGCAGGAGATCACGGCCAGAATCTGTATATCCTGCGACCAGTGCGCACTGTGCTGGGAGCGGGAAAACAGCCCCATGTACGAGATGTTCCACCGGCTGCTGTCCTCCATGGAAACGCTGGGGATGCCCAGGGAGGAGTTGCAGGAGGAATTCTCCCAGTACTGCGCGTATCCCCAGGTCATCATAGAGGAAGCGCTGGGAGTTTTTGAACGGGCCAGGCTGAATATGTCCTGGTACAACCGGCTGCTTGAGAACCGGGAGGTTATCGCCCAGCAGTTAGACGCCATGGCCTATATTATGGAGGACTGCGCCAGGGAGTATGTGGACATCACCAGGGAGCAGGGGAAGCTTCTGGCAGGGGTGCGCTACCGCCTGCGGGAGCGGGGCGGCCAGGTGAGGGAGGTCCATCTCTATGAGAAACAGAACGGACGCCTCTGCCTGCAGCTTACCCTCAGCGCAAAATGGGGAAGCTGCATTGCCGTCAAGGATCTGGCAAAGGCAGTGTCCGACGGGATGCACAAAACCATGATCCCGGTCCGGGACAGCAAGACCCTGGTGGGAAAAGAAGAGACGGTCTTAACCTTTGAGGAGCAGCCGCTCTACCGCACCTTACACGGAGTAGCCCGGATCCCCAAGGACGGCGCCCAGGTCTCGGGGGACAACTTCTCCTTCCTGGAGCTGGAGGGAGGACAGAGCGTGATTACGCTGTCCGACGGCATGGGTTCGGGAATCCGGGCTTGTAAGGAAAGTGAAATGGTGATAGAGTTAATAGAGAGGTTTCTGGAAACCGGATTCCGCAAGGAGACGGCCATCCAGATGATGAATTCCGCAATGGTGATGCAGGGGGAGGACGGGATGTTTTCCACTGTGGACATGGCGGCCATCGACCTTTACACAGGTGTGTGTGAATTTTACAAAATCGGTGCGGCAGCCACCTTTATCAAGCGGGGAGACCAGGTGCAGAGCATCTGCGCCGCCAGCCTTCCGGTGGGGATCTATCCCCAGGTGGAGTTAGAACGTAGCAGTGTAAATCTGAAAGACGGGGATTTTGTGATTCTGGTGTCGGACGGCATTATGGATTTTCTTTCGGTGCCGGATCCGGAGGAAACCATGAAGGAAGTCATTGCGTCGGTGCAGATCAACAATCCGGAGAAGCTGGCCCGACTGCTGATGGAGCGTGTGCTGCTGTTTACCGGCGGGAAGGCGCCGGATGATATGACGATCCTGGCGGCCGGGATCTGGGAGCGATAGACCAATGAAAAAAGTGTTATCATTTGTAAAGGAACATCATATGATAGAGAATGGAGACCATGTGCTGGCGGCAGTTTCCGGCGGAGCGGATTCGGTATGCCTTTTGCTGCTGCTCTTAAAGCTGCGGGAGGTCTTCTCTATGGAGGTGTCGGTGATCCATGTGGAGCATGGGATCCGGGGAGCGGCCAGCAGGGCGGATGCAGCATTTGTGAAGGCGCTCTGTGAAAGAGAGAAGGTTCCCTGCCGGGTTTACGAGTGCGACGCCGTATCCTATGCCAGAGAGCGGGGCATGGGACTGGAGGAAGGAGCCAGGGCTCTGCGTTATGAATATTTTGAAAGCTGTCTTAAGGAGCAAAAGGCGGACAAGATTGCAGTGGCCCACAATCAGAACGATTGCGCCGAGACGGTGCTGTTCCACCTGGCGAGAGGCGCCGGCTTAAGAGGGCTTGCCGGGATCCGGCCGGTGAGAGGGAACGTGATCCGACCGCTGCTGTGCCTGAGCCGGCAGGAGATCGAGGCATTTTTGCAGGAGCAGGGGCAGGACTATTGCATCGACGCTACCAATCAGGAGCTTTGCTATAGCCGCAATAAGATGCGGAGTCAGGTGCTTCCGGTGCTTTCGGAGATCAATTCCGGGGCGGTGGGGCATATCGCCCGGACGGCGGAGCTGATGGCACAGGTCGACGCGCTGCTAAGACTGCAGACGGCCCAGGCGTGGCAGCGCTGGGTAAAAGCGAAAGGACCCGGGGGTGGGAAACAAACGAAGGTCCTTAAGGAGCCGGGCGGGAGTTTTCTTCTGTGTGAGGAGATCCGTAAGGAACCGCTTTTGCTTCAGCAGATGCTGGTTTTAGAGCTTCTGGAGGTGTGTGCGGGCAGCCGGAAGGACCTGAATACAGAACATGTGTTCTTGATGCTGGAGCTTTTCGGGCATCAGACCGGGCATCGGGTCAGCCTTCCCTATGGGATGGAAGCGTACCGTACCTATGGCGGGGTGGAGCTGGCACAAAGAACGCCTGCAGAGAAGGAAGTGTGGCAGAAGGAGCGCGGACAGCCGGAGGGATCCGGGGCCGGGAACGGATGCTGCCGGACGCTGCCGCTGGGAGAAACGGTGGTACTTCCCCGGTACGGAATCTCCATTTTTTGCAAAATCATCAAAAAAATGGCGGATTTACAAGAAATTCCGAAAAAAAAGTATACGAAATGGTTTGATTATGATAAAATAAAAAGCGGTTTATTGCTGAGAAATCCCGGGCCGGATGATTATCTGATTATCGATGCCCAGGGCAGGCATCAGAGCCTGAAAAAATATTTCGTCAATGAGAAGATTCCTGCCGGGATGCGGGAAAGCCGGCTGGTGCTGGCGGATGGAAATCATATCCTGTGGGTGCTGGGATATCGGATCAGCGAGGCCTGTAAGGTGACAGAGGATACCACACAGATACTCGAAATACAGATAAACGGAGGAGAAGCGCATGAGTGAGAAGATTCACGTTATGATTTCGGAAGAAGATGTACAGGAAAGGATCCGCCAGATGGGCGGGATCATCAGCAAGGATTACGAGGGCAGGCAGATTCACCTGATCTGCGTGCTGAAAGGCGGCGTATTTTTTACCTGTGAGCTGGCAAAGCGTATTACCGTACCGGTATCCTTTGATTTTATGTCGGTGTCCAGCTATGGGAATGAGACCAGCTCCAGCGGTGTGGTAAAGATCGTGAAGGACCTGGATGAAAGCATTGAAAACAAAGACGTTCTTGTCGTTGAAGATATTATTGATTCCGGACGGACACTGAGCTATCTGATGGAGAATCTCAAGAGCAGGAAGCCGAAGAGCCTCAGGCTCTGCACGCTTCTGGACAAACCGGAGCGCCGGGTGAAGGAAGTGCAGGTGGATTACACCGGATTTGAGATCCCGGATGAGTTTGTGGTGGGCTATGGGCTGGATTATGCCCAGAAGTACCGCAATCTTCCTTATATCGGGGCCGTGGAACTGGATGGATGAAAGGAGTTAAAAAGTGAACAGACAAAATCGAGCATTCGGGATTTATGTTGTCCTGATAATTTTGATCGCGGGATTTCTGATTTTCAGGACCACCGGGACCAGTTGGCATAATGAGGAATCCTATTCCGAGGTGGCGCTGAAGGCGGATCTGGAGAAAGGCAATGTGAAGTTTGTGAGGATCGAGCCCAACCATGAGGTGCCCAGCGGCGAGGTACAGGTGACCTTGAACGATTCCGGGGAGAGATGGATGTACACTGCTGATGTGAATGAGGTAGTGAAGATCTTGATGGAACATGAGTTCGATAATTATCGGCAGTCGGATGTGCCGGGCGAGAACTGGCTGGTATCGCTGCTCCCTATGCTGCTGGTATTTGGGATTGTATTTATCTTTTATATTATGATGACCAGCCAGGCACAGTCTGGCGGCGGTGGCAACAGAATGATGAACTTCGGCAGAAGCCGGGCGAAGATGACCACGGAAGAGAATAAGAATGTGAATTTTGGCAATGTGGCAGGCCTTCGGGAGGAGCGGGAGGATCTGGAGGAGATCGTGGACTTCCTGAAATACCCCCGCAAGTACACGAAGCTGGGAGCCAGGATTCCCAAGGGCGTACTGCTGGTGGGCCCTCCCGGGACAGGGAAGACCCTGCTTGCCAAGGCGGTGGCCGGAGAAGCAGGCGTACCTTTTTTCAGTATTTCCGGTTCGGATTTTGTGGAGATGTTTGTGGGTGTGGGAGCCTCCCGTGTTCGGGATCTTTTTGAGGACGCCAAAAGGGCTGCACCCTGTATTGTTTTTATCGATGAGATCGACGCGGTAGCCAGACGACGCGGCACCGGTATGGGCGGCGGCCATGATGAGCGGGAACAGACCTTGAACCAGCTTCTGGTGGAGATGGACGGTTTCGGCGTCAACGAGGGCATTATTGTGATGGCCGCCACCAACCGGGTGGATATTCTGGACCCGGCGATTATGCGTCCGGGGCGTTTTGACCGGAAGGTTCATGTGGGAAGGCCCGATGTGGGCGGCCGCGAGGAGATTTTGAAGGTCCATGCAAGGAATAAGCCGCTGGGCGATGACGTGGATTTGAAGCAGGTGGCCCAGACCACCGCCGGCTTTACCGGTGCGGATCTGGAGAATCTGCTGAATGAGGCGGCCATCCTGGCGGCAAAGGAGGACCGGGCCTATGTGGAGCAGGGGGATATCAAGCGCTGCTTTGTGAAGGTAGGACTGGGAGCCGAGAAGAAGAGCCGGATTATCAGCGACAAGGAGAAACGGATTACGGCGTACCACGAAGCGGGGCATGCGATCCTGTTCCACCTGCTTCCGGATGTGGGGCCGGTGTATTCCGTGTCCATTATTCCCACCGGCGCAGGCGCTGCCGGTTATACCATGCCGCTGCCGGAGAAGGATGAGATGTTCAATACCAAGGGCCGGATGCTGCAGGAGATCGTTGTGGGCCTTGGGGGCCGGGTGGCGGAGGAACTGATCTTTGACGATATCACCACCGGCGCATCCCAGGATATTAAGCAGTCCACCGCCATTGCTAAGGCGATGGTGACCAAGTACGGCATGTCGGAGAACGTGGGACTGATCAATTACGACAATGAGGACGACGAGGTATTTATCGGCCGGGATCTGGCTCATGCCAGAAGCTATGGCGAGAATGTGGCCGCCAAGATCGACGCGGAGATCAAGCGCATCATCGACGAGTGCTACAACAGGGCTAGAGCCCTGCTTCATGAAAATGAAGGGATCCTCCACAACTGCGCCGCGCTCCTTCTGGAGAAGGAGAAGATCGGCCGGGATGAGTTTGAGACCCTGTTTGAGGGGTGATTGGAGCAGTTTTGTAATGAGATTGTATAAAATGACGTGGGCCAGAAAAGAATGGGAAATTAGTACTGTATATCTTGTATAGAAAAAAAGTACAAAATTAACTGAAGTTTGTGCACACTTATTCTGGTTCGCGTGGTATTATAATAACTGTAAAAACCCCCAATACATTATATAATTTTTACTACACCCCATAGTAAAAATACCTTCTCCTAAAAAAGACAGCAGAACGTAATGGCTGTCTTTTTTTTGCAATTTTATGGAATATGCAGACTTAGGGGTAGTCATGGCCCAATCAGTTTGTTATAATAGAAAAACAGGAGGAATTGACAGATGGAAGCACCGAAAGTATTTGATTTGAACCAGAAGCTGTTTTATATGATGGGGGTTAGGCCCATCCTTCGGAAGAATGTGCTGTTCAGCGACGGGACGGAGGATTATCGCAGTCCTGCGGAGCCCAAGGCCGGAGATATGGTTACGATCCGTTTCCGTACGGCGAAGAATAATGTGGACGGCGTATGGCTTTGCATGGACGACAGGAAGATCAGCATGGAGATCGAGGAGACAGCGGATGGCTTTGATTATTACGCCTGTAAGATTCTGGTGGGCGGAGAGAATATTCGATATTATTTTAAGATAACGACCGGTTTCCTGGAATGCTATTATGACAGGCGCGGGGTATCCAGGGAGGTCCGCAATGAATACGCGTTCCGGATTGTGCCGGGATTTTCCACGCCAGACTGGGCCAAGGGAGCGGTTATGTACCAGCTATTGGTGGACCGTTTTTACAGCGGGGATCCGGTGAATGACGTGCTGGATCAGGAGTACCATTATATTGGCGTTTACAGCCAGACGGTGAAGAACTGGCATAAGTATCCGGCAGAGTTTGACGTGGCGGAATTTTACGGCGGCGACCTGCAGGGGGTAATTAAGAAGCTGGATTATCTCCAGGAGCTGGGGGTGGAGGCGATTTATTTTAATCCCCTGTTCGTATCTCCTTCCAGCCACAAATACGATATCCAGGACTACGATTATATTGACCCCCATCTGGGTGTGATTGTGGAGGATGAAGGGGAGATTTTAAAAGAGGGAGATACCTGCAATGCCCATTCGACCCGGTATATGAACCGTGTGACCAATAAGAAGAATCTGGAGGCCAGCAACCAGTTGTTTGTGCGGCTGGTGGAGGAGGTACACAGCAGAGGCATGAAGGTGATTCTGGACGGTGTGTTCAATCACTGCGGCTCCTTCAACAAATGGCTGGACCGGGAGCGCATTTATGAGGGGAAGGAAGGGTATCAGCCGGGCGCTTATGTGTCGGAAGACAGCCCCTACCGGGATTTCTTCCAGTTCCACAATGAACAGGAGTGGCCCTGTAATGGCTCCTACGACGGCTGGTGGGGGCATGATACGCTGCCCAAGCTGAACTATGAGGGATCCGGGGAGCTTTGCGATTATATCCTGGGAATTGCCAGAAAATGGGTGTCTCCGCCCTACAATGCGGATGGCTGGCGGCTGGACGTGGCTGCCGATCTGGGCCATTCTGCGGAGTTTAATCATCAGTTCTGGCGTCGGTTCCGCCAGGTGGTGAAGGAAGCCAATCCGGATGCGATTGTGCTGGCAGAGCATTATGGCGATCCGGTGGAATGGCTTTGTGGCGACCAGTGGGATACGGTTATGAACTATGACGCTTTTATGGAGCCAATCACCTGGTTCCTGACGGGCATGGAAAAACACAGCGACGAGTACCGCAGGGATATGAAGGGGAATTTCAAGAGCTTTGAGGAAACCATGGAGCATTTTATGACGCGGCTGATGACGCCGTCCCTGCAATGTGCGATGAACGAGCTGTCCAACCATGACCATTCCCGGTTCCTGACCAGAACCAACCACAAGGTAGGACGTGCGGCCCAGCTTGGCTGCGAGGCGGCTAGCCAGGATGTGGATAAGACGGTGCTGAAGGAGGCGGTGGTGTTCCAGATGACCTGGCCGGGAGCGCCCACGGTTTACTACGGCGATGAGGCCGGCGTCTGCGGCTTTACGGATCCGGATAACCGCAGGACCTATCCCTGGGGCAGGGAGGACCTGGAGCTTCTTAGGTTCCACAAGGAGATGATCCGGATTCACAAGAAATACGAGGCGCTCCGTACCGGTTCCGTGAAGTTTTTGGCGGGCCAGGACGATGTGATTTGCTATACCCGCTTTAACCGCCGGGAGCAGTTTGTGATTATCCTGAATAATGATACGGTTTCCCGAAGCCTGGATCTTTCCCTGTATCCGGCGGGGATTCCCAAGGAATGCGAGATGGAGCAGGTGATGTACACCACCGGAAGGACCTATTCTACGGTTCCGGTCCATTATGAGGTGAGTCAGTGGCGCCTGCAGATGTCCCTTCCCGGGAAATCGGCTCTTGTGTTAAAACGGGCAGAATAAAAAATGCTTGCATATTGGAGAAGGTTATGGTATAATCTATTCCTGTGAGAGCAAATGTTTTCATCATGGATGGATTCCCGAGTGGCCAAAGGGGGCAGACTGTAAATCTGTTGGCAACGCCTTCGAAGGTTCGAATCCTTCTCCATCCATTTTTTAGCAAGGTGAGTCAGAGGGAAAAACCAAAACGGTTCGAATCCTTCTCCATCCATTCTTTAGCAAGGTGAGTCAGAGGGAAAAACCAAAACGGTTCGAATCCTTCTCCATCCATTTTTTTTTGAGCAGGCAGTGGCATACATTGAATGGTGAATTCGATGTATGCCTTTTTTTGCAAGAGAGAATAAACATCGCGTATATTTTGCATTTGAAAACGAAATACTAAGTGTTACATACGAAAACCATTAAAATGATGGTAAAATGTAGTTTACAAACCATCAAAATGATGGTATAGTAAGAAAAAGAAGTAGTGGAGAATATGCGATGCAAAAATATGTTTTTTCAACGGAATTGGAAGCGGAGGATATCAAGGCGGCGCGTTGCCGGTTGGGGATGACGCAGGCGGAGTTCGCGAAGCTGGTAAACGTATCGAAGCCCACGGTGGAGCGGTGGGAGATGGGGCGCAGCAGGATTTCCGGCCCGGTGGTACCTTTTATCACCCTGCTGCAGCAGCGGCCCGGACTGGTGGAAGCGATCCAGGTTCCGGCCAGGGATTATCCGCTGCGGCTCTGGTATCGATACCGGGACCTGCTGTGTACGGTTATCGACGTGGATGAACGCGGGCGCCGTGTACAGATCCACAATTATGTGGAGGATCCCGTTTTGCGGGCGTTTGGAAGAAGGGAAGATCCTGATTTTGAAGCGTATGAGGAATTTTTAGAATCCAGATGCTTTCCGAGAACCCGGGATAAGCTGAAGCTTGTGCTTCAGGATCTGGGAATCCCATACTATGATCCCCTGCTGATTGTGGAGAAGACCCAGGGGAGGATGGCGGAGGACGAATTCTGGATCTGTGTGGAGAGGTGAATATGGTAGAATTATTTGAGCAGGACCAGCGGACAATTGGCCGGCATTCTTCCAAGGGGAATCAACTGAAGTGGGAGAGTCATGGAATCTGGTATAAGGGGGATTATACCGGTTATGAAGGCCTGGCGGAGCATGTGATTTCCAGGCTGCTTCCGTTTACGGAGCTTAGGCCGCAGGAGTATGTCTGCTATGATACGGAGGAGATCCGGTATAAGCGTCAGATATACAGAGGGTGCAAAAGCCCCAATTTCCTGCCGGAGGGCTGCAGCCTGATTACGCTGGAACGCTTGTTTGAAAATTGCTGCGGAATGGGACTGCATAAGTGCCTTTACCGCATACCGGATCACAAGGAACGGCTGCGCTTTCTGGTGACGCAGACGGAACGCTATACCGGGCTTCGGGATTTCGGGGTTTACATGAGCCGGCTTCTGACCATCGATACCTTGTTTTTAAATGAGGACCGCCATACCCATAATATTGCGGTTTTGCGGGATCCTCTGGGGGAGTATCACTATTGCCCGGCCTTCGATCATGGCGCCGGCCTTCTGGCGGATACTACCATGGATTACCCGCTGGGGGAGGATCCCCTGGAGCTTTTGGAGGAGGCACAGCCTAAGACCTTTTGTGAAAATTTTGACGAGCAGTTGGATATTGCGGAGGAGCTATATGGGCAGAATCTTCATTTTTCCTGTGGGAAAGGAGAGATGCTGGAGATTCTTGAGGAGGAGCCCTATTACCCTGAGGAGATCCGGCAGCGGGTCCAGGAGATCTTGCTGGCCCGTTACCGGAAGTATCGCTATCTTTTTGAAAAATAGCCGGTGGTACTTTGGGGAAATTTGTGTTATAATCAAAAGCAGTGCAGGAGAAAAGAGGAGATTGCCATGGAAGAAACATTACAGAACCTGTTGCGGAAGATTGACGGCTATATAGAAGAATCCCTGGATGAGAATTTTGACCGCTTTCTGGAGCACATGAAGAGGATCCTGGCGGAGCATCCGGAGCAGAAGGAGGATGTGGCCCGCTCTGTGGAGGAGAATATGGAGCGCTACCGCAGGAACCAGGCACATTTGAAGGAAGAACTGGAGCGGAGGGAGAAGGAGGCCGTGCCCGTGGAGCCGGAGACCGTTTCAGGGGAACCGGAAACCGTGCCCGTGGAGCCGGAGACCGTTTCGGGGGAACCGGAAACCGTGCCTGGGGAGCCGGAGAGTGTTTCGGGAGAACCGGAAACCGTGCCTGGGGAGCCGGAGAGTGTTTCGGGAGAACCGGAAACCGTGTCCGGAGAGCCGGAGACTGTTTCGGGAGGGCCGGAGGCTGTGAGACCGGATCCGGCAGCGGGGCGGGCAACGGCGAAGCCCCAGGGAAGCTCTGCGGAATATAAGATCGGAATCGGGGTTTTAAGCGCCATTGGCGTGCTGTTCGTGCTGGTGGGCCTGGTGATCCTGGTACGCAATTTCCTGCCGGACGTAGTGCAGGGAATGATGATGCTGTGCTTTTTTGCTCTGGTGTGGATTGCGTCCCAGTTCTGTCTGTCCCGTTTTGGCCACAAGCTGTTTCTGGGAGGGACGGCGGCAGGTATTACCGGGATGTATCTGGCGGTGATAATGAATTATTATACCTTTGGCAGCTTTCCGGACTGGCTGACTCTGGGCCTTTTGCTTCTTACCGGGGTTATCGCCTGGGCGGCGGGAAGAACCAGTGGTTCGGCGGTAATCCAGTGCACAGGAGCGGTGGGATTTTTGTTCTTCTGGCTCTATCTGCCCTGGGGGGACAGCCTCTGGGCTTATCTTGTGATGCTGGCGGCGGCGGTCCTTTTAAATGTATTATGGCAGATGGGCGCGAAGGGAAAGTATATTTATGTGGTGCGCATGACACATCAGATTGCGTTTGTGATAAGTATGCTGATTTCTGCCGTTCTGCTGTCGCTGCGGGACATTCCGGGAGAAGAAGGGCCGCTGTTTCTCTACTGTGTTGTGGCGGTGATCCTGCTGAACCTGTTTTACCTGGGCAGGGAGGACGTCGGCTTTATGGTGGTGTGGATCTGTGGAACCGTGCTGCTGCTGGCGTATCTGGCCGGCGTGTGGTTTGCAACGATATTTGCCGGGGACTACTGGTGGAACTGCCTGTTTTTACTGCTGGCGGCAGCCAATGTGGCATTTTTGCTTTTGAAAAAATTCCAGTGGCGCTATCATGTTTTTTATTACCAGGCGGCGGGAGTGCTCCTGCTTCTGGCCTGCAGTGACGAGACCTGGTGGGTGGGGCTTTTGGCCACGGTGGCGCTGTTTCTCGTTGGGATCTGGAAGATCCGGGAGCATTCCCTGCTGCAGGAAATGATTATGCTGGGAGTTTTGACGGTAGAGGTTCTCTCGATTCCGACGGATTTTGCCTTTATGGTCAGCCTGTTTCTGATGGTGCTGGCGATTCTGGCCATTGTGGCGGGATTTGTACGCTGCCAGATGCCCCTTCGGATTTTTGGCTTATGCCTGTCCCTTTTTGCCTGCGCCAAGGTGGTGCTGTATGATTTCTGGGACCTGGAGCTTCTGGAAAAGAGCCTGCTGTTTCTGGGGGTCGGACTGATCGCCATCGCCATTGCACTGGTGTATGCGGTGCTGGAGCATCAGCAGAAGAAGAAACGGATGGAAAGCGGGGATTCTTTAACGGAATCCAGGGATTTTGATTGACTTGTCTGGCTGAAAAAGTTATAGTATTTTATGAGATAAGGCTTTTTAGATGGAAAGGAGATTATTTTTATGGGAAATTTTACAGGAAAGACAGTGATTATTACAGGAGCCGGCAGGGCGGTACTCAGTGACGGCAGATGTGGTTCCATCGGTTATGGGATTGCTACGGCTTATGCCAAGGAGGGCGCCAATCTGGTGATTACCGGACGTAATGTGAAGAAGCTGGAGGATGCGAAGCAGGAGCTGGAGGAAAAGTACGGCATCCAGGTACTCTGCATCCAGGCGGATGTGAATGCGGGATCGGACAATAAGGCGGTTGTGGAAAATGTGGTCAGGCAGACGGTGGATACCTTTGGCGGCATCGATGTGCTGATCAACAATGCCCAGGCATCGGCTTCCGGCGTGACGCTTGCGGACCATACCACCGAGCAGTTTGACCTGGCATTGTATTCCGGGCTGTATGCGGCATTTTATTATATGCAGGCCTGCTACCCCTATCTGGCCAAGAGTAAGGGCTCTGTGATCAATTTTGCTTCCGGGGCCGGGCTGTTTGGCAATTATGGGCAGTGTGCTTATGCGGCGGCCAAGGAGGGCATCCGTGGCCTTTCCCGTGTGGCGGCTACCGAGTGGGGGAAGGACGGCATCAATGTCAATGTGGTGTGCCCACTGGCCTGGACGGCACAGTTGGAGCAGTTTAAACAGGCGTATCCGGATGCTTATGAGAAGAATGTCCATATTCCTCCCATGGGTCATCTGGGAGATTCGGAGCTGGAGATCGGGCGTGTCTGCGTGCAGCTTGCGTCCCCGGATTTTAAGTTCATGACCGGAGAGACCATTACGCTGGAGGGTGGTTTGGGATTGCGGCCGTAAGCGCATGATATTTTTGTGAAGATTTATGAGGAAACTGCCACCCGGGGCCGGTGAGAGATCATGGCGGGCCTGGGGTGGCTTTTTTGATCTGATAAGTCTTGACATCTTCCGGAAAAGCCCGTATGCTAAAAAGGTAATAGAAGACTATCTGGGTGAGCCAGAGGAGGTGCCTGGGATGTATTCGGAAGCATTGAAGATCTTAGACCGGAATACTACGCGGTATATGATAGAGGAGCTGCAGAAGGAGAGGCAAAGCGGCGGAGAGGAAGCAGAAAAACGATGTTTAGCAGTAAGCAGAAATGGCTGCGGATCAGTAAATGGACCTGTGGCGTTGGAATTATAATATTTGTATTAATGCTTGCGTTTTACCTGGTGAAGATTTACACCGGGGGGCAGGGAATTCCCGTCTGGGTGCTGGCAGGCATGCTTATCGGGGCGGCGCTGATCCTGCTGAATGTGACGATACTGGGGATCTTAGAGCTCAGGGAGGAGCTTCTGGCAAAGCCCAAGCGGGCGCTGCTGGTTCTGCTGGCAGAGTTTGCCGTCCTGTTTTTTATTTATCTGGTGGTGATTGTCGTGTTTCGGGGAGAGGAATTCTCCTGGGTGCAGGCTTTATCCTGGTGCTTGATTATCATTGCGGTGGATAAGACGCTGGCTTATTATCAGCGTTACCGTATGGATAAAAAGAAGAAGTAGGGCGGCCGGGCATTTTAGAAATCACATGGAACAAAGGAGAAGAAAATGAGTAACCAAAAAGTGAAGAGTTCACTGCTACTGTTTTTGACGGCGTTTATCTGGGGTGTGGCTTTTGTGGCCCAGAGTGTGGGGATGGATTACGTGCAGCCCTTTACCTTCAACTGCGTCCGTTCCCTGATTGGCGGGATCTTTCTGATTCCCTGCGCTCTTTTGCTGGACAGGATCAGCCCGGAGCGGCGCAGGGCCAGGGAGGAGCTGGCAGCTTTGAATTTTGGGGAACGGAAGAAAAGGAGGAACCAGTTGCTGGCAGGCGGACTGATCTGCGGCGTTATCATGACGGTAGCCAGCAATTTACAGCAGTTCGGGATTGTGCATACGACGGTGGGGAAGGCAGGATTTATTACGGCCATGTACATCGTGCTGGTGCCAATTTTTGGACTATTTTTGAAAAAAAGATGCGGCGCTACCGTCTGGATCGGCGTGTTGTTTGCTGTGGCAGGACTTTATTTTCTGTGCATGACAGGCGGCTTCGTGATCCAGTTGGGAGACGCACTGGTGTTCTTGTGCGCTCTGGCCTTTGCGGTACATATTATGGTGGTGGACCATTTTACCGTGCTGGTGGACGGGGTGCGGATGTCCTGTATCCAGTTCCTGACCTGCGGCGTATTGAGCGGTATCTGTATGCTGTTGTCGGAGCAGCCCCGGATTGACAATATCCTGGCGGCCTGGCAGCCGATCCTGTATGCCGGGATCCTGTCCTGCGGCGTTGCTTACACCTTACAGATTATCGGGCAGCGTGGACTGAATCCCACGGTTGCCTCTCTGATTATGAGCCTGGAATCTGTGGTTTCCGTGTTGGCGGGGGCAGTCGTTCTTGGGCAGATGATGAGCGGGAGGGAGATCCTGGGATGTGTCTTGATGTTTATTGCCATTGTTCTGGCGCAGCTTCCCGGTTTCAACCGGAAAAAGCCGTCAGGTGCAGATGCATAGAAGCTATGTGAATGATGAAAGGAGTTTTGTAGAATGAGATATGCAATTATCGGAAATACGATGCCGGCGGTGGAGATCCTGTTTGATGCGCCGGGAGAGACCATGTATACCCAGTCCGGCGGAATGGCCTGGATGAGCGAAGGGATTGAGATGGAGTCCAATATGAAGGGTGGTCTGGGGAAAAGCATCGGCCGGATGTTTGGCGGCGAGTCTTTATTTATGGCGACCTACCGTGCACAGCGCGCCGGAGCTAAGATTGCCTTTGCCTCCACAGTGGCCGGTGAGGTGATGCCCATCGATGTGGGAGCGATCGGCGGTCTGATCTGTCAGAAGGGAGCGTTCCTCTGCGCCCAGAGCAGTGTCAATCTTTCCGTTACCTTTACAAAACGGTTTTCAGCGGGGCTGTTTGGCGGGGAAGGATTTATCCTGCAGGATCTGTCGGGTTCCGGAATGGCATTTCTGGAGATTGATGGCGATAAGGTTGTAAAGGAGCTGCAGCCGGGAGAGGTGCTGAAAGTAGACACCGGCAACGTGGTGGCCTTTGAGCGGTCTGTTTCCTATGAGATCGAGATGGTCAAGGGACTGAAAAATATTTTCTTTGGCGGAGAGGGCCTGTTTTTGACCAGGCTGGTGGGGCCGGGGAAGGTGATTCTCCAGACCCAGAACTTCCATGAGTTTGCAGGAAGGATCATAGGGATGATTCCGTCAAAATAAGAAATTTAGCAAAAATGAGGGGGCTGCGGTGGCAGCCCCCTGTTGCGCTTGATATTGGAATTTTAATACCAGCGTGTCATGGGCAGATCATTGTTGACATCGTTGGTGAAAAGGATCTGGTGCAGGTCGATGATGCCGTTCATGAAGGTGGCGGCACAAGCGCACAGATACAGCTCCCACATCCGGGCAAATTCCTCATCGAACATAGACACCACCTGGTCCCTGTGCTTCTGGTAATTTTCATTCCAGCAGCGCAGCGTTTTGCTGTAGTGCCTGCGCATGCTTTCCACGTCCACGGTATAGAAGCGCAGATCGCCTGCGATATGCAGGATCTCCCGCAGGGAGGGGATCACGCCGCCTGGAAAGATGTATTTTTTGATCCAGGCGTCCCCGGGATATTCCTTCAGGGCGCTGATATAATGCAGGAGGAACAGTCCGCCGGGCTTCAGGATGTTCTTGGCACAGGAAAGGAATTGTTCATAATTGTCCCGGCCCACGTGCTCCACCATGCCCACGCTGACCACCCGGTCAAAGGTAATGTTAAGCTGGGGCAGATCCCGGTAATCCATCAGCTCTACCCGCAGATAATCCTCCAGGTGCTCCTCCAGGATGCGCTCCTCAAATTTTTTCTTCTGCTGGGAGCTTAAGGTAATGCCGGCGCCATGAATCTTATAGCGCTTTGCGGCTTCAATCAGAAGAAAGCCCCAGCCGCAGCCGATATCGCACAGCGTCATGCCCTCCTTCAGATACAGCTTCTCCAGAATCCGGTCTACCTTATTGCACTGGGCCTGATAGAGGCTGTCTGCCTCATTTTTAAAATAACCACAGGAATAGCTCATGGTTTCGTCCAGCCACAGGCTGTAAAAGTCATTGCCAATGTCGTAGTGGGAGGAGACCTCCTTCTTCTGATTCTTTTTGGAGCTGGAGGTGAACATCAGTTTTTTCAGGGATTTGGTGTCGGTGGAGAATTTCCCCATCTGGCCCATAAAATTGTAGAGGGCATGGTACAAATCGCCCTGGATCTCGATATCGCCCCGCATGTAGGCCTCCCCCAGCGCAATGGATGTGCTGGTTAAAAGATCGCCCACAGAAGGGACCTTATGAAAGACCACCGTAAAGGCAGGATCGCCCTCCCCGATTAAATGTGTCTCTCCCCCAATCACCATCTGGAAAGGATGTTCATCAAATTTGCTCATGAATTTGACCAGTTCGTTTTCTACAAGACTCATTTCTAACACCTCGTTATATTTTACTATATGATATGGTAATTATTACTATATCTCTCAGTATACCACTTTTGGGTAGAAAATTGCAAAAAAAATTTTTAAAATATATTGACATTTGCCTGTAAATCAGATAGAATATTACCGTTGCCGAAAGCACAGGCCCAGTTAGCTCAGTTGGTAGAGCAGAGGACTGAAAATCCTCGTGTCTCTGGTTCGATTCCGGAACTGGGCATCTGCGGGCGTAGTTCAATGGTAGA
>CATJBQ010000231.1 GCA_949738465.1 uncultured Lachnospiraceae bacterium
GGAAAGCCCACCAACCTGACGGTCAGCGGCCAGTTGAACGGCGAGACCTATGCCATGGCGTTCCGCAATATTTATACCTTTGGCCCTACCTTCCGGGCAGAGAATTCCAATACCACACGTCATGCGGCGGAGTTCTGGATGATCGAGCCGGAGATAGCTTTTGCGGATCTTAAGGATGATATGATGGTTGCGGAGAGCATGCTGAAATATGTGATCCGTTATGTGCTGGAGCAGGCGCCGGAGGAGATGGCATTTTTCAACAGCTTTGTGGACAAGGGGCTTTTAGAGCGGCTGAACCATGTGGTCGATTCCGATTTTGGCCATGTGACCTACACCGAGGCCATTGATATTTTGAAAAAACATAACCATAAGTTCGAGTACAAGGTTTCCTGGGGCTGCGACCTGCAGACGGAGCATGAGCGCTACCTTACGGAAGAAGTCTTCAAGCGTCCGGTATTTGTGACGGATTATCCCAAGGAGATCAAGGCCTTTTATATGAAGATGAACGAGGACGGGAAGACCGTGGCGGCTATGGACTGCCTGGTGCCGGGGATCGGCGAGATCATCGGCGGAAGCCAGAGGGAGGACGATTACGACAAGCTTCTGGCCCGGATCCAGGAGATGGGGCTTAACGAGGAGGACTACGGGTTTTATCTGGATCTGCGCAGGTACGGCTCCGCCCGCCATGCCGGCTTCGGGCTGGGCTTTGAACGGTGCGTCATGTACCTGACCGGGATGGGGAACATCCGGGATGTGATTCCTTTCCCAAGAACGGTGAATAACTGCGAACTGTAGGCAGAACTGTAAGTTTGGCAGCCGCGCTCAGAGGAGAGCGCATGGCTGCCATTTTAAATGGAATCGTTCTGTTCATACGCCTTTGGAACCGTTTTCCGGATAGGTCCGGCACGCTTCCACATAAGCAAGGATATTTTCCCAGGGGACCTCCGGCTCCAGCAGATGGGTGGGCGCCGCCAGAAGGCCGCCGTATTTGCTGTAAATTTCCTGAAAATCCATACATTCGCTCTGAATGGGATTCAGCACATCAATGCCGCAGTCGATCAGGTCCGGGATAAATTCCGACGCATCTCCGCAGCTATATGAGATTGACGCCGGCCCTGGCATAGGATGTGGCCCGTATGACGGCCTGTTCTGTCACCTGGTCCAGGATCCAGGCGGCGATGTCCGGCTCACAGGACATGTCTACCATCAGGTTTTCCATCCCCCGGACGTACCAGGCCGTCTCCCAGATGGTGCACTGCATATTGCCGCAGGCGGCCAGCCCCTGGGCATGGATCTCCTCCACCTGTTTTTTTTGGTGAGAGGCATCGCCGGAAGAAAAATCGGGGAAAGGGTATGTCTGATAGTCCGTTTTTCCTCCGGTTTTTTCCTTGAAAACGGCCAGCAAATTTTCTCTTTTTGTCATCTTCGTTCTCCTTTTTGTGCTTGACATAGTTCCAGTATACCCGATAAAATGAGAAGCAGGAATGGCAGGATTGGGATGGGCATGTCAAATTTGGTATGGAGGGCATATGAATATTTCGCAGAGCTATTTCAAAAATGATGGTGTATATTTGTTTTGACCATTACGGGGCCTTTTACTGATTGCGGGGAGAGGGGGTGTATCGGGATGAGGCGGGAAAGGTTATGCTGCATGCGGGGGACTACGTGCAGCGGCTTCCGGACCGCCCCCATTCCTGTGATCCGCCGGATTTTATTTCCCCCCGGGAGGCCGCGGCAAAGCTGGATATGGGATATGAGAGCTTCCGGAAAAAATTCAAAGTGTATTTCCATGATTCCCCATCGGCCTACCAGTTGAATGCCAGGATCAATTATTCGAAAACGCTGCTTCTGGATACGGAAAAATGCTTAAATGAGATTGCGCTGCTCTGTCATTTTTCCGATGCGTTTGCTTTTTCGAAAGCATTTAAAAAATATTATGGCGTTGCGCCGTCGGTGTTTCGGGAGATGCATCTGTCGTAATGCAGTGGATTATGTAACATTTGAGCCGTTTTTTCATATACTATCACTAACGTCCAGGGGCGGAGACGGTGTGCGCCTGCTGGAGAAAAAATTGACAGCAAAGGAGAAAATGATGGAGGTATTTGCAGGGATTTTCATCCCGTTTATTGGAACAACCCTTGGGGCGGCCTGCGTTTTCCTGCTGCGGGGGGCATTGAATGTCCGGCTGCAGAAGGGGCTTTTAGGCTTCGCTTCCGGTGTGATGGTGGCGGCGTCGGTATGGTCGCTGCTGATTCCGGCCATGGATATGTCGGACGGCCTGGGCAGGCTGGCTTTTGTGCCGGCGGCGGTGGGCCTGCTTGTGGGAATGGGATTTTTGCTGCTGATGGACCGGCTGATTCCCCATCTGCATCTGGGGCAGGAGACGCCCGAGGGGCCCAGGGCCGATTTAAAAAAAACGACCATGCTTGTCCTGGCCGTTACCCTGCATAATATCCCGGAGGGAATGGCGGTGGGCGTGGTGTTTGCGGGAATGCTCGCCGGAAATGAGCAGATCACAGTGGCGGGGGCCGTGGCCCTGGCCATCGGCATTGCCATTCAGAATTTTCCGGAAGGGGCCGTGGTATCCCTGCCGTTAAAGGCGGACGGGGATTCGAAGGGAAAGGCGTTCCTCTATGGCACGTTGTCCGGGGCGGTGGAGCCGGTGGCGGCTTTTCTTACGATCCTTCTGGCGGAACTTTTGGAGCCGCTGCTGCCGTATCTTTTGGCCTTTGCGGCGGGCGCCATGCTGTATGTGGTGGTGGAGGAGCTGGTGCCGGAGGCTTCCGAAGGGGAGCACTCCAACATCGGGACCATCGGGTTTGCGGCCGGATTTGTGGTGATGATGGTGATGGATGTGGCGCTGGGGTGATGGGGAAAAAAGGGTTATCCTTCTTTACTAAACATGCAAAATTATGGTATACTCTTGATAAACACCTGGCGACTAATCTCAGTCTGCGCTGCGCGTGACTTCGATAAGGGCCGGGGATGCATCGCACGTAAGTGACCGAAATACGGTCACTAAGTGCTCATAGCAAAAGGAGGAATGATTCATTATGAGAACAAGAGGATGGAAGCGCTTTAGCGCTCTGCTGCTGGCATTGCTGCTGTTATCTGTTGCGGCCTGCGGCGTACCAAAGCAGACAGGGACGGACACCGATGGAAGTACGCAAAATGAGGACGACAAGGAGCCGGCGACGGATGGAGATGAGGATTCCAAGGACAAGGCGTCCCAGATCCAGGAGGGACAGAGCTTTGCCCAGGCCCACGATGCCTTTCAGACGACGCTGGCCAGCCAGGACAACGACAGCGATCCGGTGCCGGATCCGCCGGAAGGTGTGTTTGATCTGGTAAAGTATCCTTCCAAGGTGGGGGATCTGGCGGCTTATGTGTCCAGCGACCCGGGGGACGGTCAGAAGCACCCGATGATTATCTGGGTGGTAGGCGGCTGGGGAAACGGTATTGATGATTTTCCCTTCTGTTATCCGGAGTGGGACAATGACCAGACGGGCTCTGCCTTCTGGCAGGCCGGCGTGCTGACCATGTATCCTTCCTTTCGGGGCGGGAATGGCAATCCTGGCTATTATGAGACGTTGTTTGGCGAGGTGGACGATATTGTTTCCGCGTATGAGTATGCGGCCTCCCTGCCGTATGTGGATCCCAACCGCATTTATCTGGGCGGCCACAGTACCGGAGGAACCCGGGCACTTCTGGCATCGGAGTACACGGACAAGTTCCGGGCGGTCTTTTCCTTTGGCGCAGTGGACGAGATCAAATATCACAACAACAGCCAGTTTACCTTTGATAAATCCGATGAGGAGGAGTACATGATGCGTTCTCCCATCCACTGGCTGGCGGATGTGAAGTCCCCCACCTTCCTGATCGAAGGCGAGGATGGCAATTCCGATAACCTTCGCAGGATCCAGGAGGCCTCGGAAAATGAGAATATTTACTGTTATGTGGTGGACGGCGCAGACCATTTTTCCACGCTGGCCCCCCTTACCCGGCTGGTGGCTGATAAGATTCTGGCGGATACCGGCGACACGGTAAATATTTCCATTACCCAGGAGGAGATCGATGCGGCGATGCAGGCAGAGCCGGTGATCCCGACGCCTGTGATGCAGCAGGTTGCCATCGACGATCTGGGCCTGGCATTTTCCTGCCCCTTTATCTGGAGCGTGGAGGACACCTCATCGGAGGAGGGCGGCATCCAGTTTTCCCTGTATTCCCCCTATGAGGGAGACAACATCTGGGATCTGGCGGCAATGTATGTCAGCGTCTTTACCGTAGACAGCGGGGAGGGATATCTTTCGGAGATGTCTTCCTATCTGACAGAGCAGGGCTATACGGCCCAGGATACGGTTGTGGGCGGCCAGAACGGCGTGCAGGCCGTAGGGACGATGGCAAGTGAGAGCGGAGGCAATTTCCGGAATCTGTATACCCTGGTGGAGAAGGACGGCGTGTTCTATGAGTTTGACTTCTACATCCATGAGGATTTCGGGGAGGACGCGGATCCGCTGTATCAGTCGATGATCGACAGTGTGCAGCTTACCGGTATTACACAGTAAAAGAGGAAGAAAAAATGGCTGAAAAAACAAAAATTTGCATGGTTAAGGGCGATATTACCAGGGATCATGGCGTTTCGGCTATTGTAAATGCAGCGAACACCAGTTTGCTGGGCGGGGGCGGCGTAGATGGAGCAATTCATCGGGCCGCCGGCCCCGGACTGCTGGCGGAATGCCGGCTGCTGCATGGGTGCAAGACGGGGCAGGCGAAGCTTACAAAGGCTTATCGCCTGCCCTGTCAGTATGTGATCCATACACCGGGACCCCACTGGAATGGCGGCGGATCCGGGGAGCGCGGTCTTCTGGCCTCCTGCTACCGGTCCTGCCTGGAACTGGCTGTGGAGCATGGGATCAGAAGCATTGCGTTTCCTTCGATTTCCACGGGGATTTATCATTTTCCATTGGAGGCGGCGGCGGAGATTGCCATTGGCGTTGTGAAGGATTTCGTGGCGGAGCATCCGGGGAAGCTGGACGTGGTGAAATGGGTGCTGTTTGATGATCGCACGCTGGAGGTTTATGAGAGGGAACTGGCACGGTGTGGCGGGTGAGTTTTTTGCCCTGGTTTATAAAAAAAGGGTGATAGGATATTGACAAAATCCTATCATGATGTATAATGATGATAGAAAAAACCATAAAAGCAATCACTCTGAAGGGAGGAGATGCATATATTGGATATAACTTTAGATGATATTGATGTATACTTGGCGGAGGTAAAGGATGCGATTCGAAAAAACAGGTACAGAATTGAACTGAATTCCCACCGGCAGGATAATAGGAATCTGTTTCTTACCTATGTTATCGATGAAACAATGGCGAAGGATCTATTGCTGGGATTGACAACAACGGATTTTTCAGAGATCTTGCAAAATGAGCATAAGGGATATGAACATGAGCGATTGTATGTCTTTGGAAAAGAGGTAGAGCTTTTGGAAAGAATCGGTAATGCAAGCAGGAGCGTGCCCTTATACATAAAATTCAACAAGACGGATAACTGTTATATTATTGTAGTATCTTTGCATGAACAGAAATACCCGATGAAATACTATTTCAAATAGTGGTCTGAAAGGAGGAGTCATCATGGCAGAGAAGGGAAGAAGCGATTTTTGCACAGTGTGCAGAAGAGAAACAGAATATACCCTGCAAAAAAGAAATATGATAAAAATGGTGAAGGATGCAGAGTATACATTCAGTATCACAGTTGCAGTGTGTGACCAGTGTGGAGAAGAGATGAGTATTCCCGGACTAATGGATCGGAATATTCGGGAGTTTGACGAACAGTATAGAGCTTATGAAGGTATTGTTTCAGTGGATGATATTGAAAAGCTTATGAAAATTTATAAAATTGGGAAGGCTCCATTGTCTCTTGCACTTGGATTTGGTGAAGTGACCATCGCGAGATATCTGTCTGGCCAGATTCCTTCGAAGGAATATTCCGACATTATGAGAAGGGCATTATCTTCTCCGGCTTTCATGAAGCAAAAGCTGTATGAGAATAAAGAAAGAATTGCTTCTGCAGCCTATAACAAGGCGGTGGAAGCAGCTACACAGTTGGAAACCCTTTTTTCGGTTTCCGATAAAATGCTGAGAGTGATTTCCTATGTGTTTGAGAGACTGGGAGAAGTAACGCCGTTGATGCTTCAAAAATTACTTTATTTTATTCAGGGAGAATCCTATGCTCTGAATGGGAAACCAATGTTTCATGAAAACTGCCAGGCATGGGTTCATGGACCGGTATATCCAGAAGTATATGATATGTTCAGAGATTTCAGATATAATCCCATTGAGGATGCACGCTTTGCAATTTTTGAAGGCACAGAAGACGAACTTACGGATGAGGAACGCAGAGCTATCGATCTGGTTGTGAATACTTTTGGCGTGTATGGTGGAAAAGTGTTGGAAAGAATCACCCATGAAGAAACGCCCTGGAAGCTGGCCAGAAGAGGATATGCTGACCGTATTCCTTCAGATGAGCCGATCCCCATGGAGAATATAGCGACATATTATACCGAAAAAAATGCGGAATATGATTTTTCTAAGGAGGAAGGCCTCAGAAAATATATCAGTGATATCCTTCAATAGGTAGGAACTATTATAAGGAACTGGATCTTTTATTGAAAGGAGACAAATCATGATCAATAAAGAACGACTACTCACCCTCTTTGCCGACCTGGCAGAGACGGACAATCCCTCCCGCCAGGAACGGGAAATCTGCGAAAAGCTGAAGGAAAAGCTCAAGGCCCTGGACATTCCCTATGAGGAGGACGACGCCGGGGCAAAGATCGGCGGAAACTGCGGCAACCTCTACGCTTATGTGGAGGGCGACCTGGACCTTCCCCCCATCCTCCTATCCGCCCACATGGACAATGTGGACCCGGCCTGCGGGAAAAAGGCGGTCTTTCATCCGGGCGGCAGGATCACCTCGGATGGCAGCACCGTGCTGGGGGCGGACGATCTCTCCGGTATTGCCATTATCTTAGAGGCGCTGACCGTCTTAAAGGAGCTGCAGATTCCCCACCGGCCTATCGAACTGGTATTCGATGTGGCGGAGGAGGCCTACTGCATCGGGATCCAGCACTTTGATTTTTCCCGCCTGCGCGCCAGGGATGTCTACGTGTTCGACATCGACGGCCCGGTGGGATACGCGGCCAGCCAGGCGCCCACCATGATCTCCTTTCAGGCGGAGTTTCAGGGCAGGGGAGCGCACGCGGCCTTTGCGCCGGAGGACGGAATCCATGCCATCAAGGCGGCGGCAAAGGCAATCACAGATATCGAATGCGGTCGCGTGGGAGATACCACCGTCAACATCGGAATCATAAACGGTGGCATTGCCGGCAACATCGTGCCGGAGCATTGTTCCCTGACCGGTGAGGTGAGAAGCTTCAGCGAGGAATCGGCCCACAGGAAATTACAGGAGATCGAGGCAAAGATGCGTAAGGCGGCGGAGGAGGCAGGGGCAGAGCTTACCTTTACCATCGATATTCTCTGCGGTGCTTATCAGGTGGATCACACAGAGCCGGTGGTGCGGCGGTTTCAAAATGCCTGCGCGAAGCTGGGCTTACCCGGCGGCCTGGTGAGCACCTATGGAGGAAGCGTCAACAACCATTTTTACCACCAGGGGATCCACGGGCTGGTGGTGGCGCCCGGGATGAACTGCTGCCACTCTAAGGAGGAGTATACCACTGCTGAGGAGCTTGAGCGGGCGGCTGATCTGGTGCTGGAGCTGATTCTGGCCAAGGAGTGAGAGAATCCTATCGTCTGGTGTCAAACAGTATAAAAATAGGAGCAGCCC
>CATJBQ010000232.1 GCA_949738465.1 uncultured Lachnospiraceae bacterium
AGGCCGGATGATGAAAATGGTAAAAGGGAGAATGCATGAAAAGCTATAAGAAAAACCCTGCCCAGCTGCGCTGTATCAGTGTAGCGGAGGAGATCCTGGCAAAGAAAGAGCACCGGCCCGGTTAGAGGCCCGGATCCGGCGCAGAGGTATATTCAACAAATCTATTTTAACAGATGGGAGGAGATTTGGCAATGACATTTGAAAATGAAATGAGAGAATCCAAAGTGGAGGATGAGGGAGTCTACATCCCGTTAGTGAAGTTTGAGCAGCTGATCCATGCGGCAGACGGATACCGGACGGCGCTGCGGGGCCTTCGGTGGATGCAGGGAAAAGATTATCTGATGCAGGAGGATGTCCAGACTGTGTTGACTATGCTGGGGGAGCCCGGCGGTATGGTTTTGAAAAAGGCAGAAGAGGAAGGATGTTTCGATGAGTAATGTGATCCTGGTAAAAAAATCAGATTTCCGTCATATCAAACGGGACCGGAAGGGGGCGGTTATTCGGATCAACAGCCAAGCCGCAGATGTTCTGGAAGGGCTTTTGGATCAGGCAGGAGGAAGGATCAGCATCATGGAACTGGCCTCATCTTTAATCGAATATGCCGCAAAAGATACTATCATTAAGTGGGAGGATGAAGAGAGTGAATGAAGAACTGCAGATTTTAGTGGAACCGATAGTGCCGGGCGTCATTCGGATCGGAAACCTGGAAAAAATCAAGGAAGACCTGAACCGGAACCTGGAGGAATACCGGCACGCGCAGTATACGGACCAGACTATAGGATTCGCAAAGAAAGCGGTGGCAGGCCTGCGGAGGCTGAAGAAAGAAGCCAACGATATAAAAATCGCCGCGAAAAAAGAGTACATGAAACCATGCGTTCAGTTTGAGGCGCAGGTGAGAGAACTACTGGAGATGATCGATGAGCCGATTCTTTTGATCGACAGGCAGGTGAAAGAGTATAAGGCGGGCAGGAGGGAGGAGCGCCGGACAGAAATCCGGGAGCTGTATGAGGCGGCTGTGGCCGGGAGCCCTTATGCGGAGTACCTGCCATTGGAGAAGATGTACGATTCCGGATGGGAAAACCTTTCCACCACGAAAAAGAGCATAGAGGAGGCCATGACTGCTCATGTGGAAGGGACAGCCATGGAAGTAGAGTCCATCCGGACGATGGTGGAGGATCCGGAGGCGCAGGCTTACGCATTGCAGCAGTATAAGGCTGGCAGTACGGTGGTGGAGGCTATGAAACGGGCAAAAGAATACCTGGACATGCTGGCGAAGAGGACAGAACGGGAACGGCTGGGGCAGGAGGCGGCCGCCAGAAGGGAGGTCGAAAAATCGGCAGCTGAGGCATTTCTTGCGGCGGATCCGACAGGCGAGGAGGATAGTATCCCCTTCCCCATAAACAATTTACCGCCGATGTATTCCGGAGCAGGTCCGGCGGTAGCAGAATATACCATTCAGGGAACGGATCTTCAACTTGACATGCTGGAGGCGTTCGTAGCAGGCCATGGGATGCAGATATTAAGGAGGGTACGCGGATGGCAGAGACCGAACTGATTTACAGGCAAATCGCGGCGGTGATGCGCGATGTGGGAGCGGTGGCAAAGAACCAGAGAAACCAGACACAGGGCTTCATGTACCGGGGGATTGATGCGGTGATGAACGCGATCAGCCCGGCCTTTCAGAAGCATGGTGTGTTTGCCGTTCCCACCATTGTGGAGAACAGCAGGGAGAGCCGGGTGACGGCCAAAGGAAATGCTGTGAACTATTCCATCTGTAAGATTGAGTACCGTTTTTTTGCAGAGGACGGTTCCTGTGTAACGGCGACGGTGATTGGCGAAGCTATGGACAGCGCCGACAAAGCGACCAATAAGGCCATGGCGGTAGCTTTCAAGTACGCCTGCTTCCAGGTCCTCTGTATTCCCACGGAAGAAATGCAGGATCCGGATGGGGATTACACAGAATCGGCTCCCGCGGGAAAAACCGCCGGATCCGGCCGGAAAAAGGGTGAGAAAAAGGCTGAAACGAAAAAGACGGCTGGGGAAGAATCCGGAGAAAAGCCTTCTACGGACGTGGCCGGGCCGGACGGCGGAAAGATTGGCCCGGCTCACCTGGCCAGCCTGAAAAAGGAGATGGGCAGAACCGGCGTGGCGGAATCTGTACTTTTGAATCTCTATAAGGTGGATAAGCTGGAGGATATGACGGTTGTGCAGTATGTGAAGGCCATGAGGCGCTTTGAGGCGACCAGAACAGGGGGAGAAGCATGAACAGTGTACAGTTGGTGGGACGGCTGGTCCGCGACGTGGATATCCGTTATACGGACGGTGGAACTTCGGTGAGCCGCTTTACGGTGGCAGTGAACCGCCGGTTTGGCAAGACCGATGAGGCGGACTTCATTTCCTGCGTTGCCTTCGGGAAGACGGCGGAGTTTGTGGAGAAATATTTTGGCAAGGGACAGAGGATTGGCCTAACTGGAAGGATTCAGACCGGCAGCTACACAAAAAATGAGGGGACAAAGATCTACACAACCGATGTAATTGCGGAGTTGGTGGAGTTCGTAGAGAGTAAGAAATCGGGGGAGCAGGATCCGGCTGGCGGTTTTTCAGGCAAGACAGGGCAAGGATTTGGCGATAATGACGGATTTATGCCCTTTCCGGATCTTGTAGAAGATGAGGATCTTCCTTTTAACTGACAGGAGACGGGATGATTATACAGATTGACAGCCGGGAGAAAGCCAGAGCCATTACGAGAATCGTGGCGGAGTTTGACCGGCAGGGAATCCGTCACCCGGTCAGTAAGCTGATGGTGGGAGATTACATGAATTACGATAATCCCCGCCTGATCATCGACCGGAAACAGAACCTGACGGAGCTGTGCAGCAATGTCTGCGGCCAGCATGAACGGTTCCGGGCAGAGCTGATCCGGGCCATGGAGAACGAAATCAAGCTGATTATTCTGTGCGAGCACGGAGATGGAATCCGCTGCCTGGAGGATGTGATCTGGTGGGATAACCCACGGGGGACGAAGCGGGTAAAGGGGCCGGGGGGATGGAGGAGCGTGGAGACGAAGGCCATGCAGGGAGATGTACTCTATAAAGTGCTGTGCACGATGCGGCGCAAGTATGGGGTGGAGTTCCTCTTCTGCGAGAAGCAGGAGACTGGGAGGAGAATCATTAAACTGCTGAAGGAGTCCAAATGACGAAAGAAGAAATCAAGGAAGAGTACAGTATGGCAGATGTGGCGGCCAGGTATGGATTACTTCCAAACCGGAGGGGCTTTATCCGGTGTCCGTTTCATCCGGGAGACCGGGAAGCCAGCCTGAAACTTTATCCGAAGGACTTTCATTGTTTTGCCTGCGGAGCGCATGGAGACATCTTCACTTTTATTCAGATGCAGGAGGAGATCCCTTTCCATGAAGCATTTCAGGCATTGGGAGGTACGGATGGGGAACCATCCTTCCGCAGTCGTCTCAGGCGCTATCAGGCAGAAAAGCGGCGGCAGAAGCGTGGGAGGGAAGAGGCGAAGAAATGGGAAGAGAAGAGACGGAATGCGGCATGGATCAGTGCCTGCCGGGCCTGCATGGAGGAGTCGGAACCGCTGTCGGATCTTTGGTGTTACGCATACAACGTTCTGCAGTACCAGCTTTACCTTCACAGCAGACTGACAGGGATACCATTTTGAAAAGAGGTGATGGCTTGTGGTGCCGTTTGATCAACTGACGGCGAAAACCATTCTTTCCGATGAGATTCTGTCGGAAGCCTTCGACGAAGAGGATGAGCTGTGCAAGGCAAGGCTCTTACTGTCCTTGGAAGACAGGGCGGTGGAACTGGGGGTAAAAAGGAAATTCACGGAGCTGGTAAAGGCATACAAGCGGGTTGAAAAGGAAATGACACGGCAGGAAAGAGAACGGTCGAAAAGCCAGGTCACTCTGGTGGATAACTGGACCAACTTTGACGGGCCTTACGAACGGATGCAGTGCCGCTCCTGGGTGGCGTCGGAAGAGGGCGTGTATAACTATAACAGTACGGCAGGAAATCTGGACGTGCTGGCCTGCTATCATCCAATCCTGCCGGTAGAGCGGCTGAAAAATCTGGAGACCGGAGAAGAGCAGATCCGGATCGCGTATAAAAGGAATGGGCGCTGGGAGGAAATCATTGTTCCTAAAACAATGGTGACGTCGGCCAGCAAGATTGTGGCTTTATCCGGCCGGGGAATTGCCGTCACCAGCGAGAACGCGAAGAACCTGGTACGGTATCTGGCGGATGTGGAAAACGCAAATGACGCCTATATCAATGTCCAGTATTCCAGCAGTAAGTTGGGATGGATCCGGAAGGACTTTCTGCCCTATGACACGGAAATCATCTTTGATGGAGACAGCCGGTTCCGGCAGGTATTTGACAGTGTATCCCCGCACGGAAACTGGGATCTGTGGCTTAATCATGTGAGAGGGCTGCGCCTCACTGGCCGGATGGAGGTAAAGTTCATGATGGCGGCATCCTTTGCCAGTATCTTGATTGCTCTTCTGGGTGGCCTGCCATTTTTTGTGGATCTCTGGGGTGAGACTGAAGGAGGAAAGACCGTAACGCTTATGCTGGCGGCCAGCATATGGGCTAATCCGGACGAGAGTCGGTACATAGGAGATTTCAAGACAACAGATGTTGCCCTGGAAGCGAAGGCGGATATGTTGAACCACCTTCCGATGATTCTGGATGATACCAGCAAATCCAGTCCCAGAATCCGCGATAACTTTGAAGGGGTAGTCTATGATCTGTGTTCCGGGAAAGGAAAGAGCCGGTCCAATAAAGATCTGGGGATCAACCGGGAAAACCGTTGGAAAAACTGTATTCTGACCAACGGCGAAAGACCTCTGGCCAGCTATGTGATCCAGGGCGGGGCAATTAACCGGATTTTAGAGGTGGAGTGCAAAGAAAAAGTATATGAGGATCCTCAGAAGACAGCGGAGGTGATCCGGCGAAACTATGGGATGGCCGGTCCCCGGTTTGTTCAGGCAGTTAAGGAGATGGGGACGGAGGCAATTCGGGAGATTCAGAATGATTTTCTGCAGGAATTGTCGAATGATGAGAAGATGCAAAAGCAGAGCCTCTCTCTTTCGATCGTGCTGACCGCGGATCGGATCGCTACGGACCGGATTTTTGAAGATGGGAAATATATATCCCTGGAAGAGGCCAGCGAGGTACTGATCGACCGGAACGAACTCTCTGACAATGAGAGGTGTTACCAATACCTTCTGGATAAAATTGCCATGAATCAGCAGCGCTTTGACAAAGAGACAAAGACAGAGAAATGGGGGATTATGGAGCCAGCCGGACCAGCGCCGGAGTATGCGGTCATCTTTAATCCGGCCTTTGATGAGCTATGTCGGTCCGGAGGATTTTCCAGGAAGTCGTTTTTGTCCTGGGCAGCACGGAAGGGCCTGGTTCAGACACAGGGAGGGAAAACAACCAAAACGAAAAAAGTGGCAGGCAATGTGTACCGCTGTGTTTTTTTGAGACTGAAAAGAGATGAGGAGATGGACCAATATGAATTTCGGCCTCTGTCAAAGGAAGAGCAGGAAGTGCTGGTATTTGATTAAGGGTAACACAAGTAACACGGTAACACTGAGTTTTTCATGCATATGGGAGTAAAAAAATTTCAACATGTGCATAATTTTTTTTTCCCTCGCGCGTAAACCATTTTTAAGTGTTACGGTGTTACCTTAGCCAAAAAATAGGGAGAAACGTAGGAAAGATCAGGGTTTGAGAGGTAACACTTTTCTGGTTACCAGAGGGAAAAATGTGTAACCGGAAGTTACTTTTGGAGGGTGTATGGACAATAAGACAATTACGGAGATGTTTCATCAGGTGCATAATGTCTGGTTGCGACGGTGGCGCGATCGTGTGTTGTCAAGACATGATCCCTGCTGGGCAGAGGTTGCGTCGGAAGCAGGGGATCTTTTGGAAAGATATGGACATGTTCCATTGATCGTACATCTGATTCAGGATTTGCTGGACGAGCTGGAGGAGAGGAGCAGGAATGAGGAAACCAGAGGTGAAAGAGAGAAATAATGCTCCCCGGCTTTGCAGCCGGTGCCGGAAGGCAGCTGTGGATTACGAGATAATTTCCCGACGTGGCAGAAGGGATCTGGTGCTGTGCCGGGAGTGTATCAGGAAAGGATTATAGGAGGATGCTGTGGGAGAGATAAAAATAGTGATCCGGATCAGAGGCTGGAAGCCGGAGAATAAGAAAGAGATCGTCAACTTGATCCGGGGATTTATAAAGTCTCTGGCTAAGAGGTTCGGCTTTGAGATGAGTTTCGAAAGGTAAAGGGGATACATGAGTGGATACATAAAAGACAGGGATTGTACAAAGGATATCCCGGTTGTATACGGGATGCCGGATCGGCCGGTTTATGGCCAGGAGACGCCTATCCGTCCCCGTGTACAAGGCCGAGCAGATACGGAGCACATGCAGAAGATTTTTCTGCCGGAGCTTTTACCGCTGGAAGAGTATGATCTGATTGCCGTGCTTCTATCCGGTGGGAAAGACAGCATTGCCAGCTATTACAAACTCCGAGAGCTGGGGGTGCCAAAGGAAAAAATGGAGTTCTGGCACCACGACATTGACGGCGGGCATCCGAGCCGGAGGATGGACTGGCGATGTACACAGAATTACGTTCGGGCTTTTGCGGAGGCCGAGAACGTCCCTCTGAGGCTGTCCTGGCGGGTGAATGGATTCTTCGGGGAGCTGTACCGGATTGGGGCCAGTGAACCGGTGGAATGGGAAGAACCGGAGACCGGGGAGGTCCGTCAGTGCCGTCCCTCTCCCAACTACCTGAAATGCCTGGAGATTAAAGAGAAGGCCACGGAAGATATAGAAGAGCAGCTGCGGCAGATGGGCTACCGGATGAAGTTCCCGGCCAAAACCGGAGATCTGAGCCGCCGGTGGTGCAGTGCCTATCTGAAAGTCATGGTGGCGGATGCGGTGATGGTGAATCTGGACAGGCTGGAACAGCTGGGTGGAAAATGCCACAGATTTCCGGCAAAGGGAAGCATCGGCAGCGGAAGGTGGTGCAGTGCCCAGCTGAAGCGGGAGGTGGCAGATGCGGTGATCCGGAACCTGGACACCATGGAGGAAGCCGAAGAGAGGAGGAAGGGTTCTTCAGCGAAGAAGGTACTTGTCGTCTCCGGAGAGCGCCGGGGTGAATCCGCCAGCCGGGCAGGGTACAACGAGATGGAGGTTCACCGGACGAATGCCGAAAAGAGAGCGCACCGGACGGTCCATCAGTGGAGGCCGGTGATCGATTATTCAGAGAAGGATGTGTGGGAGGTATTGAAGAGGCATAATATAAACCCGCATCCGTGCTACCGGGCCGGATGGAACCGGTGCAGCTGCGCGATGTGTATCTTTTCCACGCCGTCTTTATTTGCCGGAATCCGGGAGCTGTATCCGGAAGATTTCAAGCAGCTACAGCAGGATGAGAGGATCCTGGGCTTTACGTTGGATAACAAGTGTGACTTGGATACCTTCATCGGGAATGCAAAGTCCTGCGTGTACCATGGCGATCCGGCAGCCGTTCAAAGCTTGCTTACCGGTGAGTTTACGATAGATGATGTATATGTGAAAGGCCGCTGGATGTATCCGGCCGGTGCTTTCCATGGGGCAGAGGGAGGCCCCTGCTGAAGGAAGAGAGGACAAAGATGATGACGGAACGGGAGATTGAGGTGACTAGGGATTTTATTCGCGCACTGGACGCGGAGCAGAAGAACATCGCGCTTACTGTGCTGCTGGAAGAGAGTGATGTGAACCCAGAGCGCCTTAAGACGGCGGTTTGCGATACTTGCCATTGGCTGCAT
>CATJBQ010000233.1 GCA_949738465.1 uncultured Lachnospiraceae bacterium
ATAAAACGATATGGATTCAAAAAGGGATCATTGTGATTGCCCTGCTTGTCTATCTTGCGCTCGGACTTTCCTATACTGCATTCGTTCCTGTCAGCGATGCTACTGAGGGGGCGGCACGGCAATATACCGCTGAGCTGGCAGGTGAAATTACAGAGGAAACATTAAACCGCATAGAACATATACAGTCGGAGCTTAATCAAACGATTGCAGACTATAAGGCGGCGGAAATCGCCTATGAAAACGGCGAAATGGAATATCCGCAGTTTGATGTCTACGCCCGTGAAGCGTCTGCCGCTCAAACTAAAAGCGAAGGTTTGGAGATGGTGCGTGAGCGTGTAGAACAGCTTCGGGAGCAGGCGCAGGAAAAGGGCTTTACGCCGTACCTGATTGCAGAAACTCCCTTTGAGAGCGTATATGGAGATACGGCGGAAAGTAATCGGCAATCGGCGGCAATGCTTTCACTTTTGATTCTCGGACTTTTGCTTGCCGGATGTATGACCTACGAAAAGCAGTCCGGTATAACAGGACTCACAGCTTCGACGGTAAAAGGCAGAGGGGTACTGCTCACCCGTAAGATTCTGCTGGCGGCAGGTTGCGCCACTCTTGTATGGGCGGTCGTGTATGGCTTGGAGCTTCGTGCGTTTCTTATGATTTGCGATACAAAGACGCTGTACGCTTCAGCGGCAAATCTTGCTTTGCTCCAAAGTCTGCCGCTTTCCTGCAAGATCAATACAGCATTGATTTTCTTGTACGCTTTTCGGCTGTTTGCGCTTTTTGGCGCCGCAATGCTTTCGCTGCTGGTTTCTTCCTGTGTGAAGCGTATGGAGGCGGCGTATATATCGGTTTGTGCTGTTATGCTTCTTCCATCGCTGCTGTATTCGTATATGGGACTTGCACCGATGAAATATCATCGTTGTCTGTTCCGATCTCAGCAATACCGCTTTTGCAAGGTGAAAATGCGATAGCCAATGTTTGTATTGTAACAGTTTGCTTATTTATTCTGATTGGTATATCCGCATTTGCGCTTTGCAGGAAACAGCGAATGAGGAGGTAAAGAAAAATGTAGCAAAAATAAATTACTATAATTAGTTATTTGCAGAAATGAGGTGAGGAATAGAGAGTGCGTTAATTAAAAATCTCCTTACAATATATCTGAGCATGAAAATTGAATAATTGGCAGCCTGTTCAGAAATCATGAATAATCAGAAACTCCGATGCTTGGTGCTATACTGAGTATCGGAGTTTTTATGATTCTATTTCAGAGCAGAATACCCTTGATGCTCTTGGCTTTGAATTGTGTTAATATTTCCCAATGATTTTAACCTCCGAAATATCTTAAACATAATAGCAATTGCACAAAGATCGGCCTTAAGGTTGCGGAGGAGGACATCTACGATGTGCCGGATCCCGATGAGGCGGCCGCCAAGGCGGTGGCCCTGATCCACGAGGGGAAGGGAGACTTTATCATGAAGGGCAAGATGGAGACCTCCCAGATCTTAAAGCCGGTGGTGAACAAGGAGACGGGCCTTGGTACCGGCCGGGTTATGTCCCATTTTGTGCTGGATGAGCTTCCCTATTACCACAAGCTGATCGTCACTACAGACGGCGGAATGATGACTTACCCCACCCTGGAGCAGAAGCGGGACATCATTGTCAATACCGTGGAGACACTGAAGGCTCTGGGATATGAGAATCCCAAGATCGGCTGTGTAGCCTGTGTAGAGAAGGTGAACCCCAAGATGCCGGAGACCGTGGAGGCCAGACAGCTCCAGGAGATGAACGAGCGTGGGGAGATCAAGGACTGTACTGTCTGCGGGCCCATTTCTCTGGACATCGCCCTGGACAAGAGCATTGCAGAGGTGAAGGGCTTTGACCATCCGGTGGCCGGAGATGCCGACGTGATCCTGGTGCCCAACATTCAGGTAGGAAACGTGCTGGGCAAGAGCATTACCGTGATTTCCAAGGGTCGGATGGCAGGCTTTATCGTGGGGGCCCAGGTTCCCATCGTTATGACCTCCAGAGGCTCCTCCGCAGAGGAGAAGTTCCTGTCCCTGGTTCTGGCAGCAGCCGTGACCGCCGCGAAATAGGAGGATGATATGGAAAAAATATTAGTGATGAATCCCGGCTCCACCTCAACCAAGATTGCAGTGTACGAGGATGAGAAGTCCCTGTTTGTGGAGAGTCTGTCCCATTCCTCCGAGGAGCTGGCGCCCTTTGAGGATATTATCTCCCAGTATGATTTCCGCAAGGGCCTTATCCTGGAGGCCTTGGAAAAGCACGGGATAGCCCTCTCGGAGCTGACCTGTATCGTGGCCAGGGGAGGATTGCTTCCCCCCCTGAAGGCAGGGGCCTACCGGGTCAATGAGGACATGGTATGGCAGCTGACCTACGCGCCCCAGAATGAGCATGCCTCCAACCTGGGGGCAGTAATTGCCAACGCCATCTCCAAGGAGCTTGGAGGGATCCCGGCCTATATTTACGATGCGGTGACCGTGGATGAGCTGGAGGAGATGAACCGGATTACCGGCCTTCCCGAGATGCACCGGAAGGGCATGGGCCACAACCTGAACATGCGTGCGGCAGCCATGCGCTACGCCAGGGAGCAGGGCAAGGACTATAAGGACATCAATGTGATTGTCACCCATCTGGGGGGCGGGATCTCCGTATCCATCCACCACGACGGCCGCATGATCGATATGATCTCCGACGACGAGGGCCCCTTCTCCCCGGAGCGGGCCGGCGGGCTTCCCGGCTTCCAGATCATTGCCATGATGGATCAGCCGGACATGAATGCCAAGAAGATGATGAAGAAGGTGAAGACCCAGGGAGGGCTCATGGGTTACTTTGGCATCAACGATACCAGGGAGCTGGAGAAAAGGATTGAGAGCGGCGATGCGAAAGCAAAGCTTGTCTACGACGCCATGGCCCTGAATGTGGCCAAGAATATCGCCAAGCTTTCCGTCTGCACCAATGGGGAGGTGGAGAGCATCATCCTCACCGGCGGCATCGCCTACTCCGAGTATTTCACCAAGGAAGTGGAGAAGCAGGTGAAGTTCATCGCCCCTGTGGTGGTTTACGGCGGGGAGAACGAGATGGAATCCCTGGCCCTTGGCGCCCTGCGGGTACAGCGTGGACAGGAGGAGGCAAGAACCTTCGTAAAGTCCGAAAAATAAAACTGCCGATTTGAAAATTCCTAATAGATTCTAAGAGAAAAATAAGAACGCTTCCGGGCGTTCTTATTTTTTGTCCGGGAAATCCCACTCTGAAATTTCCAATTGATTTTCCCAAAAAATGTGATATAGTATGCATAAAAACTTTTTTAGAAGGAGCGTGGAACGGATGGGAAATGGTCTGGTATCCGAGGAGTTTAACATCAATAGCGTGGAGTATAAGAATGCCATTGTAGCAAATGAATTTTACATGGCGGATTCGAACCTACCCTTTATGGCATGCACGTATCGGCAGGTGGGCGCACCCCTTCACTGGCACCATTATTGGGAGATCCTTTGCCAGATCGAGGGGAACACCAGGATCAAGGTGGGGAATGAAGAATTTCTGTCCGAGGAGGGGGATATTACGGTCATTGGCTCCGACGAGCTGCATTCCACACAAAAGATCACATCTAGGCATTGTCTTCTGATCCTGCAGTTCTGGGGCTCTCTGCTGACGCCTTACATGAAGGAAATCGAGCAGTTTAAATATTTGTCAAATATCATTTTCGAGCAGATGGGGCACAATCAGCATTTCCGAATCAAAAATAATTATTACGTCAGGGGCCTTTTGGAGAAAACCCTCAAGGAATACCGGGATAAGCAGCTGGGCTATGAAATTCAAATTCAGGCCTATCTGATGCAGCTGTTTGCATTTTTCTTAAGGAACCAATATCTCTCCGTGCCCCAGATGGACGCAAAAAAGGTGGAGGCGCTGGAGAAGGTCAAGGATTCCCTGATCTATCTGGAAAATAATTACAACAGGGAGATCACCTTACATGAGGTGGCGGCGGTAAGCTGTATGAGCGTGTATAATTTCTGCCGCATTTTTAAAACAGCTACCGACAGTACCCTGATCGAGTATTTGAATTACATCCGGATCCGTGAGGCGGAGAAGCTGTTACTGTTCAGCGAATTATCCGTGGGCAAGATCGCTATGGATATGGGATTTTCAAGCCTCAGCTATTTTAACAAGGTGTTCAAACGGAAAAACGGGATCAGCCCCCTGAACTACAGAAAGCAAAATAGTACAAACAGTGAGCAATAAAAAATTAGCCTGGAGGGGGAAGTCGGGATATAATTGGAAGCACAAAGAGGGAAGAAATCAAACAGCGCTGGTATTTCGGAGGCCTTTACACTATTGTATTTTACAGAGATGGAGGGAATGTATGTGAAAAAAACAGCAAAATTTTTATGTTTGGTAATGTCAATCGGCCTTCTGGCCGGATGCGGCGGAGCGGATAACGGAGCGCCTGCGGGAACCCCGGACAGCGATAATAGTACAAAGGAAAACCAGGTGCAGAACCCGGAGGAAACGGATAAGCCGGAAAAGATCACGATTATTTCCACAACGGATGACGTGATCCTGTTTGAGCATGTGGGGGAGCAATTCAAAGAGAAATACGGCGTCTCCGTGGAAATTGGCAGCCAGGCCTACGATAACACCCACCAGAAGATCGCAACCTCATTCAGCGGGAAAACGGACGCGGACCTGATCTATGTGGACGTCCCCTGGGCAGCGGAATTTGCAAGCCTGGGAATCACCATAGACCTGGATTCCTATATGACAGAGGAGTACAAAGACCAGTTCATCGACGCGGCCCTCTCCCAGCTGGTCTGCGACGGAAGGACCCAGGCGATTCCTTTTGCAAACAACGGAAAATGGATGTTCTATAACAAGAAGCTCCTTGCGGAGGGCGGCTATACGGAAGCGCCCAAGACCTGGGAGGAGCTGAAGGCCATGTCCCAGGATCTCATCGATAAGGGCATTGTAAAATATGGGATTGCATGGGCCGGCAAGCAGGCGGAGGGCCTGATCTGTGATATGACCACCATGCTCTACTCCTTCGGGGGAAGCTGGAAGGACGATCAGGGAAATATGGCATTTAACAGCCCCGAGGGCGTGGCAAGCCTGCAGTTTATGGTGGATTCTCTGAAGGAAGGATGGGCGGATCCCTCCTCCCTGGCTTACGGCGACCGTGAGGTTCTGGATCCGTTTATGGCAGGGGATATCGCCTTTGTGATGAATTGGTCCTTTGCATGGGGCTTGGCAAACAGCCCGGAGGAATCCCAGATTGCAGGGGATGTGGACATCGCACTTATGCCGGGCTGTGAGACCACAAGAAGCGCGGCCGTTACCGGTGGCGGCGGGCTGGGGATTATTTCCACCTCCGATGCACCTGACTATGCGTGGAAGTATATAGAATTGCTGACCAGTGAGGAGAACCAGATTTTTGCCCTTGACAACAATGGTACGCTGCCCACCGTAAAGAGCCTGTATCAGAACGAGGAGCTGCTCCAGAAATACGAATACCTTGGATTGATGTATCCCCAGTATGAGTATTCACAGTTCCGTCCCCAAATTGCACAGTACAGCCAATGGTCCAACCTGCTTCAGGGGAAGATCAGTGAGGTATTGGCGGGGGGGGCCGACGCCCAGGAGGCAATGGACGCCGTTGCCGCAGATTCCGCTCAATTTGTAAATTAACTGTCCACAGGGGGAGGGGATGCTCCCTCCCCCCTGTTACTCATGCACAGGTCCGTGCCGGAAGAACCAGGCCGCGAAAGCGCCGTACGGGCCGTGCGGCGAGGAGGAAGTATGTTCAAAAAAAATAGTGAATCACGGACCGCATACATGATGATTGCCCCTGCAGTTCTGATTATTCTGGGGTTGGGGATTTTTCCCGTTGGTTATTCCATATGGCTTAGCTTTAATAAAGTCAACCCTTTGTCCTTTGACCTGGATTTTATCGGATTGGAAAATTATGCCCAAATCCTGTCGAATGCAAAATTCTGGCAATCCATTGGGATTACGTTATATTTCTGCGCTGTATCCATCGCGCTGCAGATCGTTTTGGGAATCATGGTTTCCATGCTCCTGAACCAGAAGTTTGTGGGGAGAGGCCTGGTGCGGGCACTGATTCTGCTGCCCTGGGCCGTGCCTACAATTGTAAATGCAAATTTGTGGAACTGGATCTTAAACAGCAACTACGGAATTTTGAACCGGCTGCTGATGAAGGCGGGCCTGATCTCAGAGGGAATCCCCTGGCTCAGCGACGGGAAACTGGCGCTGAACATGATCATTCTTGCGGACACCTGGAGAATGCTTCCGCTGGTGGTTATCATGCTCCTGGCGGGCCTGCAGACCGTGTCCCAAAGCGTCCTGGAGGCCACAATCGTGGATGGGGCCGGCAGGTGGAAGCGGTTCTGGTGCGTATATTTCCCGGTGTTAAAACCGATGCTGCTGGTAATCCTTGTCCTTCGGACGATTCAGGCCATCCGTGTATTTGATATTATCTATGTTTTGACAAAGGGCGGCCCTGCCAACAAAACCATGGTCATCAGCTTTTACAGCTATTTTGAAACCTTCAACTATCTGAATTACGGGAAGGGCTCGGCAATCGCCATGATCATCGCTGTCCTGACGCTGATTCTTGCACTTGTGTATTTCAGAATGCTGAAAACAAATGACTGATGCAAAGGAGAGGCCTATGAAGACAAGAACAAGCAGGAAAATAAAGAAAACGGCAGCCACCGTGCTGCTCTACCTGGCAGTAATTATCGTGCTGCTCTGGACCATGGGGCCCTTGCTGTGGATGGCGGTTTCCAGTATCATGCCAGGCAGGGAAATGCTGGAAAGCGGCACAAGGATCCTGCCGAGCGCCGTTACCCTGGAACGATATGCCGTCATATTCGGCATCGACGGACAGGCAACCCAGCAGGCACTGGTATTCCGCAGATCCATATTAAACAGCGTGATCGTTGCGGGGGTGTCTACCCTGTTCAGTATTGTATTCGGGTCGGTGGCAGCCTACGCTTTTTCCAGGTTGATGTTTAAAGGGAAGAAAGCCCTGTTGTTTGTGGCAATGTTTTTTCAGCTCTTGCCGCCAATCTCATTGCTGGTTCCCTACTACATAATGGGAAGCCGGACCGGCATGGTGGGCCATATCATTACCCTGATTATCATTGATACGAACTTCATTCTTGCCTACGTAATCTGGGTGATGAACGGTTACTACAAATCTATCCCCAGGGATCTGGAGGAGGCCGGAAGAATAGACGGATGTACCAGGTTTGGGGTATTTTGGAGGATTATTGTCCCTACCGCAGCCCCCGGGTTTGTGGCGGTAGGCGCACTGTCCTTTCTAATGGCCTGGGACGAGTTCCTGTATGCGCTGGTGTTCTCCCAGTCCGACTCTGCCAAAACCATTCCGGTAGCCGTTTCGGAATTCAGCACAAAGTACGGCGTGGACTACGGAATGATGATGACCTCCGGCGTGGTCGCCACCATTATTCCATTACTTTTGGCCCTGTTCTTCCAGAGATACATTGTATCCGGATTAACAAGCGGCGCAGTGAAAGAATAGGAGGGATTTTATGAAGTTGGGATGTGCAGTTGGATGCTTTACCTATCCACATTATAACGCCCCGTATGAGAACGCAATAAAGAAAATCGGAGATTTGGGATTCCAGGGTCTGGAATTGATCGCAGCAGAGATAGAAGACCTGGATGGGTACTACACCGAAGACCGGATGAAGGAATTAAGGAATATTTACACCGGTTATGGCATGGAGCTTTCCGAGTTTGTCCTCTATGCTCACCTGGTGACAGGCTTGATGGAGCGAAGCCCCCGCCAGAAGGAAGAAGCCTATGATATTTTTAAAAGAGGCGTGGACAAAGCCGTCTTCCTTGGCACGGATAAGCTGAACATTGTATCCAACTGGCCAAACGAGATGAAGGCCCCCATCGATTACCTGCCATGCTATTTCCATCCGTCTCTGTCCGCTCCCTTTGAGCCGAAGCTGAAAATCGAAATGCCCTTACACTATGACGCAAAGGGCGCATGGGAAAATTATATTGACTCCCTGAAAAAATTGACGGAAATCTGTGAGGATGCCGGTATTACGTTTGTCCTGGAGGGCCACGCAAATGTGGAAATCGGCACAACCGACGGGATTTTGCGGGCCGCAGACCACATCCAAAGCTCCCATTTCGGGACGAACTTTGATACGGCATGGCAGCTGGTCCAAAGGGAGTACCTGCCCTGGTCCATTTACAAATTGGGGGATAAGATCAAGCATGTCCATCTTCGGGACGGCGACGGGCTTCTGTGCTACTCCCTACCCCCGGGAATGGGAATTATCGATTGGAACGGCGTGGTAAGAGCCTTGAAGGAGGTTGGCTACACAGGCTATCTGTCCTTTGAGCTGACCGGCTACAAGGAACCGGAAATCTATATTTCCGCCGCGAAAGCATATATGGAAAAAATATTAAAAGAAGAGGATGCATGATAGAATGGAGGTAGAAGAATGATTTTAAGTGTGAGTACCTGGAGCGCCCATCCGCTGTTACTGAGCGGGGAGCTTACCAAGGATCAGTTTGTGACATATATTTCCCAGATGGGCGCCACCGGAATGGAGGTCGTGGATTTTGATTTTCAGGACAGCTCCCTGGAAAGCATGGAGGAATTGCAGGAAATCGGCCGTAACCACGGGGTGGGAATCACATGTATGTCCATCGAGCATGACCTTTGTATGCCAGAGCCGGGGGAACGGAAGAAGGACGTGGAAAAGGTCAAGAACTGGATTGACATCAGCGCCAGGCTTGGGGTGCCCATGGTCCGCGTGTTCACCGGGTGGCACAAGGAAAATGTCCCCTATGAGACAGAGCTTCAATGGGTGTATGAGGGCCTTAGCGAGCTGTCCGCATATGCCGCAGAGAAGCAGATCGATCTGGTTTTGGAGAACCACAACGACGTCTGCCTGCGGGCAGAGGAAATCCTTACCATGATGGAGACCCTCAAGCTGCCAAACCTGTACACTTGCCCCGATATTTTCAATTACAAGAAGCTGCCCAAGCCCACGGTGCCTGTGATCGATGAGGAGAGCTTTGAGGAGATCGAAGCGTTGCTTCCCTTTGCCAAAAACGAGCATATGAAAATCTGTATTGCCGTAAATGACAATACGGCTGACCAATATCTTGATATCAGCCGGATGATTGACCGTATGAAGGCCCATCATTACGACGGCCCCCTTGCCATTGAATTCATGTGGCCCTATATGGATGAGGGGAAGGACCATATGGAGGAGCTTGGGAAAGCCATTCAGGTTTTAAAATATCAGATGGAATTGAAAGGAGTGCTATAAGTTATGGAAAAAATTAATATTGCGGTAGCCGGGTGCGGGGATATTGCCCATATTCGCTACTTTAATGCCATCAGTCAATTGACCGACAAATTCAACCTGATCGGGGTACATGACAGGTGCCCGGAGGTTTGCAGCAGCACAGCCAGGGAGTTTCAGGTTCCAGGCTACGATAAGCTGGAGGATTTGCTGGCCCTGGAGGAGTTGGATACATTGATTGTGACTACATACCATCCCAGCCATGCCCAGATTGCAATCGCCGCCATGGAGGCCGGGAAAAACGTTATCATTGAAAAGCCCTTTGCCACAAGCGCCAAGGATGCCAAGCTGGTCCGCCAGGCGGCTGAAAGGACGGGCAAGCTCTGCATGGCCCTGCCTTTTGAGATTTATCCTCCCTTTGTGGAGGCCAAGCGGATCATCGACCAGGGGCTGATCGGCAAAGTGGCAAGTGCGGACGCTATGTTTGCCCATCAGGGCCCGCTGCACGCCCCCTGGTTTTTTGACCGGGAGAAGGCGGATTGGGGTGTTCTGGCGGACTTGGGTATTTATCCCATATCCATTCTCTCCTATCTGTTCGGCTCCATCAAAGCCGTATCCGGGAAAGTGGAATGCCTGACTAAGGACAGGGTTTCCCTCAAGGGCGAGGCCTTTACCTCCTCTGTGGAGGATAATGTGGCGGCAGTCCTTGAATGGGAGAGCGGCGTGGTGGCCACGGTGCGCTCAAACTGGTGTACGGCGGCGGATAAGAACGGCTGTATCTATTCCATCAACGTATACGGAAGCAAGGGAATTCTGTACATCAACATGCTGACCCACCAGCTGATTATGTATTCGCCCAATGCACCGGTAGAAGGGGCAAAGAAAATCTCGTATCTTGGTTTTGATGAGAGCTATCTGATTGATATCAAGGAATACGACGACCATCTGGACATCTTAAATGCGTTCTATGAAGCCCGCATGGCAGGGGGAACCATAAGGGACGACGGATGCAATATGGACCGGCAGGTCAACATCATTGAAGCAATTGAAAAATTGTATGAGGCATCTGCCACTGGGTATAAAATGGATATTATGTAGTAGTTGGAGAGAGGGGGCTATCTATTTCCCGATAGCCCCTTCTAAGGGACTGGGGCATAAATCGTTATTTCCCGACAGCCCCCTCCTCTAAAGTGGTGAAAGCGGAACCATACACCGGCGGGGGGACAGAGTGCGGCACATCTATACAACAGCCTCAGTCAGGAGCTTTTCTCCCAGGGCAATTCGCCGTATCCCAGGCTGCTTATTTTTATTGAAATTGAAGCTGAGCATATATCCCATATCCATACCCGTATGCCAATCCTTTTCATAGTCCCGGAGCATGGAGGCAATTTCAGCGGAGGAAAGGCTCATATCCACTTCGAAATCTACAGCGATGTTCCAAGGACTGTTGTATTTTGGTTCCTCTCCAGGATGCAATTTCAATTTTAAATTTTTTACATCATAGACTCCGGCCAAGACTACTGATAAGAACGTTAAATCCTTCCCTTTGAGTTGGTTCAAGTACTTTTCATGGAGCAGCCCCAGGAAGGATAGGAAAATCTGATTGTCTGAGCTCTTGTCCACCTCGTCGATCATCAGGACAATTTTCTTGTCACACATTTCACACAGCGCGGTAATCCTTTGATCCAGGTCATCGAAGGGAAATTCCCTTGAGACAGGCTGCTGCCAGTCTTCACACAGATGTTCCGAAAGGCCCTGGGTCCTTAGAATACGTCCGATTTTCCGAATCAGACCGGATGCAAAGGTATAGAGGGAGACAAACAGCCCGTCCGCAGATTCAAAGCTAAGGCTGAGCACAAGATAATCCTGTTTGAGCTGCTCCTCCAGCAGATACAAGGTAGTTGTTTTGCCGTACTGCCTGGCCCGGTTTATGGTAAAATATTTCCCACTGGACACGTTGCGGGTTATGATCTGACGGATTTTCTCCGAGGTGTCTGCCATATAATTGATTTCCGGAATACAGAGCCCTGCCGTATGAAAGCACTTCACCTTACATCCCTCCATTCTTGCCTGGAATCCTATCAGTGGCCTTATTATACCGGATTTTTGGTAAAACTACAAATTTTTTTTAGCGGGATTCTTCGGGAACTGCAAGAGATCTTCGGGTGTTGTGCTCAGAAGTTCTGCAAAAACGCGTACTTCATAATCCGGAATAAAGCGGGTGCCAAGCTCCAGCTTGATAATAGCCGTTTCCGTGATAAAGTCGTAGCCGGCCAGCTGGGCCCTGATCGCCAGCTGCTTTTGGGTCAAATGCTGTTGCTTGCGCAATTCCCGGATTCGGATTCCGGACAGATTTTTGCGTTTGTCATCATACCAAAATGCTTTCATAAAAAGGCTCCTTTTCTTGGGAATAAGTTGATAAACTAAAATATTTGTATTGATTATAGAAGTTACACATGGTAAAATAATGCTTAACAAGCAGGTTTTGAGAAATGCCCATAGGGAGTTTACCAGTTTATCCAAAGCTTTACAGGGAGGTGAATCGGGATATTTGTTGGAGAAAGGGTAAATACATAAAAATAAAGGAGTAAAAGAATGAAAGGACAAAATAAGAGAGTGAAAAAGATGCTGACCTTCGTGATGCTGTTGGCTTTGGCAGTTACAACCATGCAGCCGTTGAAGAGCTATGCATCCGAGCTGGAGGACACGGAAACAACAGTTGGCGGCGAGGTGGATGGGCTGTCTGACTTGACACTATTTCCGGATATGCTGGATGTGGAAGAACAGGCCGGCCAGCTAATGGAAGCAGCCGAGCCACAAACACAGGCAGACGGTCAAGCAATGACAGCAAAAATAGAATTTACAGAAAATACCCCGGTTACAGAAGGAAATTTAAATATATATCCAAAATATGATAAGGGGATTATCATATTCGCCTACCGCTATCCCAACAATGGAGGCGGTTGGAGTTCAGCAGTGAATCCGGTTCCCTATGAGCATGGGGAAGCCTATGAAAATATTAAGAGTAGGGCGATGGCATTCCGGCCGGAAAATCTGACGAAAGAATATCCCTTTAGCAATTGGGAGCAGAATTATACTTATAAGGAAGTGGGAAGCACCCCAGCCGGCGTTAATTATGTGGGTTTTGTGGCAAAATTGGCAGGAATTGAGGCGGTAGAGGCTTCCTTAGAGTATTATACCCGAACAGGGATCCGTCACTTAGTATATACGAAATTTGAACAAAATCGCGGCGCGATGGACTGCCAGGGTTACGCATAGCGGTTTTCTTTTATAAAAGCAGTAGTAAATAAGTCCTAAATGAGGTATTGTTAATTCACCACAAACAACAAACCTTATATGCATAGGAATCATCACTACTG
>CATJBQ010000234.1 GCA_949738465.1 uncultured Lachnospiraceae bacterium
GCTGATGGCGGCGGATATTCTGCTGTACCAGGCGGACGTGGTGCCAGTGGGCATCGACCAGATGCAGCACTTGGAGATCACCCGGGATATCGCCCAGCGCTTCAACGGCGTGTACGGGGATGTGTTTACGGTGCCCGAAGCCTACATCGGCAAGAGCGGCGCCAAGATCATGAGTCTGCAGAATCCGGAGAAGAAGATGAGCAAGTCCGACGAGAACCCCAACGCCAGCATTTATCTGATGGACGATCCCGATACCATCCGGCGCAAGTTCAAGCGGGCTGTCACCGATTCCGAGGGGAACATTGCTTATCGGGAGGAGCAGCCCGGGGTGCGCAATCTCCTGGATATCTACTGCGCCTGCACCGGAAAGACGCCGGATGAGGCGGTGGCGGAGTTTGCGGGCCAGGGCTACGGCCAGCTAAAGGAGGCGGTGGGCGAGACCGTGGTAGAGGTACTTCGGCCCGTGCAGGAGGAATATGCCCGCCTGTCGAAGGACAAAGCCTACCTGGACGGCATCATCAAGGCCAATGCGGACAAAGCCGGTTATTACGCCACAAAGACCTTGCGGAAGGTTCAGAAAAAGGTGGGCTTTCCTGAGCGGGTGCGCTAGTACAATTATTAAACACGCGCCGGGACAGCCCCAATAAAAATGAGCCGTATTTTTCTCGGAGTGGAAAGGCACTTTAGAGCCTGATTTTTCATAGAATGTAATAAATCAGCTCAGAGGTGCCTTTTTTGAAAACTTTTTTACCTCCCTTAAATCCAAAAGAAGAAAGCGAGTACTTGGAAAAAATGAATGGGGGAGACTCTGAGGCTCGATATATCCTGATCGAACGAAATCTCCGGCTGGTGGCCCATGTGTGCAAAAAATACCAGAACGCGGAGGAGGACATGGAGGACCTGATTTCCATCGGAACCATCGGCCTGATGAAAGCCGTGGCCACCTTTAACCAGAAGATGGGAAACCGGCTGGGCACCTATGCGGCCCGCTGCATCGACAACGAGCTTCTGATGTATTTCCGGGCCAAAAAGAAGACCAGCCGGGAGGTGTCCCTCTACGAGCCTATCGGAACCGATAAGGAGGGAAACCAGATCCATCTTTTGGACGTGGTGGTCAGCGAGGAGGGGGACATTGCCGCAGAAGTGGAGTTAAAGCGCAATACCCAGAAGCTTTACGAATGCCTGCCAAAGGTCTTAAGCGGACGGGAGCGGACCATCATATGCCTGCGCTACGGCCTTTACAACCGGCGGCCGGTGACCCAGCGGGAGATCGCCAGGCGGCTGGGAATTTCCCGTTCCTATGTGTCCAGGATCGAGAAGCGGGCCATCGAAAAGCTCCGGCAGGAATTAAAATAAGAAAAGCCTTGCAATTATTTGAAAATATGGTAGAATAACAGTATCTATTTTATCCCAGGATATTTCCCCAGAAGTACGACGAAGAACAGGAAGGAACCTTGTATAGTGTAGTAAATACGGCGGTGCTGCGCGGTATGGACAGCGTAGTGGTACAGGTGGAGGCCGATGTGTGCGACGGCCTGCCCGCCTTCGAGATGGTAGGAATCCCCTCCTCGGAGGTGCGGGAGGCGAAGGAACGCGTCCGCGCCGCCCTGCGCAGCTTAGGATACCGCCTTGCGCCAAAACGCGTCACGGTCAATCTGTGCCCGGCGGATATCCCCAAGCGGGGCACCGGCTTTGACCTGCCCATTGCCCTGGCGGTGCTTTCGGCCTACGGGCTGCTGGAATCGGAGCAGCTTTCCCGGACGCTGTTTGCCGGGGAGGTAACCTTAAGCGGCAGCCTTAAGGGGATCCGGGGGATCCTGCCCATGGCGGCCGCCGCCGGGAGAGCCGGCTTTTCCCAGGTGGTGATTCCGGAAGAAAACGGACCGGAGGCCGGGATTGTGAAAAACATAACGATCCTGACGGCGGGAAGCCTGCGGCAGGTCATCGGCTGGCTGCGGGCAGAAGCCTCCCTCAAAAAGCCGGATATTATTATAGAAGAAAGGGACCCGGAGAAGGTGGAGGTGGATTTTGCCCAGATCCGGGGTCAGCAGCTTTTGAAAAAAGCCTGTGAGGTGGCGGCGGCCGGGCGGCACAACCTGCTGATGTCCGGCCCGCCCGGTGCAGGCAAGACCATGGCTGCCCGGGCCATGGCCGGGATTCTGCCGGCGCTGACGGAGGAGGAACAGTTGGAGCTGGCCCGGATCTACAGCGTCAGCGGAAGATACCAGGAGCGGGAAGGCATCTTAACACAGCGTCCTTTCCGGAACCCCCATTATTCCATTACCAGGACGGCGCTGATTGGCGGCGGGAGGATTCCGCAGATCGGAGAGATCAGCCTGGCCCACAACGGCGTTTTGTTTCTGGACGAGCTGACAGAATTTGCCCGGCCGGTACTGGAGCAGCTTCGGCAGCCCTTGGAGGAGCGGGAGGTGCGTCTGGTGCGCCTGGGGGGAACCTATATCTATCCGGCGGATTTCATGCTGGTAGCGGCCATGAATCCCTGCTGCTGCGGATTTTACCCGGACCGGAACCGGTGTAGCTGCACAAGCGCCTCCATCCGGCAACATCTGAATAAGATCAGCCGTCCCTTTCTGGACCGTCTGGACCTGGCGGTGGAGGCGCCGCGGGTGACGGTGGATGAGCTTAAGGAGCCCGGGGACGGGGAAGCCTCCGCGGTAATCCGCCGGCGGGTGGAGGAGGCGCAGAAGCTGCAGCGCGTCCGCTACCGGGAGGAAGCCTTTTCCTACAACAGCCAGATCCCGGCGAAGCTGCTTTCCGGGTATGTCCGCCTTACCCCCGGCGCGAAAACGGTGTTAACCCAGAGCTACGACCGTCTGGCCTTAAGCGCCAGGAGCTACCACCGGCTGATGCGAGTGGCCCGGACCGTCGCCGACTTAAGCGGCGGCGGCGACGTTGGAGAAGCCCATATGATGGAGGCCCTTTTATACCGCAGCCTGGGGGATGAGCTTTGGAGGGAGATGCCATGAAATATCGATATTGGTTTGCCACCCTCACCGGAATCAGCCAGCGGGAGAAGCTTTCGCTCTTAGAAGCGTACGGCAGCGCGGAAGAAATTTTCTGGAACTGGGAATATCAGAAGGAAAAAGCGCATAGGATACCTGGGGAAGCGGCAAAGGCACTGGAAAAGGCCAGGGTGCAGCCGGACTGGGAGAACCGGTATCTTCAGATGACGGAGGAGGGGATCGAACTGGTGTGCGTCGACCAGCCCCAATACCCGGAGCGGTTAAAGCAGATCTACGATCCTCCCTACGGGCTTTTTGTCAAAGGCGGGCTGCCAAAGGGGAAGCATGCGGCCGCCATCGTGGGAGCCAGAAGCTGTTCGGCTTATGGACAGGCTGTGGCGGAGCGCCTTGCAAAAACTCTTTCCGGCTGCGGGGTGGACGTGGTCAGCGGGATGGCCTACGGCATCGACGCGGCCGCCCACCGGGGGGCTCTTGCCGGCGGGGGAGCGACCTATGGCGTTTTGGGCTGCGGGGTGGACGTCTGTTACCCTGGCCGGAACCGGGAGATTTATAATCGGATGCAGCTTCAGGGGGGCCTGCTTTCGGAGGTGGCGCCGGGCGCCCGTCCCCTGCCCTTTTTATTTCCCCTGCGCAACCGGATCATCAGCGGTCTGGCGGATGTGGTTGTGGTGGTGGAGGCCCGGGAAAGGAGCGGCTCCTTGATCACCGCCGACAGCGCCTTAGAGCAGGGGAAAAACGTATATGCCGTGCCCGGAAGGGTGAACGATGTCTTAAGCTACGGCTGCAACTGGCTCATTTCCCAGGGTGCTTCCATTTTATTTTCCGAGGAAGAATTCCTACGGGAATTAGGGGTATTTTCGCCCCCCGAAAGAGAGAAGAACAAAAATTTAATGGAAAAGACACTTGAAAAAAATGAACGGTTGGTGTATAGTGTTCTGGATTTCACTCCGCTCCACATCGATCAGATCCTTAGGGGGACCGGACTGGAATTCACCCAGGCGGTGGTGGCCTTGTTCCGCCTGCAGTGCCTGGGGCTTGTGAAAGAAATAACAAAGAATCAATATAGTAAAACACGCCTTACATAAGGCGGTGGAGGAGTTGTGTTATGGCAAAATATCTGGTGATCGTGGAATCTCCCGCCAAGGTGAAGACCATCAAGAAATTTTTAGGAAAGAATTACGAGGTGGCGGCCTCCAACGGGCATGTGCGCGATATGCCCAAGAGCCAGTTGGGCTTCGACGCCGAGAACGGTTACGAACCAAAATATATTACCATCCGGGGCAAGGGCGACATTCTGGCAAAGCTCCGCAAAGAAGTGAAGAAAGCGGACAAGGTCTATCTGGCGACGGACCCGGACCGGGAGGGGGAAGCCATTTCCTGGCATTTGAGCCAGGCCCTGAAGCTGGACGAGAAGAAGATGCACCGCATCAGCTTTAACGAGATTACCCAGAAGGCGGTAAAGACCTCTTTAAAGGAGCCCCGGGAGATCGATATGGACTTAGTCAACGCCCAGCAGGCCCGCCGGATGCTGGACCGTATGGTGGGATACCGCATCAGCCCCCTGCTGTGGGCCAAGGTAAAGCGGGGCTTAAGCGCCGGGCGGGTCCAGTCCGTGGCCCTTCGGATCATCTGCGACCGGGAGGAGGAGATCAACGCTTTTATTCCGGAGGAATACTGGACCCTGGATGCGCAGCTATCGGTGCCGGGGGAGAAGAAGCTCCTTGTGGCAAAGTTTTACGGGGATAAGAATGGAAAACAAAACATCAGTTCGAAAGAGGAGCTGGATCAGATTTTAAAGGAACTGGACCAGGCAGAATACCAGGTGCTGGACGTAAAAAAAAGCGAGCGCAGCAAGAAATCGCCCCTTCCTTTTACCACCAGCACCCTCCAGCAGGAGGCCGCAAAGACCTTGAATTTTTCCACCCAGAAGACCATGCGCTTAGCCCAGCAGCTCTATGAGGGCATTGATATCAAGGGCCAGGGCACCGTGGGACTTATCACCTACCTGAGAACGGATTCCGTGCGGATTTCCGAGGAGGCGGACGCGGCGGCAAGAGACTACATCCGGCAGCATTACGGCGATTCCTACGTGGCTGCGGCTGGAGGGGCCAGACGCGGCAGCAATAAGATCCAGGACGCCCACGAGGCCATCCGCCCCTCGGATATTTCCAGGACGCCAGTGATGGTAAAGGAGTCCTTAAGCAGGGACCAGTTCCGGCTCTACCAGCTTATCTGGAACCGGTTTGCCGCCAGCCGTATGAGCGCGGCCCTCTACGAGACCACCTCCATCACCATCGGGGCGGGGGATTACCGCTTCCATGTGACGGCCTCCAAGGTGGTATTCGACGGCTTTATGTCGGTGTATACCAGCGATGATGACGAGAAGGGGGAGAACAATGTGCTCCTGCGCTCCCTGGACGTGGATACGAAGCTGACCTTGAAGGAACTGGAGGAAAAGCAGCACTTTACCCAGCCGCCGGCCCATTTTACCGAGGCTTCCTTAGTGAAGACCCTGGAGGAGCTGGGGATCGGGCGGCCCAGTACCTATGCGCCCACCATCACCACCATCCTGGCCAGGCGTTATGTAACCAAGGAGAATAAGAACCTCTATGTGACGGAGCTGGGGGAGGTGGTCAATTCCATCATGAAGGAAGCGTTCCCCACCATTGTGGACGAACATTTCACCGCCAACATGGAATCCCTGCTTGACAAGGTGGAGGAAGGAAGCGTAAGCTGGAAGATGATCGTCAGCAATTTTTATCCGGACTTAGAGCAGGCGGTCCTGGCGGCGGAGAAGGACCTGGAAAAGGTGAAGCTGGAGGATGAGGTTACCGATGTACTCTGTGATCTCTGCGGCCGCAATATGGTGGTAAAGTACGGGCCCCACGGCCGTTTTCTGGCCTGCCCGGGCTTTCCGGAGTGCAAGAATACCAAGCCCTATCTGGAGAAGATCGGCATCGCCTGCCCCAAGTGCGGCAAGGATGTGGTGCTGAAGAAGACCAAGAAGGGCCGGAAATATTATGGCTGCGAGGACAATCCTGCCTGTGACTTCATGTCATGGCAGAAGCCTTCCCCGTAAAAATGCCCCCAATGTGGCGGCTACATGGTGGAAA
>CATJBQ010000235.1 GCA_949738465.1 uncultured Lachnospiraceae bacterium
ATGTCAACCAACGGGAAGTATTTCCGGGATAATGGTGGAGCCTATGTGACCGTGGGAGTTCATGACAGCACAGTGATGCCGGGAACGATCAAGGTAGTAACCAATGAGACAGAACCGGATCCAGGGCCGGGGCCAGACCCAGGACCAGAGCCCCCGGTAGATCCGGATCCTGTGATCCCGGAGTATGAGGATTGGGTGGTCAACAGCGATGGGATAACGATCCGTGAGAATCCGGAGGGCGGGTATGAATTGAGCACCACCAAGATGCCCTCTGCCGCATTGCTGAAACGGACCATTGATTTTGAAAAACAGGATATTCACTTTACGTTCCGTCCTACGCAGGATGGGGAATGGACCTACCTGTATCTGCAGGCCGCCGATGCGCAGTTGACGCCCACAGTATCGAATTTTGGGGGCGGCTGGCTGAATGCAAATGGTCAGATTACCATTCAATTGAAACGGATGGGAAATAATCTGCAGATATCTATGTTGGCCAATTGGAATGAATATCAGTTCGGAACAATTGAAAATTTTGACTGGGACGCGGAACATACCATTGGAATTGTGGACTGCAGCAGTCAGGGAGACGGAAATTGTTATCTGAAGGTGGACAATACCCTGTTTAGGGACACCGTGTCGCCGGATGCCAGAGTGTGGATGAGTACAAATGGATTTTATTTCAAAAATCACGGCGGAGCATATGCGGTCTTTGGCGTTCACGACAGCCTTGTATTGCCGGATACGGTAAAGGTGGCAGATCGCAGCAACGATCCCTCAGAGCCGGAGCTTCCTCCGGTAGAGCCGGATCCCACGATCCCGCAATACAAGGATTGGATTGTGGGCAGCAGCGCAGTGAAAATAGCGGACCGCACCGATGGCGGATATGATTTAAGCGTCAGCAGTTTTCCGGCCTGCGCACTTTTGAAGACGCCGGTGGATTTTGACAGCCAGCGGATTGAATTTGCCATAGAGCCGGAGGATGGCCAGTGGGCCTATCTGTACCTGAGAGGCTTAGGAGAGAATCAGATCGTATCGAATTTTGACGGAGGCTGGCTCAGCGATCAGGGAAGGATCACGATTCAGTTGAAACGGGCAGGCGAGGACCTGCAGTTGGCAATGCTGGTCAATTGGACAGAGTATCCCTTCGGCGTGATCCGGAATTTTGACTGGAGAAAGGTGCATACTATTGGTATTGCAGATCTGTCGGAGGATGGCGATGAAAACTGCTATCTGCAGGTGGACGATACCATTTTCAGCACCACGACTACCACAGACGCCAAGCTGTGGATGTCGGCCAACGGCCGGTACTATCGGGAGCATGGCGGAGCTTACGTGACGGTGGGTGTCCATGACAGCCTGGCGATGCCAAAAACCATAAGAGTTGTGGAAAAAACATCCGGGCCTTTGGAGGGCGACTGGGATGTGAGCAGCCGGTCCATGGTTACGATCACCGGAGATGCGGATGCGGGCTACCGGATTGAGGTAGATGAGAGCCAGGATGGTTCGGCTTCGGTCCTGTTCCGGAATCCGATAGACTTAGGTGGGCAGGCAATGGAATTTTCCCTGGGCCTGGAAGATACAGAATGGAATTATATGCACTTAAAATCCGCTGCCCTGGGTATACCGAAGGCATTTACGGATCATATCCAGGTAGAAAGCTGGGGCGGCCAGCATGATGGCGGCAGCCAGATGACGCTGCGGTTTGACCGTGACGGAAATGACCTGAAGGTGGCTTATTGGTTTGGATGGGCGCCGGAGGGAGAAGGAATCTACGAGGTGCTTGGAACCCTGAAGAATTTTGACTGGAAGGAAAAGCACATCATGAGCTTTATCCAGGATCCGGAAACCTATAGCTGGACGCTGAAAATAGACGATACGCTTCTGGATGGGCAGAATGGAACGGAAATTGCGAGCTGGATGAATGCCAATCTCAATCATTACCAGCAAAATGGCGGGGTCTACCTGCGGATCGGAGCCCGTGGCAACAACCAGCAGAAAAAGCTGTTTGAGACCATAAGGTTTATAAAAAATAATGAGAACCAGACGGAAAAGCCGGATTTCAATCCGGACTGGGTCAGCAATGGCATGGTTGTTACCGGGGATGCGAAGAACGGTTATCGCCTGGTAGGGCCGGCGGATCTGGCGTCAGCGTATTTCAGACAGCCGATGAAGCCGGAGCAGACAGAGCTTACCTTCCGCTACAGCGTATCGGAGGATACCTGGGGCTACATCAGCCTCTCGGAGGATCCACAGATGAGTATCCTTGCGGGAGATGAGGAGCTGAAGGAAAAGAATGGGATGATTATTATCCTGGAACGTAAGGATACCACGATGAACCTTCAGATTTATACCGATAACAAGGTGGTTCCGTTGATGTCCTATGAGAATTTTGATTTCAATGCCAACCACACCATTTCCTTTGTGCGGGAGTGGGGAAGCTGGTATCTGGTTTTTGACGGGCAGATTTTAAGAAGCCACCGGCTGAATGAATATTTCTTTGAGCAGCTTGTGGCGGTAAAGGAAGGGCTGTATTACAGATTTTCCGCCCGCCTTGCACCTTTTAGCTTTGAAAACGTAAGCTTCCGGCAGACGGCAGGAAGCGATATGGGCGGGGAATATGATTGGGAAATCACAGGCTATTACCCCGGAGAAGGTTCTGTGGAAAATCCCACCTTCCGGGGAACGGGTATCGCGGCTTACAAGCCCCTGGTGGATCTTTCCAACACGACGATCCGTGCGCGGATTCAGCCGGAGGTAAATGGCTGGCAGTGTATGCAGCTTTCAGATGTGATGACCAGCGATGAGAAGGTATTGCCGCGTCTGACAACGCCGGAAGATGGAAGCCTTACGATGATTTTTGGACGTGAGGAAAGCGGCGCCCTGCGGTTTTCCCTGTACAGTACGCTGGCGGATGGAACAAAAGCGGAGAAGCTGATCGGAATGATCGAGGGCTTTGACTGGAATGCCGTTCATGAGTTCCGTTTTGTAAACCGGAATGGAAACTGGTATGTGGTGTTGGATACCCAGAGCTTTGAATTCCTCCGGTATGGAGAGGACACCTATGTTACAGATCAGCTTTCACGAATCCTGAATGGGAGGAACGGCCAGGTGTATGTGCGGTTTTCTGACTGCTGGTTCAAATCCGATAATACCTGGGGAGACATGGGATTTGTGGAAGAAGCTTACCGCAGGCCGGCGGTGGATCATTGGCCCACCATGCATGTTGCCAGTACCGGAGATGGCTGGACCTTTTCCGGAGAAGGAAATGCAGGATTTACCCAGGCATTTGACTTTAAGAAGGATTGCCTGAAGTTCCGGGCAAAGCCGGAGATTGATAGCTGGGTAGGGATTAATTTTGGAATTGTGGAGGGGTCGGCCCTGGGAATTTTGCAGGGAGTAGATAATCCATATGACATCCTGAATCTGATTTTTGCCCGGGACAGCGACAAAACCTTGCGGTTATCGGTCTATGATGGAACCAAGGAGATTGCTCTTGGCTATCTGGCAGATTTTGATTTTGATGCGGAGCATATACTATCCTTTGTAAACCGGAAAGGGAACTGGTATCTGAGCATCGATGGCCGTACCTTTGAGGGATTGAACCGGGATTCGGAAGGAATCGCCGCCGGGTGGATCCGGAGGGTGACCAGGAATCTGGGCGGCAGAGCTTATGTGCGTATGGGCACGCCGGGATTCACCTCTCTGACCATGAAGGGAGTAGGCATCGTAGATAAGAGGGATCTGGCGTTCCAGATTCCGGAGCTGCTGGAGGGGATCGACGACACCCCAGTCCCAGAAAGCCTGCCGGTTTCAGCATCACAGCAGATACCGGTAGGTGAGGAACCGATGTTGTCAGAACCGACCAGGAACGGGATGGTTCCCATGAAGGTGGTGCTGGCAGGCCTTAGCACTCTGGCAGTACTGGCCGTTGGAGCCGTGGCGGTTCTGCTGGCTGTTGGCAGAAGAAAAGGAAAAAAGGGGCTGCTTTCCGGAAATTGTGAGAGGAGCAATAGTGATGAGGAATAAGAAAAAAATACGTTTGCTTGCTTTTGCCATGGTTTGTTTTCTGGCAGTCAGTATTCTGGCTGGCTGCCAGAATCAGGCAGAGAATGGAGATCATAAGGAGGGAGCAGGCAATGGAGAACTGCAGGAGGAAGGAGAAACGCCCCCAGAAGAGGGGGGAGAGGCAGAACCGCAGGTGATCCGGCTGGAGGATTATGGCGGAGCAGGTGATGGGACGACAGACAATGGAGAGGCAGTTTCCCTGGCTTTGTCTACGGCAAAGCGGGCAGAGGGGCCTGTGATAATCGAATTTGAGAAGGACGCCACGTACTATTTTGAAAAGGTGCCCGGAGAGGAATATGTTTTCCATATGGAAGGAATATCGGATGTGACTCTCAAAGGCGATAACACCACGATCTCTATGGATATGACCAGATTAAATGGTTTTGTAAACATGAACCGATGCGAGGACATCCGGGTGGAGGGGCTGAATCTGAAAACCTCCAAGTCGGTCTATGGGATCGGGGATGTGTTGGAGGCAAATCTGGAGGAGCTTTATCTGGATGTGCAGTCTGACCGGGATCTGGAGATCACGGAGACCTATACGATGGATATTGTGGATGCGTTCGGACTTCCTCTGACGGACTGTAACAGGGCACATATGTTTATTGACCGCATGGAAGTACTGGATGCGGGCGCCTTTCAATACCGGTTCTATCTGAAGGATCAGGACGACGTGCAGCGGAAGATACAGTCCATGCTGCGGGATAATTTGAAGTTTCTGTTCCCAAGACCGGGCTGGGGCGAGACGGACGCGTCCGGATCCGGCGCCTTTATCGTGACAAACAGTACCAATCTGGAATTGGCAAATATCAATCTGTGGAGTGCCGGCGCCTTCTGCTTCCATATGCGTTATAACGATGGCACGATTTTGGTCCGTAACGTGAATATCACGCCGGAGCCGGGAAGTGATATGGCTATGAGCGGATGGCGTGATGGCTTCCATCTGAAGGATAACCCGGGGCAGTTTACCTTCGAAAACTGCCGGATTGAGAAGAATTTTGATGATGCGTTCAATACCGGGACCAGTGGGCTGGAGGTATCTGAGGTTTTTTCGGAGACGGAACTGGAGCTGTCCTGCGGTGAGTTTGGTGGAACCTATTATGGACGGATTGATGCCGGAGACCGGCTGCTGATCTATGATGAAAACAACGGGGCATTTATCACGACGGCTATTGTGAAGGCACGGGTAAATAAGGATGCGCCCTTTGAGCCTCCTCATGTGATTCTTCAGGATCCGATCCCGGACCTGATGAAGGGGCTTTCCGCCTGTCCGCTGGATGTGTGCCAGCCGGGAATGGTCATGAAGAATTGCTTTGTGAATGGCACGTACCGTTTCCGCTCGCCTTTGGAATGCACGGACACGGAGTTTGCCACTATGTACGCCTGGTTTGATAATATTCCCAAATTTGAGGGCCCGGTGGCATCCCATCAGCATTTTACCAATTGTAAGTTTTACCGGGTGGCAGCGCCGGATCCTGCGGACAGCTTTGTATCGCCGGAGTTTATGATGGAGCTGGGATCCGTGGTTAACAACTGGGAGAGCCACAGGGGCGTCCTGAAGGCAGAGGATATGAGTTTCGACAATTGTGAGATCGATCCGGATCTGATCAAGTGGAAGGGCGCCTATGAGGTAGTCATCAATGGAGAGACATTCATTTCTGGCCAATAGGTGACAGGCGACATATGATTGTCTATTTTTGTCAATGTTTAACAAAATTTATATAATTTCGAAAGAGCACTTGTAAAGAGAAAGAAATCATGTTAGAGTAAAATCCATCTAATGTGATTTCTTTCTTTTATCTGTAGTTCTAAGATGGGAGTTTCCCCAGAGATTCACAGTAGATTTTCTGAATATTTTTGTTTATTTTTTCCTGTAAGAAGTTGTTGAGGAACGGGGAAAAATCGGGTACAATGAAAGGAGGAAATGGATGGGGGATGGAAAGATCCAATGGCATCCGGGATTTGTAGCAGCAGTGGATCTGGAGCTTGGGGCTGATCGGGAACATCTTACATATGAGAAGGAATACAACCTGAACCGGAAACCATTGCAAATCGATCTTCTGGTGCTGAAAGAGGATTCGGATATTCGGATAGAAAATGAGATCGGGCGGCTGTTTTTGGGGCATAATCTTATGGAGTACAAGTCGCCACAGGATCGTCTGGATGTTGACACCTTTTATAAAGTACAGGCTTATGCATGCCTGTATAAGGCCTATGGGAAGAACGTGGATGATCGGAAACTGGGGGATATCACGGTCTCGCTGGTAAGGGAGGCAAGGCCGGTAAAGCTGTTCCGGTATTTTCAGCAGCATGCTATTCCGGTAACGAATTCAAGTCCTGGGATTTATCGTGTATCAGGGGGAGTGCTGTTTCCCACCCAGATCATCGTGACCGGCGAGCTGCCCTGGGAGGATCATGTGTGGCTGAGGGCACTGTCTGACCGGATGGCTCCGGACAGGATGAAGGAGTTCTGGGAGCAGATCCAGAGGATCGAGGACAAGTATGAGCGGGAGCTTGCGGATGCGGTGCTGGAGGTCTGCACGCAGGCGAATTGGGAGACGATAAGGGAGATAAAAGGAGGCGGAGATATGTGTCAGGCAATGTTGGAGCTTATGGCGCCGGAGATTGAGAAGATCCGGAAGGAGACGGCCGAGAAAGCTGCTGCGGAAGCGACCAGGAAAGCAGAGATAGCAGAGGAAGCAGCCAGGGAAGCGAAGAAGTCAGCCAGGAAAGCTATTAAAGAAGCATCTCAGAAGGCAGAAAAAGCAGCGAACAAAGAAGCGCTCCACACGGTAAAGAGCTTATTAAAGTCCGGCAAGCTATCAGCAGAAGAGATTGCAAAATGTGTTCCCAGGCTGCCCCTGGATGAGATCCGGAGGATTGCGGCTGGAATGGCCCGTGCATGAAGAAGTAAGAAAAACCAGAATTGAGGAGTAAAAAGCAGTAATGTCCCCTGACAGAGGCAGACTTTGTCGGGGGATCTTGTTATGTAAAGGGATAGAGGCTGGCTTGTCAGCTATTGATTCGTCAGTTATTGTGCAGTTCCATACGATAGTTGCCAAACTGGCCCCTATTCATTGAATTTTGCCAGGATCATATGGTAATCTTAGTAAAAGGGATTTGTTCAGGGAGAGGTGTTACCATGGAGCGGCAGCTTGCGCAAGTGTTGCAGGGGGAAACGGACAATTATATCTTGCCTTTTTTGTGGATCCGGGGGGAGGCAGAAGAGGTTCTTGTGGAGGAAGTGGAGAAGATCCACCAGGCCGGCATCGGGGCCTTTTGTGTGGAGTCGCGCCCCCATGCGGAATTTTGCCGGGAGGGCTGGTGGGCGGACCTGGATATCCTCCTGCGGGAGGCAAAGAAGCGGTCCATGAAGGTGTGGATCTTGGATGACAAGCATTATCCCACCGGGACAGCCAACGACAGTCTTTCCCGGCATCCGAAGGCCCGGCCCTGGCTGCTGGCGGAGCAGCATCTGGACGTGGCAGGGCCTTTTGTGGGAGCCTGTCTGCTGGCCGGGAAGGGGGAATGCCTGCAGGATGAGGACCATCGGCTTTTAAAGGTGCTGGCGTACCCCAGGAGTGGTGTGGGGGAAGGAATGCTGCCTGAGCCTTTGGATCTCACCGGGCAGGTGAAGGGAGAGCTTCTTTACTGGGAGGTTCCGCAGGGGGTTTTTCGGATTGTGATGATCTTTTTGACCCGCCGGGGGGAGATGGCGGGGCATATCAGTATGATCGATGCTGATTCGGCAGGGATCATGATCGAGGAGGTCTATGAGCCCCATTATCAACGGTATAAGGAAGAATTTGGAAAGACCATCGCCGGTTTTTTTTCGGATGAACCGGGATTTTTCAATCAGATGCTGGAGGGTACTACCGGGTTTTATGAGCACAAGCTTGGCACGCCGGGGCTGGCGCTGCCCTGGCGCACGGATCTTTTGCCGCTGCTTTCTGAAAAACTGGGAGAGGAATTTGTGGAGGAATTTTTACCGGCCCTCTGGTTTGACTTAGGAGAGATCACGGCAAAGATCCGGCAGGCTTATATGGATACCATTACCGGGCTGTACCGGGACTGCTTTACCCGGCAGATGGGAGACTGGTGCAGAGAACACGGGGTTCGTTATATCGGACATGTGGTAGAGGACAATAACTGCCATGCCAGACTGTTTCAGGGGGCGGGACATTATTTCCGGGCGCTGGACGGACAGGATATGGCCGGGGTGGATGTGGTGCTGCACCAGTTGCTGCCGGGCTTTGGCGGAATGTCCCATACCAGCTCGGCCGGGCTGGCGGACGGAGAATTTTTTGAGTTTGTTCTGGCCAAGCTGGCGGGCTCCATGGCCAGTCTGAATGAACGGATGCAGGGACGGGCCTTATGCGAGCTGTACGGCGCCTATGGATGGGCGGAAGGGCTGCCCTTCATGAAATGGATGACGGATCATATGCTGGTGCGGGGGATCAACCATTTTGTTCCCCACGCCTTCAGTCCGGCTTATCCGGACGCGGATTGCCCGCCGCATTTTTATGGGAGAGGACACAATCCCTGGTATGAGCATTTTCATGTTTTGATGGAGTATACCAATAAAATGAGCCATCTTCTGTGGGGCGGCAGGCCGGTGGTTCCGGCGGCGGTGCTGTATCATGCGGAGGCGGAATGGTCCGGAGGAAAGTATCAATTGATGCAGGAACCCTGCCGCAGCCTGGCGGAGCACCAGATCGATTACCACATTGTGCCGGGGGAATATCTGGCGGAGGCGGTATGCTCAGAGGGCAGGATCCGGATGAAGGGGATGGCGTACCAGTGCCTGGTTGTGCCGTGGGCAGAGCTTTGGCCGGCGTCCTTTCTGGCAGATCTGGCCCGTCTGGCCTGTGAGGGAGCCGCGGTGTTTTTTGTGGATGGCCTGCCACGGCGCGGAGTGGAGACGGTTTATTCTGGAGGAAGTGTCTGCGGCGGGGTGGAGACGGCTTATTCTGGAGGAAGTATCTGCGGCGGAGTGGAGAAGAACCGGAAGGCGTCTCAAATTCTGGCGGAGAAGGGGCAGAAAGCGCTGGAAATCCTGGCGGAGAAGGGGCAGAAAGCGCTGGAAATCCTGGCGGAGAAGGGAAGAATCTGCGCATTGCAGGATCTGCCGGAGATTTTATGGGAGGATGGCATTTCTGATATCCGCATGGAGCCGGAGATCAGAGCGCTGCGTTATTTCCATACGGTACGGGAGGGCAGCCATTTCTACATGTTTTTCAACGAGGGTCTGATGCCTGTGGAGACGAAGGTGACATTTTCTACCGGACAGACCTCCTGTGTCCTGCTGGATCTGATGAGCGGGGAATGCTTCGGCAGGAGTCTGGAGGGAGGGCGTCTTTTGCTGGCGCTGGAGCCGTCCCAGTCTGTGGTGGCCGTGTTTGATGCGGAAATGAGGCTGCCGGTGGAGCCGGAGGCAGAGATTGTGGAGGAAACAGTCCTGGAAACTTTCCGGATCGACCTGCAAAGAACGGGAGAACAGGAGTTCGAGACATATCGTATGCAGAGCGGCCTGTTTGATCTTACGGGGCCGGAGGGCATCCCGGATTTTGCCGGGAAGATCCGCTACCGCGCCAGAATGGAAGGGAAAAGGGGACGGGCTGTGCTGGAGCTTGGAGCGGTGGGCGAGACGGCGGCTGTCTGGCTGAACGGCCAGGCCCTGGGCGTCAGGATCTGCCGGCCCTATCGGTTCCGGCTGGATCAGGCTTTGCAGGACGGGGAAAATGAACTGGAGATCCAGGTGATCAATTCGCCGGCGTACTTTGAACGGGACGGCCTTTCCAAGAAAATGATGCTGTCCGCCTCGGGACTGCTGGGCCCGGTGAAGCTTTGCTATTTGAGTGAGAAAGATGGGGGTGTATGGAAGTGAGATACAGAAGAAAGATTGCATTTCTCCTGCTGGCAGCGGTCTTAACCACGGCGGCAGGACCACAGCCTGCCCAGGCAAAAACCTTATCGGAATGGCTGGAAGGAGAGCAGGAAAACAACCGGAGGATCGTCTACGATTCCGGGCTGGATCAGACCGGATATGCCGATGTGCGCCTGAACTATCAGGAGCAGGGTTACGCAAAAGGAGAAGGCAGCATCCGCCTGACAAAGGAGCAGGCCGAGGGAGCCGGAACCATTTCCTGGCAGGGGGAGGACGCGCTGCTCAGCCAGGAGGCGGGAGAACTGAAGTTCTCCTTTACCTGTGAAAATGCGGGACTCTATGCATTGAAGGTGCGCTACTGTGTCATGGAGGAGGTGACCACGCCCATCGTGCGCTCCCTGACCATTGACGGAAGCCTTCCCTTCACAGAGAGCGGGACAGTGACCCTCTACCGGCTCTGGCAGGATGAGGGAGAGCCGGTGGTGAACTTAAACGGGGACGAGACGGCTCCCCGGGTGGTCCAGATGCTGGAATGGCAGGAGCAGCCGGTCTATGACGCAAAGGGAAGCTTTGCATCGCCCATGGAGTGGTATTTAAGCGCCGGGGAGCACGAGCTGGTATTTTCCGGTGTGGAAAACGAGATGGCTCTTGGATACCTGGAATTTTATCCCTTAACGGAGCTGCCTTCCTATGAGGAAAAGGCGGCGGAATATGCGGCGAAGGGATACGGGAAGGCGTCACAGCCCATTTATCTGGAGGCGGAGGACGCCATGGAATCCAGGAACCAGAGCACCATCCGTCAGATCTGCGATTCCGATCCCAGCGTGTATCCCACGGAGCCGGGCAAGGTACTCTGTAACGGGGTGGGGGGAGGCTACTGGCAGGCGTCCAACGCTTCCATTACCTGGGGATTTGACGTGAAGGAGAGCGGGCTTTACCATCTGGCCTTCCATCTGAACCAGTCCTTTGGCTATGGGCTTCCTTCTTACCGGCGGATTGAGATTGACGGGGAGGTTCCCTTTGCGGAGTTTGAGAACCGGAAGTTCTTGTATGGTTCCGGATGGCGAACTGAAGTTCTGGGGGAAGAAGAGGGAGAGCCCTATGCGCTTTATCTGGAGGAAGGGCATCACACCCTCACCATGACGGTGACCCAGGGAGAGCTGGCCCAGGTGGCGGAGGGGATCCATGCGGACTCCCGGATTTTATCGGATCTGATCCTCAAGATCACCATGCTGGTGGGCCAGAATCCGGATTCCAACTACGATTACCGGTTAGAGGAGCGGATCCCGGGCCTGCTGGACACCCTTACGGAGCTTACCGGCCATCTGGACCAATACCTTGGCGCCATTGAGGAGGCTTCCGGCCGGACGCCTTCCCTCCACGGCCAGTTGAAAAACAGCAAAACACAGCTTCAGGAGCTTTGCGAGGATCCCTTTGACATCCCCATGAAGCAGGAGGTGCTGGAAAATGTAGTTTCCACCTATGGAACAGCCATCACCAGCTTAAGCGGACAGGCCATGCTCCTGGATAATATCCAGCTTGTGCCCTCCCCCCAGGAGGTAAAGAAGACCGAGGGCGGCATCCTGGATAAGCTGTGGGGCGGCATTGTGAATTTCTTCCAGAGCTTTTCCAAGGATTATGATACGGTGTCCAGCGCGGGTACGGAGGGTGAGGTGACAGAGGTGCTGGAGGTGTGGGCCTCCTACGGCGAGGACTGGGGCAGGCTGATCCAGGATCTGGCGGATTCGGATTTCACGCCAAAAACAGGAATCGGGGTGAAGGTCCATGTGGTGCCGGCCGGACAATTGAATGCCGGAAGCGCCAATGCGCTGCTGCTGGCCGTTTCCTCGGGAACGGCTCCGGATATTGCCCTGGGGACGGATACGGCCTCCATCGGCGAATTTGCCCTCCGCAACGCGGTGGTGGACGTGTCGCAGTTTGCGGATTATGAAGAAGTGGTGGAAAGGTACCAGGAGAAGCGCATGATTCCCTTGACACATGAGGATCATGTCTACGGCCTGCCGGAGCAGCAGAATTTCAGTGTGCTGATTTACCGGAAGGACATTTTAAGCGAATTAGGGCTGGGGATTCCGGAGACCTGGGAGGATCTTTATAATTATGTATTGCCGGTGCTGTACCAGAACAATATGGAATTTTACTGTCCGCTGAACCTGGATCCCTTTATCTACCAGTGCGGTGGCTCCTACTACAACGAGGATATGACCATGTCGGCCCTGGATTCGGAGAATGCCTTCCGGGGGTTTTCGGAGTGGGTGGAGCTCTATAATGTGCAGGGGGTTCCCATCGCGGCCAATTTCTTCAACCGGTTCCGCTCCGGGGAAATGCCCATCGGCATTGGGGATGTGACCATGTATATGCAGATCCGCACGGCCGCGCCGGAGCTTCGGGGCCGCTGGGGGATCGCCCTGATTCCGGGTCATGAGCGGGAGGACGGGACGGTGAACCATTCCCAGGGCGCCTGTGTCACCCAGTCTGCCATGATCTTAAGCCAGTCCGACAAACAGGAGGCTGCCTGGGAATTCTTAAAATGGTGGACCTCCGATGAGGTACAGACCAGGTACGGCAATGACATTGAGGCGCAAAAGGGCGAGGTGGCCCGGTGGAGCAGCGCCAACCGGGAGGCCTTTGCGGCCATGCCCTGGCCCCGGGAGGATTATGAGGTGATCGCGGAGGCATTAAGTTCGGTAGATCACACCCAGGTGGTGCTGGGGGGATATTTTAATAACCGCCATGTACTGAACGCCTTCAACCGGGTCTGCATTTCCAGAACCATGAATGAGCGGGATTCCATCGAGAAAGCGGTGGAGGATATCAATAAGGAACTGGCGAGAAAACGGGAAACCACCGCAAGATAGGAGGAGCGAGAAATTGAAAAAGGGGAATTTATGGAAAGCATGGAATCAGGGGATGACCAGCCGGCAGCGTCACAATGTGACAGGCTACCTGTTTATGTCTCCCTTCCTGCTGTTTTTCTTCCTGTTTACCATCATTCCGGTGGTGACGGCCATTATTTTAAGCCTGACAAGCTACAATATGATCGAGACGCCGCAGTTTGTGGGGCTGACCAATTACCGGCTGCTTCTGATGGACGACGGCGAGTTCATCACAGCCTTGAAAAATACCTTTGTGTTTGCTTTTATTTCCGGGCCCATCAGTTTTTTCGGCTCCTTTGTGATGGCGGTTTTAATCAACCGCCTGAAAAAAGGCAGGAATCTGTTTTCCCTGCTGTTTTACGCGCCCACCCTGGTAAGCTCGGTGGCCATCAGCGTGGTGTGGCTGTATTTTTTCAGCGGGGACCGGTACGGGCTGATCAACAATGCGCTGATCGGGCTCGGGCTGATTGGAGAACCCATCCAGTGGACCTCCAATACATCGGTTCTTTTGTGGGTGGTGATTATTGTATCGGTGTGGACCAGCATGGGGGTGAATTTCCTCACTTTCCTGGCCGGGCTTCAGAATGTGCCCACGGATATCTATGAGGCGGGCCAGATCGACGGGGTGAAAAACGCCTTTCAGGAGCTTTGCTATTTAACGCTTCCAGTGATGAAGCCCCAGCTCCTGTTTGCGGCCATCAATATGACCACCGCGGCTTTCGGGGTGTTTGATATCGCGGTGGCCATTGCGGGGATGCCAAGCCCCGACTATGCGGCCCATACACTGGTGGCCCATTTGTACGATTACGGATTTATCCGTTTTGAGATGGGCTATGCTTCGGCAGTGGCGGTGGTGCTGTTTGCCATTTCATATTTGCTGGGACGTCTGTTTACCAGGGTTTTCCGTGAGAATTAGGAGGAGGTGCTTGTATGGCAGCAGTAAAAGGCCGCAGTGTAAAGATTGCGGGACGTCATTTGTTTTATTTCCGGTTTTCCCAGGTGCTTTTGTATCTGTTTCTGACGCTTTTGGTGATTTTTACCGCGATGCCGCTGGTGTATGTGGCCACCACGGCGTTTAAGCCCTTAGATGAGCTGTTTATTTTCCCGCCCCGGTTTTTTACCAGTCATCCGGTGCTGGATAACTTTAACGGGCTACTGGTGACCTTAGACAACAGCAGCGTGCCCTTTTCCCGTTATATTTTTAACAGTGTGCTGGTTTCTGCCCTGGTGGTGCTGGGGACGCTGGTGATCTCTACCATGGCGGCCTACGGTCTGGTGAAGCATCAGCCTGTGGGCTCCAATGTGATCTTTGCCCTGATCCTGGCGGCGCTGATGTTCTCGCCCCATGTGACCCAGATCCCCAACTATATGGTGGTGGAGAAGCTGGGGCTTTTAGACACCTACTGGGCGCTGATTCTGCCCAAGGTGGCGGTGGCGTTTAACATGTTCCTGATGAAGCAGTTCATGGAGCAGCTTCCCAACGAGTATATTGAGGCGGCCAGGATCGACGGGGCATGTGAGCTTCAGATTTTTGCAAAAATTGTGGTGCCCTTTGTAAAACCTGCCATTGCCACTCTGGTGGTGTTCAGCTTTGTGAACACCTGGAACGATTATTTTACGCCGCTGATCTTTACAAGCTCCGGGCAGATGAAGACGCTGCCCTTGGCCATCCAGTCCATTGCCGGCGGGGCGGGGGCATCCTCCCTGGCCACGGCGGGAACCATGGCGGCGGCAACCTTTGTAACCATGATCCCCACGGTGCTGATCTATACCCTGATGCAGTCGAAGGTGATCAATACCATGAGCTATTCCGGCATTAAGGGATAAGGGGGTGGAAAGCTATGAAACGGATGATAACGCTGATCGCTGCCCTGCTGTTTTTTGCCCAGGCCGGGCTCTGCGTCCAGGCCAGGGAGACGGACTGGGTGATCGATAACGACGGGCAGCGGCTGGCAGTGCCCAAAACCTATCTGGTGAAGGGGGTCATTACCTACCTGGGAGAGGAGGGCGGGAACCTTTATGAGCCCAAGGATATTTTTATAGATAAGGAAGATTGTATTTATGTTGCGGACAGCGGCAACAACCGGATTGTGAAACTGGATCCGGAGGGGAATTTTGTGGCTGCCTATACGGGAGGCGGGACATTATTAAACCCCCAGGGAGTGTTCTGCACAAATTTTGGAAGCATTTTTGTGGCGGATACCGGCAACCAGCGGATTGCCAATATCGATGAGAGGGATGAGATCCAGGAAACCTTTGTAAAGCCAAAGAGCGAGCTTCTTATGGATTCCAGCGATTTTTCCATCCATAAGGTGTGCGTCAGCAGCCAGGGGCTGATCTATGTGATCAAGGGGCAGCAGTTTATGACCATTGACGCCAACAATGAATTCAAGGGCTTTGTGGGGGCCAACAGCCTTCCCTTCAGCCTGAAACGGACCCTGATCCGGATGTTTGCCTCCCAGGAGCAGAAGAGCCGGATGGAGATGGAGGAGGCGCCGCCCTTCAACAACTTTGTGATCTCCGACAGCGGCATGGTCTATGGGGTGGCGGCTACGGATTCTGCCAGGATCAAAAAGCTCAATGCCAGCGGCGCCAACCTGTTTCCCGGGGATTATACCGCGGAGCCGGTTTACGGGGAGGACGGCTTTGCCATCGATCCGGATTATGTGGATATCGCAGTGGATTCCAAGGAGATCATCAGCGTCTTGGAGCGCAATACCGGGCATATCCTCCAGTATGACCAGGAGGGGAACCTGCTGACCATTTTCGGGGGCAAGGGGGAGAAAAAGGGATATTTCCAGAATCCCTGTTCCCTGGCGGTCAACAGCCGGGGGGAGGTCTATGTATTGGACGCCAGTACCGGGTATATCCATATTTTTACGCCGACTTCCTTTATGGAGCATGTTGCCAGCGCCATCTGTTTTTACCGGGACGGGGAATATGATGCGGCGTTAAAGGAGTGGGAGGCGGTGATCGAGACGGATACCAATTATCCTGTCGCCAACATGGGGATGGGACAGGTGCTGTATAAGCTGGACCGGCCGAAGGAGGCCATGGAATATTTTGAACTGGCCCGGGTGCAGGACCGGTATGGAAAGGCCTTTACGGACTACCGTTATGCTTTTATCAAGAGCCATTTTTTCGGGGTGGTGCTGGCGGTGGTGCTGGTGGCTGCGGCGGCAGTGGTATTTTTGTTCTATGCTTTGAAAAAAACAAAGCTTTATATTCATGATTATCATTATGGTCCGGAAGGGGGGAAGGGGCAATGAGAGGATTCCATATAAGAGGGGCGAGGGAGGCCGCCAAGGGCAGGATCAATTCCTGGCAGCTCTTTCCTATCATGCTGTTTCATCCCCTGGAGTGCTACGATATGATCAAGCTGGAGCGGGATACCCAGATTAAGGTGCTTCCTGCCATCCTGCTGATTCTTCTGGCAGGCCTGGAAAAATATGCCGCTAATTTTCTGGTGAGCTTCCAGTTCCGCCAAAAGGATCCCGGCGCGGTGAATCTGTGGATCGAGATGGCTTATGTGGTGGCGCCCGTTGTGGTGTGGGTCATTGCGAATTTCTGTATGACCTCTATCATGGACGGGGAGAGCAAGCCGAAGGAGATCTTTGTGACCGCGGCTTACTGCCTTGCGCCTTACCTGGTGCTGACGCCGGTGGGGGCCGCCCTGTCCCATGTGCTGGGAGACGGAGAAGCGGGATTTTACGGTTTCCTACAATCCGCGGCGTTGGTGTGGGTGGTGCTGCTGTTATTTTTTGCTCTGCTTCGGCAGAACGATTACGGCCTGGTAAAAGCCATCGGGGTGGCGCTTTTGTGTATTTTGTTTATGGTGGTCTTTCTGGCGATCTTTGTTTTTCTGGCTTCTCTGACGATCCAGTTGGTAAGCGCGGTGCAGGAGATTTTCCAGGAGATCCAGCGGAAGATTCTGTAGGGGGAAGGTGAGGAAGATGAAAGGGACGAAAAAAATGCATAGGATGGCAGGGCTTGTGGCGCTGCTGCTGTTGGTGGCGCTCCTGGCGGGGGGAATGCCGGTGCAGGCCGGGCCGGTGCAGGAGCCGGGGGATGCCGGGGAAGATGCCCCAGGGCCGGTGCAGGAGCCGGGGGATGCTGGAGAAGATGCCCCGGAGCCGGAGGTACGGCTGCATACGGTGACGGAGAATGATTCTTTCCGGCTGGAGTACGACGAGGAAGGGGCAGACCTCTACATCACCGATTTGCGCAGCGGGAAGGTCTGGTCCAACACCGTGGACGCAGACTACTATCCGGTGGAGGAATCCAGCCGGAATATGATGAGCCAGTTGATGACGGTGACCGTTGCTTCCGAGGACGGCAGGCTCTCCGTGGTGAATGTATTTGACAACGGGGCCGGCGCCGCCAATTATAAGCTGGAGCACCGGTACGAGGGGGAGGAGCTGGTGCTGTCCATGTCCCTGGCGTCAGGGATGATCTCCTTTGACATCCATATGGGGCTCTGTGAGGAGGGATTTTACTACGAGATCCCTGGGGAAAGCGTTGTGGAAAAGGGGGAGGATATGCTGGTAAATATCCAGTTGATGCCCACCTTCGGGGCGGCGGTATCCGGGGAGGAGGGGTTTCTTCTGATTCCGGACGGCTCCGGGACCTTGATCCGCCATAAGAGCTACGATGATCCCAATGCCAGGCTGTATATGTACCCCTTTTATGGAACTGATGTTCTGGATCTGAAGAAGATCCAGGAAAATCAGGAGCAGGGCTATCACAACCTGATGCTGCCGGTTTACGGCATCAGTCATGGAGACGGGGCCATGCTGGCGGCGGTGACAGAGGGGGAGGCGGACTGCGTGCTGAATGTGGCTCCCGGCGGCTTTAAGTTCAACGGCCTGAACCGGGCCTATCTGACCTTAAATTACCGCATTTACTATTCCACCCAGGTAAACGGGAACGATTATATCCAGATCATTCCCAACAATTACACCTCCACCAGGCGGGTGCAGATCTTCCTCCTGGATGGGGAGCATACCACCTACAGCGATATGGCTGGTGTGTACCGGGATTATCTGGAGCAGGAGGGGATCTTAAAGGAGCAGGAGAGCCGTACGGGCGTCCCGCTGGTGGTGAACCTGGTGATGGGAGCCGGTGAGAGCAGCCTGTTTGGAAAAAAACTCATCACAGCCACCACCTATTCCCAGGCGGCGGAGATCCTGGCGGATCTGGGCTCCGGCGTGCCAAAGGTTTCGGCGGTGCTGGAGGGCTGGGGAAAGGGCGGTTTTGACACGCTGCCCACCGATCCGGCCCTGGAGAAGAAATTCGGCGGGAAGCGGGATTTTAAAAAACTGCTGACGGCCTGTGAGGAGGAAAATGTGGACCTCTATCTGAAGATGGATTTTATCAACGGGGATGTGAGCACGGGGGATTTCAACAACCGCAAGGACACGGTCCGCTCCGGATTCGGGACGGTGGTCAATGAGGGGGACCGGTATCTGCTGAACCCGGTGCAGGTGCTGGAGGATTGTTACGAGGATGCGGTGAAGACCCGGAAGCTTTCCAAGGGGCAGGCCATTTGTTTTGACACCTTGGGACAGCTTCTGACCTACGATCACAGCAGTTCCCGGCCCGCCAGCCGGACCCAGGCCCAGGAGGCCTGTGAGACGGTGCTTGGGAGGGCGGCTGCAGAGCAGGGACAGGTGGCGGTATCAGGCGGGAATCAATACGTGCTTCCCTATGCGGCCCTGCTGGACGGGATACCGGATTCTGGTTCCGATTATTACCTGGGGGACGAGGCGGTGCCATTTTACCAGATGGTGGTGCATGGGAGCGTGGATTATACCTCCACGGCGGGAAACCATTCCTACGACCTGCAATACCAGAAGCTGAAGTGGATTGAGACCGGGAGCCTGCCCAGCTTTGTGCTGACCTATGAGAGCCCGTCGCTGCTTCACAAAACGGCCTGCAACGACTTGTTTTCTTCGGAATATGCGGTGTGGAAGGACACGGTGAAGGAGGTGGCCGGGGAGCTGAATGACCGGCTGGGCCAGGTGTGGAACCAGAAGATGGTGCGCCACGAAAGGCAGGAGGATCTTGTGGTAATCACCTACGAGGACGGGACGAGGGTTCTGATCAATTATACGGATCAGCCGGTACAAAGGGACGGGATTACGATTCCGGCCATGGACTATTCCGTTGGGAAGGGGGCGTGAGGCATGAAAAAATCCACGAAGAAAAAGAAATTTTTTACCTTTGCCAGGAGGCGCAGCATGACGGGCTATCTGTTTCTGGCGCCCTGGATCATCGGAGGGATCCTGCTTCTGGCGTATCCGCTGATCTTTTCCTTCCGGCTGAGCTTTTCGGAGCTTGAAAATTTTACCACCTATAAAATGAACTGGGTGGGGCTGGCCCATTATAAGCAGGCTTTTCTGGGAGATATCCATTTTGTGACCTGTATCACCTGGGGGCTTCGGAAGATCCTGCTGGAGACGCCCATCATTGTGATTTTTTCCCTAATCGTGGCCATCATGATCAGCCGCAATATTAAGGGAAAGGGATTTTTCCGTTCCATCTTCTTCCTGCCGGTGCTGTTAGGAACCGGGTATGTGATGGATATGCTGAATCAACAGGGAATTACCGTCTCCTCCATGGAGGTGACACGGGAGATTCTTCTTTCGCCCACCGTGCAGGCTTATCTCCCCCAGGAGGCGTATCAATTCTTAAGCACGCTGCTTTCGTATATTCCTACGGTGCTGTGGGGCTCCGGGGTACAGATCGTGCTGTTTTTGATCGGAATCCAGAAGATTCCGCCGGAGCTGTATGAGTCGGCCCGGGTGGATTCCGCCACGGAGTGGGAGATGTTCTGGAAGATTACCCTTCCTATGATATCGCCCATCATCCTTTTGAATATCATATATACCATCATCGCCTCCTACCGGGATTCCAGCCCCCTGGTGAACTGGATCCTGTTCCAGGGCTTTGACCAGGGAGAGTTTGAATATGCCAGCGCCATGGGCTGGATCTTCTTTGCCTTTGTGCTGATCGTCATCGGTCTGGTGGCCCTTTGTATGCGGCCCTTTATTAACCGGGTGACAAAGCGGTATTAGCGGGCGGAAAGAGAGGTTGTTTTGAATAAATTAAAGAAAAATTTAAATTTAAAAACTATTTTAAGAAAAAGGCCGAAGCTGGGGATTGTATTTAAGCTCATCATGTATATCCTGTTGATTGACTTTGCGTTTATTTATCTGTATCCGTTTTTACATATGATTATCAATTCCCTGAAATCGGCGGATGATATTCTGGATGTCTCGGTGAAATGGGTGCCCAATGAGCTGTGCTTTGACAATTTTAAGCTGGCCTTTGAGAGTCTGGATTATGTGCCGCGGTTTTTTAAGACCTTATTGGCGGTGGGACTGTGCAGCCTGGGTCATGTACTTTCCTGCTCCTTTATCGGGTACGGCTTTGCCCGCTACAATTTCCGGGGAAAGCGAATCCTGTTCTTTCTGCTGATCCTCTCCATGGTGGTGCCCACCCAGACCATTATCGTGCCCCTCTACATCCTCTATTCCAAGCTGGGGATGATTCCGGGGCAGTTGGCCATCATCCTTCCAAGCTTTCTGGGCTTCGGGCTCAACGGGGCGCTGTTTGTGTTTATATTCCGGCAGTTTTTCCTGTCCCTGCCGGCGGCCTTGGAGGAGGCCTCGGCCATCGACGGCTGCGGGCCCGTCCGGACCTTTTTCCGGATCGCCCTGCCCATCGCAAAGCCCACGGTGATCATCAGCACGGTGCTTGGCGTGGTATGGCATTGGAATGATTTCTTCGAGCCGGGGCTGTATATCCAGAAGCAGAAGAATTTTTATCTGTCCATGATCCTGCCCACCATGTCGGAGGCGGTGGAGAATGCCAAGGCCGGCGTGCAGGAGGCGGCAGAGACGCCCTATACGGATGCCACGGTGATGGCGGCGGTGATTCTGGTGGTACTGCCAATTTTTATCGGGTATATGTTTATTCAGAGAAAATTTGTCCAGAGTATTGAGACAAGCGGAATTACCGGGGAGTAAGGCCGGTACCGTCATAAAAACGGGGAAAAAGAAACCGCCGGCGCTTTTGCGGCGGTTTCTTCTGATTTAATTTTGTTTTTGATTTTTTTCCCGAAGGCTTTGATAGTGGCAGAACCGTGCAAGCTCCAGCAGCAGGGCCTTCTGTTTTTCTGTCATTCCCCGGTAGAGGTCAAGAAGAAGCTTCTCTTTTGGAAGCAACGGAGCGGCTGCGTGGCGGTACAGTTTAGAGCTGCCCAGCAGATAATCCGTTGTAACCCCAAAATAGGTTGCAATCTGGATCAGTGTCTCAAAGCTGGGCTGCCGTGTTCCGCTGACGTATCCACTTAATGTGGAGCTGGCTAAATGAAGCCAGGCTGCCAGGTCTTTTTGTTTCAGGTTCTGTTCTTCTAACAGCAATTGCAATCTTCTTCCAAATTCCATGGAATTTCCTCCTTCTTGTCATGATTTTTGACATACAGGTACACCCGAAGGGTGCTTCCTCCTTAGTAAATTTTGTTCCATATATAAATATAATCGGAAAATCGTGATTGGGCAGGGAAAATTTAAGGATTTAAAAAATTTTTAAAATTCTGTAAATCAGGGAAAGAATATGGAAGAAAAGGATTCTTGCGTCAGGCGAATTTGGCGGAACGGTTTTTCTTGAGAGATTCCCATGGATATTTTCCAGAAAATGTGATATGATAGACCGGATAGGAGAAGAAAGCGATGAGAATTTCAACCAAAGGGAGATATGCGCTGCGTCTGATGCTGGATCTGGCGCAGCATGAGTCGAAGGAGCCGGTGCGCCTTAAGGATATCGCGGCGCGGCAGGAGATTTCCTTGAAATATCTGGAACAGATCATTTCGGTGCTTCAGAAGGCCGGGTATGTACGCAGCATCCGCGGCCCCCAGGGCGGCTACCAGTTAAAGCAGCCGCCTCAGGAGTACACGGTGGGCGATATTCTGCGGCTGATCGAGGGCGATCTGGCCCCGGTGTCCTGCCTGGAGGCGGGGGCGAAGCCCTGCCGGCGTCAGAGCGGCTGCGGGACACTGCGCCTCTGGCGGGAGCTGGATGAGGCCATTCGCGGCGTGCTGGACCGGTATACGCTCAAGGATCTTTTGGACTGGTCCGGGGAGGAGACGCTGGATTACGTGATTTGAGACGGATCCGGAGAGAAATTTCCGGATTATCCTGGAAAAGCCGAGGAGGCTCTATGTTAAAGAAGAAAAATGATTTGAAATGGGACAAGCTGGACAATACGGCTCATCTCTTTCCTGTGATTGCCGGGGAGAGCATGAGCAATGTATACCGGATTTCCGTCACCCTCGAAGAAGAGGTGGACCCGGAGCTTTTACAGGAAGCCTTAGAGCGGGTGCTGCCCTGGTTTGACGGATTCCGGGTGCGCCTCCGGAAGGGGATTTTCTGGTATTATTTTGAGGAAAATAAAAAGCCGGCTCCCAGGATCCATGAGGAGAACAATTATCCCAACCAGTATATTTCGCCCAATAAGAACCGCAGCTACCTGTTCCGTGTGACATATTACCGGCGCAGGATCAACCTGGAGGTATTCCATGTGCTGACGGACGGCATGGGCGGCATTAATTTTCTGCGGGAGCTGACCTACCAGTATCTCCGCCTGTCCCATCCTGCGCTGATGGAGCAGGTGCCGGATACTCTTTGCAGCGATACCTCCCTGAACCGGGAGGACAGCTTCTTAAAGCATTATAAGAAAAGCCATGCCAGGCCCTACAAGACAAAGCGGGCCTACCAGATCAAGGGAGAGAAGCTGGAGGCTTTGGAGCTGGGGCTGATCCACGGCTATATGCCCATTGCCGCGCTGAAAGCGGTCAGCAAAAGCGCAGGGGCCTCCATCAACGAATACCTGGTGGCGGTTTTTATCTGGAGCGTTTATCAGGAATGCATGCACGGCGGTACGGACAGGCGTCCGGTGAGCGTAGCGGTTCCGGTGAACCTGCGGCCCTATTACCATTCCAATACCACCAAGAATTTTTTTGTGATGGTGTCGGCGGTTTTTGAGGCGGTGGAGGAGAATTATACCTTTGCAGAGATCTTAAAGATTACGGTGGACAGCCTCCGCAGCCAGATTACGTCGGAGCACCTGGACGCGCTTCTGGCCTACAATGCCTCCAATGAGAAGAATCTGATGCTTCGGATGGTGCCCCTGTTTGTGAAAAATATTGCCATCAAGTCGGTGTACCAGACCTCGGCCCTGGCCAATTCCACCACCATCACCAATATCGGCAATATCAAGGTGCGGGAGGAATACCAGCCCTATATCAAGCGGTTCCATGCATTTTTGTCCATGTCCAAGGGACAGAATATCAAGGGCTGTATCTGCTCCTACCGGGATGAACTGGTGTTCTCCTTCAGCTCCGTGCTGGAGGACGTATCGGTGCAGAAGCGTTTTTTCCAGAAGCTGGCGTCGGACGGCGTTGCGGTGGTAATCGAGACGAACGGAGTGTATCATGAGAAAATGTAAAAACTGTCAGGTGGCGGTTCTGGACGATACCCTGGTCTGCCCCCTATGCAGCAGCGTGCTGGAGGGAGAGGGGGAGGCAGGCTATGCGCCCATGTACCCCAATGTAAAAAATAAGGCGCGTATCTTAAACTGGATCGTGAAGATCTATACTTTTCTGGCCATCATCATTGAGGTGGTGCTGATTATCGTAAATGTGCGGACCTTCCGGCATGTGTGGTGGTCGGCCATCAGTGGCATTGCCATTTTGTACCTGTATATTACCCTGCGTTTTTCCATCCAGAAAAACAAAGGCTACCGCAGGACCATCATGATCCAGGTAGCCGGGGCGACCCTCCTTACGATCGCCATCGATTACATTGTGGGATACCGGGGCTGGTCGGTGAATTTTGTGGTACCGGGGGCGGTACTGCTTTTGGATCTTGCGATTTTTATCCTGATGCTGGTGAATAAGTTTTACTGGCAGAGCTATATTCTGATGCAGATGTTTACGGTGCTTTTCAGTATTTTGCTGCTGGTGTTCTGGCGCCGGGGCATTATCTGGCATCCGGTGGTGTCTATTGTGGCCGCTTCCGTATCTGCCGCCATGCTGTTGGGAACGCTGATTTTTGGCGACCGGAAGGCCATCAATGAGCTGAAACGAAGATTTCATATGTGACTGGGTAAGAGCGAATCATGAGTATAATGAAGAAGACAATCAAGAAAACCAGTATCCGGGGATATATGGTGAAGGAAATGATCGCCTTTATGACCTCCACCCATCTGCTGGGAGAGAAGATCAAGTCCGGGGAGCTTCGCAAGAACCTGGTGGAGCCCAAGTGGAAATGTCCCTCCGACTATGAGCTGCACATGGTTTCCCTGCCAAATTGCCAGGGAGAGTTTCTTCATAAGAAAAAGGAGGCCAGGAGCGAATCCGTGATCCTGCAGCTTCACGGCGGCGGTTATGTGGGGGCCATGCGCAATGCCTACCGCAGCTTCGGGGTTCTCTACAATGAGGTTTCGGGCGGCATGGACGTGCTGACCATCGATTATCGGGTGGCGCCGGAGCATCCCTATCCGGCGGCCCTTCTGGACGCCCTGGACGCCTACGGCTGGCTTCTGGACCGCGGGTGGCTGCCAGAGCGGATTTTTCTGGCCGGAGATTCCGCCGGAGGCGGGCTGGCCATGGGCTTATGTATGCTGCTTAGGGACCGGGGGCGCCCCCTTCCGGCCGGGATTGTGGCCATGTCCCCCTGGACGGACCTGACGGCCAGCGGCCCGTCTTACGATGAGAATTATGAAAAAGATCCCCTTTTCGGGAATACCAGGGACAGTCTGATCTACAATAAGGATTATGTGACGGACAACGATCCCAGGAATCCTTATATTTCGCCGCTGTTTGGAGATTTTACGGGCTTCCCGCCCATGCTTTTTCAGGTGGGCTCCATCGAGATGCTGTTAAGCGATTCGGTTCTGGCGGCCCAGAAGGCGGAGGAGGCCGGGGTAAAGGTACAGCTTACCATCTATGAAGGCATGTTCCATATTTTCCAGATGGCGATGAAGCTGATGCCGGAGTCCCGGCTGGCCTGGAAGGAAATCGGGGGATTTTTAATAAAAAATGGAGGATAACAGAATGAAGTTTTCAGAAATGCCCTACCAGCGGGTAAAGCTGGAGGAAGTGGAACAAAAGATGACAGATCTCATCCAGCGGCAGAAGCAGGCTGCCGACGGCGAACAACAGTTCGCTATTCATCAGGAGTATTATAAGCTGATGGAGGAGGTGGAGACGGAGATCACCCTGGCCATGATCCGCCACGACATTGACACCACCGATGAATTTTATGAGAAGGAGCAGGACTACTACGACGAGATCCTGCCGGTGCTGGACAAGTATAAGGTGGAGTACCAGAAGGTGCTGTTCCATTCGCCCCACCGGGCTTACATGGAGGAGAAGATCGGGCCGGTGACCTTCAGAAATATGGAGCTGGCCTTTGACGCCTTTGACGAGAAGCTGATTCCCCTGATGCAGGAGGAAAATGCCCTGGTGACCCGTTACGAGAAGTTGATCGCCACCGCTAAGATCCCCTTTGAGGGGGAGGTCTACAACCTGTCCCTGATGCGCAAATTCCTTACCGACAATGACCGCTCGGTGAGAAGACGTGCCTGGCAGGCCCTCAGCGGATATTTCCAGGGCGTCACCGGTGAGATCGATGAGATCTACGACGCCATGGTGAAGAACCGCACGGCCCAGGCCAGGATGCTGGGCTATGAGAATTATGAGAAGCTGGGCTATTGCCGGATGAGGCGCAACAGCTACGGCAAGGAGGAGGTAGAGGCCTTCCGCCGTCAGGTGAAGGAGTATTTTGTGCCTTTTGCCAGCAGGATCCACGAAAAACGCCGCCAGCGCATCGGTGTGGAGAAGCTTTCCTACATCGATAACGACGTATTTTTTAAGGAGGGAAATCCGGCGCCTGTGGGGACGCCCCAGGAGATCTTAGCGGCCGGCCAGCAGATGTATGGGGAGCTGTCCCAGGAGACGAAGGAGTTCTTCGATTTTATGCAGGAGAACGGCTGTTCGATGTATTAGGCCGCAAGACAAAACGCCAGGGCGGCTATATGTGCTATCTGCCAAAATTTAAATCACCATTTATTTTTGCAAATTTTAATGGAACCAGCGGGGATGTGGACGTGATCACCCATGAGTGCGGACACGCCTTCCAGGGCTTTGTGATGCGTGACGAGCCCATTAAGGAATACCTGGATATCACCATGGAGACGGCGGAGATCCATTCCATGTCCATGGAATATTTTACCTACGGCTGGATGGAGAAGTTCTTCGGGGAGCGGAAAGAGGATTATCTGACCATGCATCTGGAGGATTCGGCGGCTTTCGTGCCCTATGGCTGCATGGTGGATGAGTTCCAGCATATCATTTATGAGAATCCCGACATGACGCCGAAGGAGCGCAAGGAGGTATGGAAGCGCTTAGAGCAGGAGTACCGGCCCCATCTGGATTATGAGGGAGATCCCTTCTTCGGGGAGGGCGGCTGGTGGCAGCGCCAGAGCCATATTTTCTCCAGTCCCTTCTATTATATTGACTACTGTCTGGCGACCATCTGCGCCATGCAGTACAAGATGAAGATGGACGAGGATTACAAGAAAGCCTGGGAAAGCTACCTGGCTCTGTGCAGGCTGTCCGCCAGGAAGTTCTATGTGCCGATGCTAAAAGAGGCCGGGCTTAAGAGCCCCTTCGAGGAGGGCTGCGTGAAGGCGGTGGTGGAGCATTTCCAGGAGAAGATCTGATTCTTTACATTTTTCTTACAAACTTTCACGCAGTGAATTGCAAAAACAGAAAGCTTGTGTTATAATAACGTGTACGTCCCTGGTGGACAGATTGTCATCCCGGGCGTACAGCCGACAGGAGCTGTGAAAGAGGGTACCCTCTTTCAGTTATAGAAATTGAAAATTTCTATAAAAATCCGCTCCGCGGATTTTTAAGGATAATACAGAGGCTTTTTGAGGATGATTATGCGCAATAAGTACAAGGACAGCTATCAGAAGGTGACGGGCCTGGATGCCGGAGGGCGTCTGGGTGACCAGTATATCTACATTGGCGGCCATTATGTGCTGCCCTTTGATGCCCGGAAGAAAAGGAATACCAGTCTGATCCAGTTCGGGCTGTTCGCCCCTCTGGCGGCGGTGGTGGTGCTGGCGGGGATGGTGAATCCGTCGTCCTCCCGTACCTTCTGGGTGGTGTATCCGTATCTGTTCCTGTATCTGCCGCTTCTTTACCTGCTGCTGGGTCTGATCAGCTATCTGGACTGCGGTCTGCGGATTCAGGTTGACGTGTACGACAAGAGTATCCGCCGGATCCGCCACAGCGTGTGGGGAATCATTGTGATGGCGGGGATTGCTGCCCTCTGTGATGTGGTTTATCTGATTCTGTACCATGGACAGATCGACCTTTTCCGGGAGCTTTTCTATCTGGGCTTTTTGGTGGCGGCGGCGGTTCTGGGCATTGGCTACGGCTTTTGCTATGACCGCATGTTTTCCGGGATTGTCCTGGAGGATTAGGGCTTTTGGCCCGCGGGGTGCTCGGGCATTCCGGTATACATAGGTTTTTCCCTCTGTTTCCAAGGGATTCCCGTGGGGAGGAGGAAGAACATAGATCATATTCCAAAGAAGGAGGAATTTAGTATGAAGAAGAAAGTGCTTGCCGCACTTCTTGCAAGTACCATGGTAGTGGGAATGATGGCAGGATGTGGCGACGAGAAGGCGCCGGCAGACGACGGCGCCGACAAGCAGCAGGAGGGACAGCCCTCCGATGAAGGCAACGACGATCAGAATCAGGCTGATGTCGAGGAGCCCTCTGGTGGCAGCGACTCACCGCTGGTAATTGCAAATGACGCTATGAGCGAGAAGTTCAGCCCGTTCTTCGCAGCATCCGTACCGGATCAGAACGTGGTGGACGTAACACAGATCGGACTGGTGTACAATGACCGGGCCGGACAGTTTATCTATGACGGCATGGATGGATATACTTCCGAGTGGAACGGTACCGAGTATACCTACTATACGCCGGCCAACATCGAAGTAACCGAGAACGAGGACGGAACGGTATTTTATGATTTTACCCTGAGGGATGACCTGAAGTTCGCAGACGGCGAGGAAGTGACTGCCGACGACGTGATCTTCTCCTTCTATGTATATTGTGATCCGGCCTATGACGGATCGGCATCTACCTTCTCCCTGCCGATTGAGGGAATGGAGGCGTACAGAAGCGGTATGTCCACGCTGTGCACCCTGATCGGGGCGGCAGGAGAGGACAACACTGATTTCTCCAAGTGGACCGAGGAAGAGCAGACTGCTTTCTGGGCCGGTGTCCGTGAAAAGGGAATTCCCTTCGTACAGGAGATTGTAGATTATCTGGTGGCTAAAGAATATATTGAGGATCCGTCAGATATTAAGAGCGCGGCAGCCGGATGGGGCTTTGAGCTTGCAGACGGGGCTACTCTGGAAGACTTCTTTATGGCTATCGGCGAGCAGTATGGCTGGGATTTTGCACAGATGGCCAATGAGGCAGCCGAGGGCGGAACTCCGTTGGAGGATGTGCTTGGCGATTTCTATACCACCTATACCAGGGGTATTGAGACCGGCGACTCTGCTCCCAATATTACAGGAATCCAGAAGACCGGCGATAAGACGGTCCGTATCGTACTGACAGAGGTAGACGCTACCGCAATCAGCCAGCTTGGTATTTCTATTGCTCCTCTTCACTACTATGGCGATGAGAGCAAGTATGATTATGAGAATAATCAGTTCGGATTTGAGAGAGGCGATCTCTCCGGCGTCAAGTCTAAGACCACCGAGCCCATGGGCGCAGGTCCCTACAAGTTTGCCAGCTATGAGAACAAGACGCTGTACTTAGAGGCTAATGAGAATTACTATAAGGGCGCTCCTAAGATTAAGAGCGTTCAGTTCAAGGAAACCGGCGAAGGCGATAAGCTTCCCGGCGTACTGCAGGGAACCGTTGATATTTCCGAACCCTCCATCTCCAAGGATGTGGTAGCGCAGATTGAAGGCGAGAACGGCAACGGCGAGCTTTCCGGCGACGTAGTTGAGACACAGCTTGTAGACTACCGTGGATATGGTTACATCGGTATGTGCTCCATCAATGTGAAGGTTGGCGACGATCCTGCTTCTGAGCAGTCCAAGAACCTGCGTAAGGCAATTGCAACCGTGATTGCCGTATATCGTGACGTGGCGATTGATTCCTACTATGGCGAGGCGGCTGCCGTAATTAACTACCCGATCTCCAATACCTCCTGGGCAGCGCCCCAGAAGTCTGACGCAGATTATAAGGTAGCTTTTTCCACCGATGTGGAAGGGAACCCCATCTACACGGAAGGTATGTCTGAGGACGACAAGTATGCGGCAGCCCTGCAGGCGTCTCTTGGTTACTTCGAGGCAGCAGGCTACACGGTGACAGACGGCAAGATTACAGCGGCTCCGGAAGGCGCTGAGATGAGCTATGAGGTAATGATCCCGGCAGACGGCAAGGGCGACCATCCCTCTTTCGGTATCCTGACCTCCGCGTCAGAAGCTCTTAAGAGCATCGGCTTTGACCTGGTTGTTAACGACTTGTCAGACAGCTCCATTCTGTGGGATGCTCTGGATGCTTATACGGCAGAGATGTGGTGTGCCGCTTGGAATAGCACCATCGATCCGGATATGTTCCAGATCTATCACACCAACGGCGGAACTCCTCACTACCGTGTGGATTCTCCGGAGCTGGATGAGCTGATCATGGAAGGAAAGGCCAATACCGATCAGGAGGTACGGAAGGCGATTTACAAGGAAGCGCTTGAGTTTGTAGTAGATTATGCGGTAGAGATTCCTGTATACCAGAGACAGGAGGCAACGGTTGTGAGCTCCCAGCGTGTCAATATCGATACCCTGGTGAAGGATCCTACCAGCTTCTATAGCTACCTGAATGAGATTGAGACCCTTGAGATGAAATAAGTTTCTGGAAATCCAAGGCCAATGATAACGGAAAGGGAGAGTATTCTCCCTTTCCGTTATATGAAAGGTACTTCGCCAGGATATGGAAACCGTTTTCTGGCGAAATGCCTTTCGTGCCGTGAGAGTGACGGTGGCTGGCGGATTTCGGAGGAGATGGTACCTCAGGTACTAGAAACTTGCAAAGAGAGGAAACAATGATATGACGAAATTTATAGTTAAAAGGCTTTTGCTTTCCGTGGTCATTCTGTTCTTTGTGTCGATGATCATCTATGGGATCATGCGCTGTATGCCGACCTCCTTCGTGGAGCAGCAGGCGCTGACCTTATCCCAGCGGCCGGGGTCTAAGAGCTATCAGGAATGGCTGACCCAGCTTCAGGCGGCTTACGGTTTGGATACCGGAGTGGTACAGGGATACTTTACCTGGGCCAGCCAGGCGATCCGTGGCCAGTTTGGCGATTCCTGGTATTACAATCAGCCGGTGGTGCAGAAGTTTTCCAGTGTGATCTGGTATTCCTTCGCCCTGGGGCTGGCCGCCTTTATTCTGGAGGTATTGGTGGCGATTCCCAGCGGAATTGCGGCGGCCAGGAAACAGTATTCCGCCACCGACTATACGATTACGGTGGTGGCGTTGGTGGGAATTTCTCTGCCCAGCTTTTTCTTTGCCACCATTTTGAAATACGTATTTTCTGTGAGGCTGGGATGGTTTGACCTTTACGGCATTGTGGGGAGAAATCATCAGCAGCTTTCGGATATCGGCAAAATCCTTGATATGGCTCACCACATGATCCTTCCGGTGATTACCTTATCCATTGTCAGTATCGGTTCTCTGATGCGTTATACAAGAACCAATATGCTGGAGGTGCTGAATGCCGATTATATTCGTACGGCCAGGGCCAAGGGCGTGTCGGAGCGCAAGGTGGTCAACTACCATGCCTTCCGCAACATTCTGATTCCCATTGTGACGCTGCTGGGCGGTACGCTGCCGAGCCTGTTTTCCGGGGCCATGATCACCGAGACGCTGTTCCAGATCCCGGGGATCGGTTATACCTCCTATGAGTGTGTGATGCAGGGAGATATTCCCTTTGTTATGTTTTATATGTTGTTTTCGGCGGTACTGATCCTGGTTGGAAACCTGATTGCCGACATTCTGTACGCAGTGGTTGACCCCAGAGTGCGCGTGAATTAGAAAGGAGGAGAGAACATGGATAACGAGAAAATGGAAAAAAATGAGAATGTGAAGCTTGACGATGCTCAGCGTGTCCGGGTCCTTTCCCCAGGTATGATGGTGGCCAAGCGTTTCTTCCGAAACCGGCTGGCCATCGTGGGACTGGTGATCATTACCGTGATGTTCCTCTTTGCCTTTTTGGGCGGAGTGGCTATGCCTTATTCCCAGAGCCAGGTGTTCTATCGAACGGAGGAGATGCGGAAGGATTTTGCAGGAGCCACCGAGATTACGGAATTTCAGATGTTTACGGCAGAGGGTGCAGAGCTCCCCAGCGATATCAATTCCAAACTGTTAATAGCCGTGAAAAAAGGAGAATATATATTCGAAAGCAGAAGCGGGGCCGTGATTGGCCTGGCTAAGCTGAGCGATTCTGCCTATCTGATTTACGGGACGGAGAGCGTGAATGAGCCCAAGATTATGATGTCCCAGGAATGTAAGGACGCTCAGGAGGCAGGACTGAATTGGTTTGTATATAACGATGAGATTTATTTGGTAGAGGGCCAGGGCGCCAAAGGGAAGCTTTACCGGGGCACGGAGCTTGCGATTGCCTGCAAGGCGTCGGTAACGGCCTACGACCCGGCAACGTCCTTTTCCTTTGAATTTTACAAAAACGTTCTGACGGCCATGAGCCTTGGGGAGAAGGAATTTGAATCGGAAGGCGCCTCCTATGCCATCGAGCAGGAGGGGGAAGGCTCCGCTATGGTGCATACCCCTGACGGCGGGAATTACGCCTATATTTCCAACATGAACATCAACAGCTTTATTGACGGCGTATTCCTGACGCCGGATTTTAAAGAGCTTTTGATTGAGGCTATTGCGGCCGGAGAGGAATCCTTTGAGTATACGGACGCGGAGGGCGAGACGGACACCTATATGGTTTCCGAAAAAAATAAGCAGTATACGGTGAAGCGTTACCAGAACACCCGCGTGATCGACACCTATGCGTCCCCGGGCAAGGAGCATCTGTTGGGAACCGACGGCAACGGCATGGACCTTTTGGCCCGGCTGATGTACGGCGGACGGATTTCCCTGCTGATCGGCTTTGTGGTTGTAATCATCGAACTTTTGTTAGGCGTTCTGATCGGCGGAATTGCCGGCTTTTTCGGCGGCTGGGTTGATACGATCCTGATGCGTTTTGTGGATATTATTTATTGTATTCCGTCCATGCCTTTGTATCTGATACTTGGTTCGGTAATGGATTTCTATAAGGCAGGGCCTACCGTGCGTATCTATATGCTCTGCGTGGTTATGAGTGTGATCGGCTGGGTGGGAATTGCCCGTATTGTCCGTGGACAGATCCTTTCCCTGAGAGAACAGGAGTTCATGACGGCGGCGGAGGCGACCGGTATCCGGGTCAGCCGCAGGATTTTCCGTCATCTGATTCCCAACGTCATCCCCCAGATGGTGGTATTTGCCAGTATGGAGATTGGCGGCGTTATCCTTGCAGAATCTACCCTTTCCTTCCTGGGACTTGGTATCAAGTACCCGGCGGCTACCTGGGGCAGTATCCTGAATGCGGTAAACGACTCTTATGTAATGACCAATTATCTGTTTGTATGGATCCCGGCTGGTCTGATGATCCTGCTGACCGTGTTGGCATTCAACTTTATCGGCGATGGTCTGCGTGATGCATTCGATCCGAAAATGAAACGGTAGGTGAGCAAGATGGCAGCAAAGAGTAAGAAAAGAGATGCAAATTATATCTCGGCGAAGGAATCCAGGCGGATTTCCAGGGAAAACCGCAAGATTACCCGGGAGATTGAGAAGAAGCGTAACCGGAAGCATATTCCGGAGGAGGAATATATTACCACCATGAAGAACCCTGCCAACTGCGTGGAGTTCGATCAGGTGCAGACCCACTTTTTTACGGATATCGGCGTTGTGAAGGCCGTGGACGGCGTCAGCTTTGAGGTTCCCCAGGGAAAAACCGTTGGAATCGTGGGAGAGTCCGGCTGCGGCAAGTCCGTGACCAGCCTTTCCCTGATGCAGTTGGTACAGCGTCCCTCCGGCCAGACGGTGGGGGGCGAGATCCGTTTCCAGTCGGAGGAGCATGCCTATAACGTGGTGAATGCTCCGGCTTCTGTGATGCAGAAGCTTCGGGGAAACCAGATGTCCATGATTTTCCAGGAGCCCATGACCTCCCTGAATCCGGTGCTGCGGATCGGAAAACAGTTGGATGAGGTCATTACCCTCCACAATCCGAAAATGTCCAAGGAGGACGTAAAGAAGCGCAGCCTGGAGATGCTGGAACTGGTGGGAATTGCCAATAAGGAAGGGGTTTACCGGATGTATCCCCATGAGTTGTCCGGCGGTATGCGCCAGCGTGTGATGATCGCCATGGCTCTGGCCTGTAACCCCAGGCTGATCATTGCGGACGAGCCCACCACGGCTCTGGACGTGACCATCCAGGCCCAGATTCTGGATCTTTTGCGGGATCTGAAGGATAAGATCAACAGCTCCATCATGCTGATTACCCATGACCTGGGCGTGGTGGCGGAGATGGCCGATTTTGTGGTGGTTATGTATGCGGGCCGGGTGATTGAGAAGGGAACGGCAAGGGAGATTTTTAAGGATCCCCGCCATCCCTACACCATTGGCCTGATGAATTCCAAACCGGTGGTGGGAAAGACCATCGACCGGCTTTACAGTATCCCCGGCAGCGTGCCCAATCCGGTGGATATGCCAGATTACTGCTACTTTAAGGATCGCTGTGAGATGTGCGTGGCGGACTGCAAGGGCAAATACCCGCCGGAGTACTGGGTGAGCGATACCCATATGGTAAGCTGTTACCGCTGTAAGGAAGGAGGCACACGGAATGAGTAAGAAGGAACAGGAAAAAATCGAGATCATTCACAAGGATGAGAACATTCTGGAAGTGTCTCATTTGAAAAAATATTTCCCCATCAAGGGTGGATTTTTCGGCGGCGTTACCGGAAGCGTCAAGGCGGTGGACGACGTATCCTTCCAGATCCGCAAGGGTACCACCATGGGGCTGGTGGGAGAGTCCGGCTGCGGCAAGTCCACCACCGGGCGTACCATTCTGCGCCTGATTGAGAAGACGGCGGGAACCGTCCTTTTCAACGGGGAGGACATCAACGCTTATGATAAGAAGCAGTTAAGGGCGCTCCGGACGAAAATGCAGATTATTTTCCAGGATCCTTATTCTTCCCTGTCGCCGCGTCTTCCCATCGGCGAGATCATCGGCGAGGCTGTGCGGGAGCATGACCTGGTGCCCAAGGAAGAATTTAACGACTATGTGACGAAGGTAATGAAGGACTGCGGCCTGCAGGAGTACCACAAGGACCGTTATCCCCATGAGTTTTCCGGCGGACAGCGGCAGAGGATCTGTATCGCCAGGGCGCTGGCCTTAAATCCGGAGTTTATCGTGTGCGATGAGCCGGTATCGGCGCTGGATGTGTCGATCCAGGCCCAGATTATCAATCTTTTGAAGGACCTGCAGGAGCAGCGGAAGCTGACTTACCTGTTTATCTCCCATGATCTGTCGGTGGTGGAGCATATTTCCGATACGGTGGGCGTGATGTATCTGGGCGGAATGGTGGAGACCGGCACTACGGAAGATATTTTTGCCAATCCGCTGCATCCTTACACCAAGGCTCTGTTTTCGGCGATTCCCATGCCGGATCCGGATATCAAGAAGGAGCGGGTGATCCTTGCGGGCGATATCCCGTCGCCGGCCAATCCGCCTGCGGGCTGCAAATTCCACACCAGATGCAGCCAGTGCATGGAGATTTGCAAGCAGCAGGCGCCCGAGGTCCGGGATATGGGCAACCACCATGTGGTGAGATGCCATTTGTACGATGAATAAGCGGGAAGGCTTTCTGCGTCAGCTTACCAGGGAGCTTCCGGCCGGGGAACTGGTCCCGGCGCTGGAGACGCTGCTGGCGGAGGGCCTGGAGGTTTATTGCCGCAAGCACGGCGGCGTCAGCCGGCTGCTGTCTTCGGCAGAGGAGCTGTCTGCGGCCGGGGAGTTGTCTTCGAATGAGGAGCTGTCTGCGGCCGGGGATGAAGCGCCCTTGGCGCTGTATGTGGCTGCCGCGGACGTGGAGTTTGCCAGAAAGCGCCTGGCGGAGGAAGGGCATGGGGGGCTTTTGTGCCCCTACCAGCCTCCCAGGGAGCCGGAGGACGAGCTGGAGAAGGCCAGGAAGGCGTATCTGCGCCGGAGGAAGTCCATGTATATCCAGTGCGGTCTGATTCTGGC